>NZ_WUMG01000002.1:0-371240 GCF_009827015.1 Delftia sp. CH05 | reverse complement strand
CCCCTGCCCCCGCCCTTTTCCGCATCCGCTCCATGACCCAAAAACCCTCGCCGCCCGCCATGGCGGCCGCCTTGCTTCCCTGGCTGTTCGTGTTGCTGTGGAGCACGGGCTTCATCGGCGCCAAGTTCGGCCTGCCCTATGTGGAGCCGCTGACCTTTCTGACGCTGCGCTATGCCATCGTCCTGGTGCTGATGGCGGCGGTGGTCCTGGTGCTGCGCGCGCCCTGGCCACGGTCGGCACGCCAGTGGCTGCACATTGGCGTGTCAGGGCTGTTCGTGCATGGCGTGTACCTGGCCGGGGTGTTCACGGCCATCGCCCATGGCCTGCCTTCGGGCGTGACGGCCCTGGTGGTGGGGCTGCAGCCGCTGATCACTGCGCTGGTGGCCGGCACCTTGCTGGGCGAGTCCGTGCGTCCCCGGCAGTGGGCCGGGCTGGCGCTGGGCTTCACGGGCGTGGCCCTGGTGGTGGCGGGCAAGATCGCCTCGGTGCCGGTCCATGCCCTGCTGGCCATGCTGGTACCGGCCGTGGTGGCGCTGGCCGGCATCACGGCCGGCACGCTGTACCAGAAGCGGTTCTGTCCATCGTTTGATCTGCGCACGGGCTCGGTCATCCAGTACCTGCCCTGCCTGGTGGCGACGGGGGCGCTGGCCCTGGCTACCGAAACCATGCAGGTGCGCTGGAGCGGCGAATTCCTGTTCGCGCTGGGCTGGCTGGTGCTGGTGCTGTCCGTGGGCGCGGTCAGCCTGCTCAACCTGCTGATACGCCGCGGCGGCGCCGTGCACGTGGCCAGCCTGTTCTACCTGACGCCGCCGGCCACGGCCCTGATCGCCTGGGCCATGTTCGGCGAGACGCTGGGCGGCCTGGCGCTGGCGGGCATGGCCTTGACGGCAGCCGGCGTGTGGCTGGCGCGCCAGGGGCGCTAGCTTGCCCCGCAAGCCGCGGGCAGGGCATGCGCAAAGGCGGGATACTGCGGCACTGTCAGCCCACGAATACCGGATTTCCGCACCATGCCCATCAATGAACTGCGCGCCATCGCCACCTTTGCCAAGGCGGTCGAGCTGGGCAGCCTGCGCCAGGCGGCGCTGTCCCAGGGCGTGAGCCCCCAGGCCGCCAGCCAGGCGGTGGCCCATCTGGAGCAGCACCTGGGCGTGCGCCTGCTGCACCGGACCACGCGCAGCCTGGCGCTGACCGAGGAGGGCCAGCGTTTCCTGCAGGACACCCAGCCGGCGCTGGCCGCGCTGGACCGCGCACTGAACCTGGCACGCGACAGCCGCGAGGGCATTGCGGGGCCGTTGCGCATCGTGGGCCCCAAGTCCTGCTTTGCGCCCGTGCTGATGCCGCTGCTCGATGAGTTCTGCCGCCTGCACCCGGGCATCGTCCCCGATGTGCGGCTGGACGACGGCATAGGCAACTGGGTGCTGGACCGGGTCGATGCGGGGTTTCGCATCGGCGCCTCGCCCGATGAAAGCGTGATCGGGCGGCGGCTGTTTCCCGTGCAGCTTATCGTCTGTGCGGCGCCGCAGTACCTGCAGCGCCATGGCGTGCCCCGGTCGCTGGACGAGCTGGCCGCGCACCGCTGCAGCATGTTCCGCCATGCGGCCACGGACACGGTGATGCCCTGGTACCTGCCGGTCGATGGCGAGCTCACGCACCGCTACCTGCAGCCGGCCCTGTCCACCAACGATGCCGAGCTGGAGCTGCATGCCGTGCTGGCCGGCCAGGTGCTGGGCCAGCTGTCCAACATCTGCGCGGCCGCGCACATCCGCGCGGGGCGCCTGGTGCCCGTGCTGCTGGCGCATGTCAGCGAGCACATCGGCCTGCATGTCTACTACGGCAGCCGCGACGCGCTGCCCCGGCGCGTGCGTGCCTTCATCGACCTGGCCGTGCAGCGGCTGCAGGACTGCCCGGACTATCTGCTGACCATGGAAGAACTGGAAAGGGCGGCGGCCGCAGGTGCCGCCCTTTCCGGGGGCTGACCGGGATCAGGTCCGGCCGTTCAGGCCAGATCGATCACGCCAGATCGATCACGCCAGGTCGAACGGCAGCTTGCGCACGGGCTTGCCCGTGAGCTGCGCCACGGCGTTGGCGAAGGCCGGGGCCAGCGGCGGCAGGCCGGGCTCGCCCATGCCCGTCGGCGGCTCGGCGCTGGGCACGACGTGGACGGCGATCTCGGGCATGTCGGTGATGCGTGGCACGGCGAAGTCGCCGAAGTTGCTCTGCTCCACCACACCGTCCTTGAGCGTGATCGCCGCGCCGGGCAGGCACATGGACAGGCCCATCAGCGCCGCGCCCTGCACCTGCGCCTCGATGGTGCGCGGGTTCACGGCCAGGTTGCAGTGCACGCCGGCCGTGGCCTTGTGCAGCACCGGGCGGCCGTCCTTGACCGAGGCCTCCACCACATAGGCCACCACCGTGTCGAAGGACTCGTGCACGGCCACGCCCCAGGCACGGCCCGCGCGCAGCTGGCGCTTGCCGTAGCCGCTCTTGTCCACGGCCAGCTGCAGGGCCAGGCGATGGCGCGGGTGCTTGTCGCCGAACATCTGCATGCGGTAGGCCACGGGGTCCTGGCGGCTGCTGCGCGCGATCTCGTCGATCAGCGTTTCCATGACGAAGGCCGTGTGGGTCGATCCCACGCTGCGCCACCACAGCACGGGCACGTTGACCTTGGGGTGGTGCACGGTCAGGCGCATGGGCAGCGGATAGGGCTCGCGCATGCCCTCCACGGCCGTGGCGTCGATGCCGTTCTTGATCATGCCGCCCTCGAACATGGTGCCCGCCGTGATGGACTGGCCCACGATGGCGTGGTCCCAGCCCAGCACCTTGCCGCGTTCGTCGAAGCCGATCCTGGCGCGGTGCAGGTGCATGGGGCGGTAGTAGCCGCCCTTGATGTCGTCCTCGCGGCTCCAGACCATGCGCACGGGGGCGCTCAGGCCGGCGCGGCGCGCGGCCAGCGCCACCTGGCAGGCCTCGACCACATAGTCGCTGGTGCCCACGCCCCGGCGGCCAAAGCCGCCGCCGGCCATCTGCACGTGCACGCGCACCTGCTCGGGCTTGAGGCCCAGCACGCGCGCGGCGGCCATGCCGTCCACGCCCGCGAACTGCGTGCCCAGGTAGAGGTCGGCACCCGCCTCGCCGGTCTCGCCCATCTGCACCGTGCAGTTGAGCGGCTCCATGGGCGCATGGGCCAGGTAGGGGAAGCTGAACTCGGCCTCGATATGGCGCGGCGCCTTGTCCAGCGCCGAGATATCGGCGTCGAAGTGGCGCGCGCCGGGCTGCGCGGCCAGCTCGCGGTACTGGGCCAGCTGGCGTTCGCTGTCCACCTTCTCCACGGCGTCGGTGTTCCATTGCGCCTTCAGCGCCTCGCGGCCCTTGCGCGCAGGCCAGTAGCCGGTGGCGATCACGGCCACGCCTTCGCCGCCGCCGTCCACGGGCACGCGCAGCACGGCCTTGACGCCGGGCACGGCACGCGCCGCAGCGTCGTCCAGCGAGGCCAGCTGCGCCTTGAACACGGGCGGGTGTGCAATCACCGCCGTCAGCTGGCCCGGCAGGTGCATGTCGATGCCGAAGCTTTGCTGGCCGCTGCTCTTGGCCCGGGCGTCGATGCGGCCCGTGGGCTTGCCGATCAGGCGGAAGTCCTTGGGATTCTTCAGCACGACGGTGGCCGGCACGGGCTGGGCCATGGCGGCCTGGGCCAGCTCGCCATACGACAGCTTCTTGCCATTGGGGCCGAGCACGAAGCCCTCGCGCGTGCGCAGCGTGGCGGCGTCCACCTTCCACTGCGCGGCGGCGGCGGCCACCAGCATGGCGCGCGCACGGGCGCCCAGCTCGCGGTACTGGGTGTAGCTGTGCTTGAGGGCGGTGGAGCCGCCCGTCATCTGGATTCCGTAGCGCGGATCGGCATAGGCCGCATCGTTGCCGCCCAGGCGGGCGCGGACCTTGCTCCAGTCGGCGTCCAGCTCCTCGGCCAGCACCAGGGGCAGGGCGGTGTGCACGCCCTGGCCGAACTCCAGGCGGTTGATGGCCACGGTGACTTCGCCGCTGGGCGAGATCTCCACGAAGGAGGCGGGCTGCTCGGTGGGCTTGAGGCCGGCGGCCTCGCCCTTGCCCGGCGCCTGCGCCATGGCGGGAAACACGCCCAGGGCCAGCGAACCGGCACCGGCGATCTTGAGGAAGCTGCGGCGGGGGATCTGTGCAAGGGCTGGCGCGTCGGCGATGGCGGCAGCGGCCTCGTCACGGTCCAGGATGTGCTGCAGGGCGCGCGGCAGTTCGGCGGGGTTGAAGGTGGTCAGCATGCGGCGTTCTCCGTTCAGCCCAGGGTGCGCGCGGCATCGGCCACGGCCGCGCGGATGCGTGCATAGGTTCCACAGCGGCAGATGTTGCCGGCCATGGCCGCGTCTATCTCCTCGCCGCTGGGCTTCTTGCCCTTGGGCAGCGACTTGAGGAAGGCCGTGGCGCTCATGATCTGCCCGCTCTGGCAGTAGCCGCACTGGGCCACGTCGTGGCGAACCCAGGCATCGCGCACGGCGGTGCCCACGCGGTCGGAGCCCGAGGTCATGGCCTCGATGGTGGTGATCTTCTGGCCCGCAGCCGCCGAGATCGGCGTCACGCAGGAACGTATGGCCTGGCCATTCATGTGCACCGTGCAGGCGCCGCACAGCGCCGCGCCGCAGCCGAACTTGGTGCCGGTCATCTCCAGCGTGTCGCGCAGGGCCCACAGAATGGGCGTCTCGGGGTCCAGGTCCATGGAAACGGTCTTGCCGTTGATGGTGAGATCGGTCATCGCAGTCTCTCCTTGTTGTGGGGGCTTTTGGGGATGGGGTCCCGTGGGAGTGTCGCCGTCGCCCGGGCTTGAGGGAAGAGGGCGGATCCGTCGAGGCGCCGACTATAGAAAGGCCATGCCCCCGCCACTAGCCATGTTCCGCTTGAAAGATTGGCAAGAGCAAGTTGCGAATGCCCTGCAGATTCTGTGTGCCCGTGTTCCTCTGCCTCCGTGCAGGTTCAATGCACAAACCCACCCTTGATGAACCGCACGGGCTCGGCGTCCATGCGTGCAATCAGCGCGCCCAGGCCGTCGGCCACGGCGCCAGCGCCAGCGCCGGAGGTGGTCTTGGCCGCCGTGTCCGTGCGGCAGACCAGGTCGTCCTCCGACCAGCCCTGGGCGCCCGGACGCGATAGCGCGCGCAGCCAGCCGCTGCGGTCGCCCAGCCATTGCATGCCCTGCAGCTGCTCCGAGCCGCTGAGCAGGGCCATGGCCTGCCAGGCGCGCGGGTCGTTGACGGTGCAGTCCAGGGCGCTGGCGGCGCGGTTGCCGCCATCGGGCGACAGCTGCAGGCTGACCAGGCGCGGGTCTTCCTGCACCGGGCCGCTGCCTGCCACCACCCTCAGCCGCTGCTGGCGGCTTTGCCAGGTGCCAAGGCGGCGTGCGGGCTGGCCTGCGCACTGCACGGCCATGTCGGGAAGTCCCACGGGATAGGGCCAGTTGCCGGCGATCTGCAGCATCTGGCCTGTGGCGCGGGCCTTCATGAAGTCGATCAGGGCCCAGGCGTCGTCGCTGGACAGCCGGTCGGCCTGGCCGTGTGCCCGTGCGCCGTCGCCAGACTCCACGGGGCGGCGGTCATGAAGAATGGCCCAGAGCAATTCCCCATCTGCGCGGCGCCACAACAGCGGGCTGGTGAAGTTGGGCGGCCAGACCGGCTGACTGGCGGCCAGCGGGCCGTGGCCCCGGCCATCGGCACCGTGGCAGGCCGTGCAGTGCTGGGCATAGGCGGCGCTGCCGCGCGCAATGCTCTCCACGCTGAAGCCCGTGGGCGAGGCATGGAAGCTGGTGGCATGCGCGGGCACCAGGATCAGGTCGGCACGCGGCCAGGGGGCCAGCAGCAGGGCGAGCGCGGCCAGCGCGGTCAGCACCAGGGCCGGCAGGCGGATGCGGCGCAGAACCAGGACCAGCACCAGGGCCAGCACCAGCAAAACGATGGCGGTGGCCACGGCCGCCAGCGACCACATCAGGCCCCGGGCCTGGCCCAGGTCGATCAGCAGGTTTTCGCCGGACAGGCGCACGGCCCACGGCCAGGCGGGCTGCCCATCCACCGTGCCGGCCAGGCCCAGGCCGTGCAGCAGCTGCAGCAGGCCGACCTGGGCCTGCTGCATGGCGCCGATCAAGGGGTTGAGCCAGTCGGGGGAGTCGCTGCGTTGCATCGGAGGCGGGCGCTACCAGGTCTGGTCCAGGCCCAGGTGGCGCAGGGCCTCGTGGCGCAGCTCGGACAGGCGGGCGTGGCCGCGCTGGCGCGGGTAGGGCAGGTCCACATCGATCTCGGCCACGATGCGGGCGGGCCGCTGGCTGAAGACCAGCACACGGTGGGCCAGGAAGAGGGCCTCTTCCACATCGTGCGTGACCAGCAGCACGGAAAAGCCTGCGCGCTGCCAGATCTTGAGGATCTCGCTTTGCATGGCCAGCCGCGTCAGCGAGTCGAGCTTGCCCAGCGGCTCGTCCAGGATCAGCAGGCGCGGGTCGTTGACCAGGGCGCGCGCCAGGGCCGCGCGCTGGGCCATGCCGCCCGACAGCTGGTGGGGATGGCTGTCCGCGAAATCCTCCAGCCCCACGAGGCGCAGGGCCTCGTCGATGCGGTGGACCTGGCTGTCCAGCAGTCCGCGTGCCTGCAGGCCCAGGGCCACGTTGCCGCGCACCGTGCGCCAGGGAAACAGCGTGGGGTCCTGGAAGACGACGATGCGCGAGGGATCGGGCTCGGTGATGGCCGTGCCGTCCTGCGCCACGGCGCCGGCCGTGGGGGCCTCCAGCCCGGCCACCAGGCGCAGCAGCGTGGACTTGCCGCAGCCGCTGGGACCCAGCAGGGCGACGAACTCGCCGGGCCGCACCTGCAGGCTGACCTCGTCGAGCACCTGCAGCGCGCCCTGCCCCTGGCCGAACCAGTGGCTGACGGCCTGCACATCGATGGCCGCGCCGGCTAGGGCCGCCCCGGCTAGGGCCGCCCCGGCGATGGCGGGCGTGGCTGCGGCGTTGGCGGCATGTTCTGCGGCAATCACCATTTGACGGTTCCCTTCTGCCACGACAGCGTGCGGTCGCGCACGGTGAACAGCAGCGTGATCAGGCCCGAGCACAGCACGGCCATGACCAGCAGCGCCGTGTACATGTTGGCGTAGGCTGCCCAGCCCTGGGCCCATTGCAGATACCAGCCCAGGCCGGCCTTCACGCCCATCATCTCGGCCGTGATCAGCACCGAGAACGAGGCGCCCAGCCCCATGAACAGGCCCACGAAGACCTGGGGCAGGGCGGCCGGGATGGCCACGCGCAGCACCAGGAACCAGGGCGATGCGCCCAGCGTGCGCGCCACGTCGTAGTAGCTCTTGCTGACCGAGGCCACGCCCGACCAGGTCAGCACGGCCACCGGAAAGAACGTGGCCAGCGCCACCAGGAACACGGCTGCCGAGTAGCTCGACGGCGCGAAGAAAAAGGCCAGCGGCAGCAGGGCCGAGGCCGGCACCGGCCCCAGGAAGCGCAGCAGCGGATGCACCCAGTAGCCCGCGATGCGCGACCAGCCTATCCACACGCCCGTCAGAAACCCGATCACCGCGCCGAACACGATGCCGTTGAGCAGCAGCCGCAGCGAATACAGCGTGGACAGGCCCAGGCGCTGCCAGTCCTCATGGACCACGTCAATCAGGCTTTGCGGTGGCGCGAAGAATGGCGGTGGCAGCGCGGCGAGCTTGGCCGTCAGCGTCTCCCACAGCGCCAGCAGCAGCGGCGCGGCCACCAGCCAGGCACCGGCCGGGCGCAGCCAGCGGTCGATGCGCCGTACGCGCCGCACGGCCGATGCCAGCAGCAAAAGGGCCACGGCCAGGGCGGCAATGCCGAATTCCTGCGTGAACGCCCATTCGCTGAAGCCGATCTCCTTGTTGGGCCACAGCAGGGTCAGCATGCCCAGGCCGGCCCAGGCGGCGGCGGCCAGCAGGCCGGTTCGCCAGGGGCCTGCCTTGCGCGAGTCCTGCGCCTGTTCCCGTTCCAGGCCGGGTGCGGCATCCGTGGCGCCCAGGCGCCAGCGTGGTCTTGCGGTGCTCATGCGAGGACGTCCAGCGTGATGTGGCTGGCAAAGCGGCCAGGGTCGGTCTGCTTCTTGAGCACGCCGGCCGTGCGGAAGTCGGCCGCAAAGGCCTGGACCTCGTCGCGCAGCGGCTTGCCGTGCGGATGGTGCTTGAAGGTCAGCTCAGCCAGCAGGCGCTGCAGGTCCTCGACAGGCACCTTGGGCGAATACTTGGCAAAGATCTTCGCCGTTTCATTGGGGTTCTCGGCGATGTAGTCCGAGGCCTGGGTCAGCGCGCGCACCACGCTGGCCGCTGCGGGCTTGTTGGCCCGGGCGAACTTTGCGCCTGCGCCGATCACGCAGCAAGTGCTTTCGGCGTATTCGTTCTTGGCGCTGTTGCCCAGTTCGAGGAAGGTGCCGGGGTTGCGTTTCTCGATCAGGTAGAGATTCGGGTCGCCGTCGGCAATGGCCTGGATCTCGCCCTTCTTGGCGGCCACATCCAGCAGGTCGGCCGGGTAGACGCGCCATTCGATGTCCTTGTCCACATCCAGGCCGCGCTTGGCCAGGTGGATGGAATAGAACTGCTTGGCCGGGCTGTTGAGATCGGCCACGCCGATGGTCTTGCCCTTGAGCGTGCTGGGGTCCAGCGTGACGCCGGCCGACTTCAGGCCCACCAGGCGCAGGCAGCCGCCGTGCACGCTGCCGATGAGCTTGACATCCAGCCCCGCCTCCAGCGGCTTGATCCAGCGGTGGATCAGGCCCGCGCCCGCATCGGCCTTGCCCGTGGCCAGCGCCTCCAGCAACTGGTCGGCCGAGCCGCCCCAGTTCAGCAGTTCCACGTCCAGGCCGTTGCGCTCGAAGAATCCGCGCTCCAGCGCCACGGGAATGGGCGAATGGCAGAAGCTGGCCTGGCTCCAGGCAAAGGTGATCTTCTGGCGCGGCTGCGCCCCGGCGCGGCCGCTGAACCAGGCGGCCGATCCCAGCGCGCCGGCTGCGGCGCCGGCGCGGATCAGGGTGCGGCGCGAGAGCGAGGGCTCGGCCGCCTCGGGAGCATCGAGCGCTCCGAAAGCACCGCAATCTGCGCCATGGGCGCAGCGGCTGTCCTGGGTCCTGTCGATCTCGGTCTGGGTCTTGCGGGTCATGGAACTCCCTCCAAAGCAGTTTCGGGACTGCCGATGCTGTCCGCTGAGTGCCGTGTTGCCAACGACGCAAAACGCGCATCCATATGTGCGTGGCAACTAGGAAGGGCGCGGCCCGGCGACATGCGCAAACCGAATAAGCGAACGCGTTTTTCTTCGTAGTGCGCAGGGCGCGGGCTTCGAATAATGGGCTGCATCGACCACTCATACGGAGTCCATGCATGACCTCAGCGACCGGCACCGAGTCCGCCCCGCACGACGCAGCCAGCGATGCGCTGTGGCAGCAGGACACCCAGGCCCTGCACGCCGGCTACCGGGGGCGCGAGCAGCAGCGCAGCGCGGCCGTGCCCATCTACCAGAGCACCTCCTTCGTGTTCGACAGCGCCCAGCACGGCGCCAACCTGTTCGGCCTGGTGGAGGAGGGCGATGTGTACTCGCGCACGGCCAACCCCACGCTGGCGGTGCTGGAGCAGCGCATTGCGGCTCTCGAAGGCGGCGTGGCCGCGCTGGCCCTGGCCTCGGGCATGGCCGCCATCGACGTGGCGCTGGCCACGCTGGCCAGTGCGGGCGACCATGTGGTCGTGGCCTCGCAGCTGTATGGCGGCACGCACAACTTCATCGCCCATGTGCTGGCCTCGCGCGGCGTGCAGAGCACGGCCGTGGCCAAGGATGATTTCCAGGCGTTGCACCGGGCGATAGGGCCGCGCACCAAGGCCGTGTTCGTGGAGTCCGTGGGCAATCCATCGGGCGGCATTGCCGACCTGCGCCAGCTGGCCGATATCAGCCATGCGGCCGGCGTGGCCCTGGTGGTGGACAACACCGTGGCTTCGCCGCTGCTGCTGCGGCCCTTCGACTGGGGCGCCGACATCGTCGTGCATTCGGCCACCAAGGCCATCGGCGGACACGGCAATGTGCTGGGCGGGCTGATCGTGGACAGCGGCCGCTTCGACTGGGTGGCGCACGCGGGGCGCTACCCGCAGTTCAGCGCGCCCGAGCCGGCCTACCAGGGCTTTGTCTTCACCGAGAAATTTCCCGACCGCGCCTTCATCGCGCGGGCCCGTGCCGTGCTGCTGCGCAACTGCGGCGCGGCGCTGGCGCCGCACAGCGCCTTCTTGCTGCTGCAGGGCCTGGAGACACTGGGCCTGCGCCAGGAGCGCGCCAGCCGCAACACGCTGGCCGTGATCGATTTCCTGCAGCGCCATCCGCTGGTGGAGCGCATACACCACGCCAGCCAGAGCGGCCACGCCGACCACGCGCTGGCCCTGCGCCAGCTGCGCGGCGGGCATGTGCCGGCGCTGCTGGGCTTCGAGCTGCGCGGCGGCCGGCCGGCGGCGCGCGCCTTCTATGACGCGCTGCGCCTGTTCCTGCGCCTGGTCAACATCGGCGACAGCAAGTCGCTGGCCGCCATTCCTGCCGAGACCACGCACAGCCTGCTCAGCGACGAGGAGCTGGCGCGCGTGGGCATTGCGCCCGGGCTGGTGCGCCTGTCCATCGGCATAGAGCACCCGCAGGACCTGCTGGCCGACCTGGAGCAGGCGCTGGAGCAGGCGCAGGGCCATGCGGTGTTGGCTGCCGAACGCGGACAAGACCGCGAACAAGACCACGAGCAAGACCGCGATCAGCGCCTGGCGGCCTGAGCGCCCCTTCCTTCCCACTTCCCTGGCAGCACAGCATGAGCACCTTGACAGCATCCACCCTCGAAGCGCCCGCCGCCACGGCGGCAACCCCGGCCCTGCCCGTCATCGACCTGCAGGCCCTGCGCGACCCGGCCACGCAGGCCCAGGCGCTGCGCCAGCTGGCGCGCACGGCACGCGACACCGGCTTCTTCTACCTGGAAGGGCACGGCATAGGCCGGGACGCATGGCAGGGCATACAGCGGCGCGCGCGCGAATTCTTTGCGCTGCCGCTGGCGGACAAGCAGGCGCTGGCCATTGCCAACACGCGGCACTTCCGGGGCTATACGGCCGTGGGCATGGAGATCACGCGCCAGCGGCCCGACCAGCGCGAGCAGATCGACCCGGGCGAGGAGTCGCCCGAGATTCCCGCAGGCCCCGGCGTGCCGGACTGGAAGGGGCTGCAAGGCCCCAACCAGTGGCCGCAGGCCCTGCCCGGGTTCCGCGAGGAGGTGCTGGCCTGGCAGGCGGCAGCGCATGGCGTGGCGCTGGAGCTGCTGCGCCACTTCGTGGCCGCGCTGCAGCTGCCCGAGGGCGCGTTGGACGCCCTGGTCAGCGGCCTGCCTGCGCACCGCATCAAGATCATCCACTACCCGGGCAGCGAGCTGGGCGCAGCAGGCCAGGGCGTGGGCGCACACAAGGACGGCGGCCTGCTGACCCTGCTGCTGCAGGACGAGGTGGGCGGGCTGCAGGTGGAGACGCCGGCTGGCTGGGTCGATGTGCCGCCGCGCGACGGGGCCTTCGTCATCAACATCGGCGAGATGCTGGAGCTGGCCACCAACGGCTATCTGCGCGCCAACGTGCATCGCGTGCTGGTGCCGCGCGCGGGCGTGCAGCGCTACTCCATCGCCTACTTCCTGGCGCCGCGCCTGGACCTGGGCCAGGTGCCGCTGCTGACCCTACCGCCCGAGCTGGCCGTGCTGGCCACGGGGCCGCAGAGCGACCCGGACAACCCGCTGTTCAGCCATGTGGGCGAGAACGCGCTCAAGGGCCGCGTGCGCTCCCACCTGGATGTGGCCCAGCGCTTCTATCCCGAGCATTTCGCCCGCCTGCAGGCCCAGGCCCGCGCGGCCGGCCGTGAGCTGCACCCTGGTGCCTATTGATTCTTGAAAGGACTGTGCGATGGACAAGCGAGTATTTCTGCGGGGACTGGCGGCGGGGGCCTCGGTGGCGGCGATGTCAGGCGCCATCCGGGCCGCGCAGGCCGGCCCGCTGCGCGTGGGCGTGCGCGGCGGCGTGGACGAGGAAATCTGGGAAGTGGTGACCCGCGTGGCACGCGAGCAGGGTCTGCAGGTCAAGCCCGTGGTCATCAGCGGCGCGGCCAGCCCCAACGAGGCGCTGAACAACGGCGACATCGAGGCCAACTCCTTCCAGCATGTGCCGTTCCTGCGCGACCAGAACCAGCAGCGCGGCTACCGGCTGGTGGCGGCGGGCGACACCTACATCTCGCCCATCGCCTTCTATTCGAAAAAGCACGAACGCCTGGCCGACCTGCCCGCTGGCGCGCGCCTGGGCATTCCCAACGATCCCAGCAACCAGACGCGTGCGCTGGTGGTGCTGCAGGACCAGGGCATCCTGAAGCTGCGCGAGGGCTTCGACCCCTTCAAGGGCACGGCGGGCCTGGCCGACATCGCCAGCTACCAGAAGAAGGTGCAGCTGGTGGAGGCGGCCTCGGTGGTGCTGGCGCGCTCGCTGGACGATCTCGATGCCTCGGCCATCGTCAACAGCTTTGCCTACCAGGCGGGGCTGATCGCCACGCGCGATGGCATTGCCGTCGAAAGGCGCGAGCGCAATCCCTACGTGAACATCATTGCCGTGCACGAGCGCGACCGCGCTGCACCCTGGGTCGCGGCCCTGCTGCGCGCCTACCAGTCCGAGCCCGTGCGCCAGTTCATCGTGAGCAGGTACCAAGGCTCGGTGCTGCCGGCCTTCTGAGGCGTGTAAGGCAATGAAGGTGGAACAGGCGGCGGCCGGCGAGCCCCATGCAATCGATGCGCTGCAGCGGCCGCACATCGTCTTCGAGGGCGTGCGCAAGCACTACCCGGGAACGGGCAGGGGCGCGGGAAGGAGCGCGGGCGAGCCCGTGCACGCACTGCAGGCGCTGAGCTTCGAGGTAGCGCGTGCCGAGGTGTTCGGCATCATCGGCCGCAGCGGCGCCGGCAAATCCACGCTGCTGCGCACCATCAATGCGCTGGAGCGGCCCAGCAGCGGCCGCGTGCTGGTGGACGGCACCGATGTCGCCACGCTGGACGAGGACGCGCTGGTGGCGCTGCGCCGGCGCATCGGCATGATCTTCCAGCACTTCAACCTCCTGTCCTCGCGCACGGTGTACGAGAACGTGGCCCTGCCGCTGCAGGCCGCAGGCTGGCGGCCCGCGCTCGTGCGCGCACGGGTGGACGAGCTGCTGGCCCTGGTGGGGCTGGCGGACAAGAGCGGCGCCTATCCGGCCCAGCTCTCGGGCGGGCAAAAGCAGCGCGTGGGCATTGCGCGCGCGCTGGTGCACGAGCCCGAAATCCTGCTGTGCGACGAGGCCACCTCGGCCCTGGACCCCGAGACCACGCAGTCCATCCTGGAGCTGCTGCGCGAGATCAACCGCAAGCTGCGGCTGACCATCGTGCTCATCACGCACGACATGGCCGTGATCCGCGAGGTCTGCGACCGCGTGCTGGTGCTGGACCAGGGCCGGCTGCAGGAGATCGGCGAGGTCTGGCAGCTGTTTGCGGCACCGCGCTCGGAGGCGGCGCGTGCGCTGCTGCGGCCGCTGCGGCAGGCCTTGGCGGCGGACCTGGAACTGGTGGCGGCGGCCGATGGCCCGGAGGCCGTCGCCGTGCTGGCCATCGGATGGGCCGACGGCGGCAGCCAGCAGGGCCTGCCGCTGGCGCAGCTTCAGGTGCTGGGCCCGCGTGCCCGCTTGCTGCAGGGTGGGCTGGACTGCATGCGCGGGCGTTCGCAGGGCCGCCTGCTGGTGGGCGTGCCGGTGCAGGATCTGCCGTCGGCACCCTCGCCGCTTTCACCCCTTTCACCGGCCGCGCTGTCTTCCCTTCAACAGGCGCTGGGCGCCGATTCACTGCAACTGCTTGGCCATGTCCCTGCCCCCGCTCGATAAATACCTGCAGGCCTTTCTGGAAACCCTGCTGATGGCGGGCGCGTCCTCGCTGATCGCCATCGTTGCCGGGCTGGCGCTGGCCATCGTGCTGCACACCACGGCGCCGGGCGGGCTCTATGCCAGGCCGCGGCTGTACCGGGGGCTGTCGGCGGCGGTGAATATCGGCCGGGCCATTCCCTTCATCATCCTGCTGGTGGCCCTGCTGCCGGTGACGCGCGCCATCGTGGGCACCACGCTGGGCACCTGGGCGGCGGTGGTGCCGCTGTCGGCCAACCTGATTCCGTTCTTTGCGCGCATCGCCCAGGTGAGCCTGGGCGAAGTGGACGGCGGCCTGGTGGAGGCGGCGCGCGCCATGGGCCTGCGCCGCCCGCAGATCGTGCGCCAGGTGCTGCTGCCCGAGGCGCTGCCGGGCCTGATCGGCGGCATGACCGTGAGCGTGATCGCCATGGTCAATGCCTCGGCCATGGCGGGCGCCGTGGGGGCGGGCGGCCTGGGCGACCTGGCCATCCGCTACGGCTACGAGCGCTATGAGACGCGCGTGATGTTCGAGGTCATCGTCATCCTGGTGGCCCTGGTGTCGGTGCTGCAGTTCGGCGGCGAATGGCTGGCGCGCCGTGCCGACCACCGGCGTTCGATCTCTTGAGATGATTTGGAAATAAAAGACTGAATTTTTATTATTTTTGGTTTTTTCGACTTGTCTCGACAATGGCCTGCAGCAGCATTCGGGCTGCTGATTCTTTTCCGAGATGCTTCGATGACCCACACCACACGCCCCGCCTGGCCTTCCCCTCTTGCCGGCCGCACTGCCATGAAGCCGGGCGTGGCCATCGTCTGTGGCGTCCACCATGTCCAGCTGTCCTTTCCGGCGCGCGCCCAGGCGGCCATGGAGCGCTTTTATGGCGAAGTGCTGGGCCTGTCTGCCCTGACCGTTGCCGGGCGTCCGGGCCTGAGCTTTCTGGCCGGCGGGCAGCGCATCGATCTGGTGCCCTACAAGGGGCAGTCCGGCGGCACCGAGCGCGCGGCGGGCAACCTGGTGCACCTGGCGCTGACGGTCAGCGACGTGGATGCGCTGCGCCAGCAGTTGCTGGTGCACGGCGGCCTGGCGCTGGAGGTGGCGCCCGTGAGCGAGGGCCGGCGCTGCTATGCGCGCGACCCCGCAGGCAATCTGATCGAGCTGCTGGAGCTGCCCCGCGAGGCAGCGGCCGATGCACCGGATGAGCCGGCCGTGGCCTGTTCGGCCTGAAGCCTCTCGCCGTCCCCCTCTCTCTTTCCTTTCTGCTTTTGCCTTCCACAGGCCCGGGCCGCACCGGCCCCGGGCGGAGCCTTGCCCATGAACTTCCAGCAACTGCGCTATGTGCGCGAAACCGTGCGCCGCGGCTACAGCCTGACCGAGGTGGCCCACACGCTGCACACTTCCCAGCCCGGCGTGAGCCGGCAGATCCGCGAGCTGGAGGAAGAACTGGGCGTGGAGATCTTCATCCGCGCAGGCAAGCGGCTGACCGGGCTGACGCCGCCCGGCGAGGCGCTGCTGCCCATCGTCGAGCGCCTGATGCTGGAGGCCGACAACCTGCGCCGCGTGGGCGCCGACTTCAGCGCCAGCGAGCAGGGGCGGCTGTCGATTGCCGCCACCCACTCCCAGGCCCGCTATGCGCTGCCCCATGTGGTGCGCGACTTCCGCCAGCGCTATCCGCAGGTGCGCCTTCACCTGCACCAGGGCTCGCCCGAGCAGGTGGCGCAGATGCTGCGCAGCGGCGAGGCCGACATCGGCGTGGCCACCGAGGCGCTGGCCGGTTATGAAGGCCTGGTCGCGCTGCCCTGCTACCGCTGGACGCATGGCGTGGTCGTGCCGCCCGGCCACCCGCTGCTGCAGTCCCAGCAGGCGCTGACGCTGGAGGCGCTGTCGCGCTTTCCCATCATCACCTACGAGCAGGGCTATACGGGCCGCGCCCACATCGACGAGGCCTTTGCGCGCGAGGGCCTGGAGCCCGACGTGGTGCTCACGGCCATGGACGCCGACGTGATCAAGACCTATGTGGAGCTGGACATGGGCGTGGGCATCGTCGCCTCGGTGGCGCTGGATGCCGAGCGCGACCAGGGCCTGCGCACGCTGGACGCCGGCCACCTGTTCGAGGTCAACACCACGCGGCTGGGCCTGCGCAAGGGCGCCTGGCTGCGCGGCTATGCCTATGCCTTCATCGAGACCTTCGTGCCCACGCTGACGCGCGAGGTGGTCGAGCAGGCCGTGCGCCAGGGCGTGGAGCCCGAGTAGGCAGACGAAGGGGGCCGGCCTCAGCCCGGCTCGCGTGCCATCTCCAGCAGGGTGTCGCCGGTCACGCGGTAGCGGATCCACTCGGTCTGGGGCAGGGCGCCCAGGCGGTCGTAGAACTCGATGGAGGGCAGGTTCCAGTCGAGCACGCTCCACTCGAAGCGGCCGCAGTCCTTCTCGACGGCGATCTGCGCCAGGCGGCGCAGCAGCGCCGTGCCAGCGCCCAGGCCGCGCGCCTCGGGCGTGACGTAGAGGTCTTCGAGGTACAGGCCGTGGCGGCCCTGCCAGGTCGAGTAATTGAAGAAGTAGACCGCAAAGCCCACGGGCTGGTCGCCATGCAGGCAGATCAGGCCGAAGACGGCGGGGTTGTCGCTGAACAGGGTGCGCTTCACATGCTCTGGCGTGGCCAGGACTTCATGCTCGGCTTTTTCATAGACGGCGAGTTCGCGCACGAAGCGGACGATGAGCTCGGCGTCATCGGGGGTGGCGGGTCGGATCTGTAGGGTGGTAGTCATTCAAACGCGGGGGGACACGGGGAGCCCGGAAAAACGGTATTGCGGCGCAAGATGGCGCCGCAATCTCCGGTTTTAGCCGATTTTCACGGCCGTGTCCGCCAGGGGCTGTTGCACCGGAAGGGGCAGGAACTGGCGCAGGATCTGGAAATGGTCCTCGAAGAACGCGCTTTCCATGGCGGGCAGGTCGCAGACGGCCACCCAGCGCGCCAGTGCCGCATCGTCGCCGCCCTGCACGGGCGGCAGCGAGGGCAGCACGCCCAGGTCCAGGTAGTGCACATGGGTGATGGTGCGCCCGCGCAGGCTGCGGTCGGGGTGGTCGAAGACCTGCACGGACTGCAGGGCGGCCTGCAGGTCGGCCTCGCTGAGCGTGGAGCAGGTCTCCTCGCGCAGCTCGCGCAGGCAGGACTGCCACAGCGTGTCGCGCGGCTCCAGGAAGCCGCCCGGCAGCGCCCACAGGCCCAGGCCCGGGGCATGGGCGCGGCGTATCAGCAGGATGTGGTCCTGTTGCGCGCCTTCGTGCGGCACGCGGCAGCGCAGCAGCGCATCCACGGTCACGAAGACGGGCGGGTAGGGCGCCGCAGCCCAGGCCTGGCGGTACCGGGCCAGCATGCGCCATTCCTCGCACATCTGCGCATGGACGGGCGTGGTGGCCCATTGGCGCAGGAACTGCAGGGTGGCGGGCGGCACCTGGGCGGCCAGGGCCTCGAAATCCACGCCGGATACGCCGAAGTAGATGTCGCGCAGCGGCGTGGCGTCGAACTGGCCCAGGCGCGGCAGGCTGATCAGCTGCCAGCGCGGAAAGCGCGCCAGGTAGCCGCTGGTCGCGTCCTTGAAATGGCCGACCAGGGCCACGCTGGCGCCTTCGGGCACGCAGGACTGCACGGCCTGCTGCACGGCCTGTACCCACAGCGGCTCGTTGTAGTAGTCGCGCACGGGCACGCAGTGCAGGCGGGCTGCGTCCGCGGGCGGCAGCGCCTCGCGCAGCATCTGCGCGCGCTCCTGCCAGCTGAAGGGGTTCTTGGGATTGGGCGCCTGCCAGGCGCTGCCCAGCACGACGACGATCTGCTCGGCACGCTCCAGCGCCGCGCGCAGCAGGGCCATGTGGCCGTTGTGCAGCGGCTGGAAGCGCCCGATCAGCACGGCGGTGTGCACGCGCTCGCTGGTGGCCGGGGTTTCGGGGAGGGCGTCCATGGCGGCAGTCTCTTGCATAAACAGGCTCGGTGGCTTCACTCTGGCTTCATTCGTAGTGGGCGGCAATGGGCATCTGGCGGCCGGTGCCGAAGGCGCGCGGGCGCACGCGCAGTATGGGCGGGGCCTGCCGGCGCTTGTACTCGCTGCGGAAGATCATGCGCTTGACGCGGTCAACCAGCTCGGCCCCGCCGGGCTGGCCCAGCAGCTGGGTCACAAAGCGCTCGGCCGTGCCGTATTCGGCGGTGGACAGGTGCCGGCCCTCGATGGCGTATTTGAGGATTTCGTCCAGCACCGCATAGGGCGGCAGGCTGTCCTCGTCCTTCTGGTCGGGCGCCAGCTCGGCCGAGGGCGGCTTGTCGATGATGGCCTGGGGAATCAGCTCTCGGCCCGCACTGTGGTTGATGTGGCGCGACAGCTCGAAGACCTCGGTCTTGTACAGATCGCCCAGCAGGCCCAGGCCGCCGTTGGTGTCGCCATACAGCGTGCAGTAGCCCACCGAGATCTCGGACTTGTTGCCGGTGGTCAGCAGCAGGTGGCCGAAGGCGTTGGAGTACTCCATCAGCGTGGTGCCGCGGATGCGTGCCTGCAGGTTCTCCAGCGGCAGGCCCTGCAGCGGCTGGCCGAAGCTGGCCTCGAACTGGCGCGCATAGCCGTCGACCAGTTCGCGGATCGGGTGCTCGTGCAGCGTGATGCCCAGGTTGCGGCACAGGATCACCGAGTCATCGACCGAGCCGCTCGACGAAAAGCGCGAGGGCATGGTGACGGCCACCACGTTGTCCGCGCCCAGGGCCTCGGCCGCCAGGGCCAGGGTCAGCGCGCTGTCGATGCCGCCCGAGCTGCCGACGACGGCGCGCGTGAAGCCGCAGCGGCGCGCATAGTCGCGCAGGCCCAGCACGATCTGGCGGCGGTAGAACTCCATGGTGGGCAGGCCTTCGGCCGGCACGCTCATGCAGGGCTGGCCGGCTGCGTCGAGGAAGCGTCCGTCGCCGAACTGCAGCGTGCGCAGGTCCTCCACGAAGCGCTCGGCCTCGAAGACCACGCCGCGCCCGGGCTCCACCGCGAAGGAGGCGCCGTCGAACACGATCTGGTCCTGGCCGCCGATCTGGTTCACGTAGAGGATGGGCAGGCCGTGGCGCATGGCAGCCTGGCCGAAGATCTCGTGGCGCTGCTCGCGCTTGCCCAGGTGGCTGGGGCTGGCGTTGATGCTGACCACCAGGTCGGGCGCGGCGTCGGCCATGCGCGCGAAGGGGTTGGTGGCGTAGTCGGCACCGGCATCGTTCCAGCCGTCCTCGCACACCAGAAAGCCCACCTGGGCCTGGCCTATGCGCAGCACCTTGGCCGCGTCGGGGCCGGGCTCGAAGTGGCGGCGTTCGTCGAAGATGTTGTAGGTCGGCAGCAGCTGCTTGTCGTAGCGCAGGCGCACGGCGCCGTCCTTGAGCACCAGCAGGCTGTTGTGCAGCGGCTTGCCCGGCCCGCTGGCGCGCGTAGGCGCGCCGATGACCCAGTGCAATTGCGGCCACTGGCGCGTGGCCTGCAGCAGCTGCTGCAAGCCTTGCTCCAGGCGCTCGCGAAAGGCGGGCTCGTCCAGCAGGTCGCCAGGGTAGTAGCCGCACAGCGACAGCTCGGGAAAGACCAGCAGGTCGGCCTGCGCGTGCGCGGCGCGGGCAGCGGCCTCGGCCATGCGGGCCACGTTGCCGGCGATGTCGCCGACGGTGGGGTTGAGTTGGGCAATGGTGATGCGCAGCATGAATGGAGCCTTGGCGGTGTCAGGCGGTGTCAGACGGTGTCAGACGGCGACAGGCTGGGCCAGGCCGAAGACCTGGCGCAGATAGGCCAGATAGGTTTCGTCGTTGCACAGCGTCTTGCCCGGCGAGTCCGAGATCTTGGCCACGGGCTGGCCGTTGGCGTGGGTGAGCTTCATCACGATGTTGATGGTCTCCAGCCCCATGTCGTTGGTCAGCCGCGTGCCGATGCCGAAGCCCAGCTGTATGCGGTCGGCAAAGCGCTGGTACAGGGCCAGGGCCGTGTCCAGGTCCAGGCCGTCGGAGAACACCAGGCGCTTGGCCTGGGGGTCTATGCGCAGCTTCTGGTAGTGGGCGATGGCCTTCTCGCCCCAGGCATACGGGTCGCCCGAGTCGTGCCGCAGCCCGTCGAAGAGCTTGGCGAAGTACATGTCGAAATCGGCCAGGAAGGCATCCATGCCCACGGTGTCGGTCAGGGCAACGCCCAGGTCGCCCCGGTACTCCTGCACCCAGTCCTCCAGTGCGGCGATCTGGAAGTCGCGCAGGCGCACGCCCTGGGCCTGGTAGCTCTGCAGGTACTCATGGGCCATGGTGCCTATGGGCACGATGCCGAAGTCGCGCGCCAGCAGCACGTTGGACGTGCCCTTGAACCACTGCGCCGTCTGCGTGGCAAAGGCCTGGACCACCTCGCGCTGCCAGGCGCCCGAGAAGCGCCGGCGCACGCCGAAGTCGAACAGCTCGAAGGGATTGCGCAGCCTGGCCTCGCAGGCCAGGTGGCGCAGGCGCTCGATCTTGCCGGCCAGGCGCCTGCGGCCTTCGGCCAGCGCCGCCTCGGCGTCGAAGCGCCGGAAATACAGCTCGTTGACGATGGCCAGCACATAGATCTCGAAGCCCATCACATGGACCTGGGGGCCCTTGGCCTCGATGTGCAGGGTGTCGCCATCGGCCCAGGCACGGATGAAGGCGCGCTGGAACTGGAAGATGCGCAGAAAGTCGATGAAGTCGCTCTTCATGAAGCGCAGCCCGCCCAGGTAGGCCAGGTCTTCGGGCGTGAAGCGCAGCGCGCACAGGGCGTCCAGCTCGCGCTCCACCTCGGGCAACAGCTCGGCCAGCGGGAAGGCCGTCTTCGTGCGGCAGACGAATTCGTATTCGGCCTCGGTCTGGGGATTGCGGTGCAGCATGGCCTGCCACATCGTGAATTTGTAGAGATCGGTGTCGAGCAGGCTGGTGATGATGGGAGCCATGGTGCGATGCTGGGGAAACAGGAAAGGGGGCTGCGCGCAGGAAGGAGGCCTGGCCCCTACAGGTGGAGTTCTTGGCTGGAGGCCAGCCGCAATCCGCGGGCCTGCATGGCTGCAAGGAAATCATGGTGCGCGGACTCGAAGCCCGGCACCGGGCTCATGGCGTCGTGCATCAGCACGATGCGCTCAGGATGGGGAAGGTGCTCGACCAGATGCTCGACCGTGGAGCGCACGCAGTGACTGCTCGCCTCGCCCGCGACCACCAGCATGTCTGCCTGGGCCAGCCGCTCCAGCAAGGCCGTATTCAGCAAGGTCGCCGGATCGGCCGGGTCGGGGACCTCGGCCAGCAGCGCGCTGTAGTGCTCGGTCCAGGGATTGAGCCCCTTGAAAACGTTGTACACGGCGCGCTGGCGCTGCTGCTGCCAGTCGCCGCAGGCCGCCAGCACATCGGCATGGATACCGTGGCCCCAGCTGCCCACCTCGCAGTGCACGGGCCAGACCATCAGCGTGTAGCGGCTATTGGCTTCGAGTGCATCCAGATAGTCCAGGCTGCGCTGCAGCGCCTCGGCGTTGCGCGGCCGGAACACCCCCGCCCGCACCTGCGCCGCCGTGATCGCGGTGAACGGCGCCACATCGCCGCTGTCGTCGCCATTGCCCTGTTGCCAGAAAGCCGGATGGGCGATGTCATAGCGCTGGTGCGAGTCCAGCGTCACCGTGATGGCGTCCACCTTCGCCCCCTCGCGCCGTATCCAACCGGCAAGCCGCTGCATGTCGGCATGGGCGCCCGCCACGGGAAGGCTGGGACGTTGCCAGCCAGGACACCAGTCCTCAGGCAGATCGCAGAAGTCGTTCTGGGGGTCTATGACCAGGAGCTGGGTGGTGGAAGATGGCATATATGAAGGTACACGCAAGCAACAGTGCGTGGTCGGTGCATCAGGTCAATGCTTCAGTGTAGTGCTGCAGGAGCGCCGCCTGTCACCAAGGCTTGATCCTTCCGCTTCTGCAGGGGCTGTGAAATACGGCGCCACATCCCTGTCAAGGCCAGGGCGAAACGAGAGGGGGAAGCGACTTCGGAACATGATGCGGAACCTACAATGGGAGGTTTTACGTATTCCCTGGGTGGTTTAGACCGTTTCATACGGCAATAGCGCTGGTTTCGGCCGTGCCCTGCATCAACCGAATGCTTTCATTCGGTAGCTTCTGATTATCAATATGGCTTCCCTTCAGGTAACAACGACTTTCATGGGCATAGGGTTGGCCGCGCTGATCCTGTACTTGATCCGGCGCGACCATCTCTACCTCATGCACGGCCTGTTCTGGGTGGTCGTTGCCGTTGCCGCCGTCGTGCTGGGCGTCTGGCCCGGGATGATCAACCGCCTGGCAGCGGTGCTGGGCATCAGCTATCCACCGGCCATGCTGCTGCTGCTGGCCAGCATCGTCCTGCTCATCAAGGCCTTGCATGCCGACATGGTCAACACCCGCATCGAGCGCGATGTGCGGCGGCTGAACCAGCGGTTGGCAATGCTGGAGGCCGATGCTGAAAATCTTCGTCACGCTTCTTCTGACTCCTCGTCCTCATGACCTCTCCTCTGCTTCCCGTTATTCTGTGTGGGGGCTCCGGCACCCGGTTGTGGCCGCTCTCGCGTGAAACCTATCCAAAGCAGTTCCTGGCACTTAGCGGGGACGGGGTATCCATGCTGCAAGACACAGCGAAGCGATTGGATGGTGTGGCCTCCCATATCCCGAAGGCCCCTCCTATCGTGATCTGCAATGGCGAGCATCGCTTTCTGGCTGCTCAGCAGTTGCACGAGGCAGGCATTGCAGGAGCCAAGCTGGTGCTGGAGCCCGTGGGTCGCAATACGGCTCCAGCGCTGACGCTTGCCGCCCTGGTGGCAGATCCGCACGCGGTAATGCTCGCTATGCCCGCCGACCATGTGATGAACAACCTGACTCAGTTGCATGAGGCCGTGCAGACGGCCTGGGAACTGGCGAAGGACGGGGCCATGGTGACCTTCGGCATCGTGGCCAATCGCCCGGAAACAGGTTACGGCTACATCCAGAAGGCTCAGGCCATTGCAGGCTGCTCCGCCTTCGCCATCAAGAGCTTTGCGGAGAAGCCCAGCCTGGAGGTAGCGCAAGCCTATCTGGAAAGCGGCAACTACCTTTGGAATAGTGGGTTGTTCATGGTCCGGGCGGACCAGTGGCTCAAGGCCATGGCCGCCTTGCAGCCGCAGATGCTGCAGGCCTGCCAGGCTGCCATCGAGAAAAGCAGCCAGGACCTGGACTTCATTCGCCCCCACAGTGAAATCTTCGCCAGTTGCCCAGCAGACTCCATCGACTATGCGGTCATGGAGCAATTGCCCGGCAATCAGGAGCTGGGAATTCCCGCTCGCGTGGTGCCCCTGGATGCCGGCTGGTCCGACCTTGGCGCCTGGGATGCCTTGTGGGACGTGCTGCCGCGCGATGCCCAAGGCAACGCCCACACCGGTCAGACATTGGCGATCGATACGCAGAACAGCCTGCTGTTTTCCGAGACATGCCTTGTGGCTACTGTGGGTGTGGACAACATCGTCGTGGTGGAAACCGCCGATGCCATCCTGGTGGCGGACAAGCGCCGGACACAGGATGTCAAAAAGATCGTGGCGGAACTGAAGGCGCAAAAGCGCAAGCTGGCCTCCTCGCATCGCAAGGTACACCGTCCCTGGGGCTGGTACGACAGCATTGACAGCGGCGAGCGCTTTCAGGTCAAGCGCATCGTGGTCAACCCGGGTGCGCAGCTCAGCTTGCAGATGCACCATCACCGGGCAGAGCACTGGGTGGTGGTCAAGGGAACGGCGGAGGTGACCAATGGAGACAAGACCTTCCTGCTCGGTGAGAACGAATCTACCTACATTCCGCTGGGGCATGTGCACCGACTGGCGAATCCGGGCAAATTGCCGCTGGAGATCATTGAGGTCCAGTCGGGCAGCTATCTGGGAGAAGACGACATCGTGCGGTTCGAAGACACCTATGGCCGTGTTGCCGTAACGCTGGAGAGCAAGTGAGCATGCCCGGAATTGCCATGCTGCGAGCTCTCTGGGCTTATCGCGGTTTTGTGTGGAGCAGCGTCATGCGGGAGTTTCATGGGAAATACCGAGAGTCGCTGCTTGGTGCGTTCTGGTCAGTGGCGAATCCATTGACCATGATCATTATTTATACCGTGGTTTTTGGTCAGTTGATGCGGCCAACGCTGCCTGGGCATGAGCAAACTCCTTTCGCATTTAGTATTTATCTATGCGCGGGAGTCGTTACCTGGAGTCTGTTTGCGGAGATGCTCGGGCGCTTGAATGGTGTATTTCTGGAGAATGGGAATTTGATAAAAAAATCTAATTTCCCGCGCATTTGTCTACCTGCAATTGTTGTGATTTCTGCGTTGATAAATTTTTCAATTGTATTCGGGTTTTATTTGACTTTTCTCGCAATTATTGGTCATTGGCCTGGTTGGGCTTTGCTGGCATTTTTTCCCTTGCTTTTTCTACAGATATTTTTCACCTTGGGGTTGGGAATATTATTAGGGACTCTCAATGTTTTCTTTAGAGATGTCGGCCAACTTACGGGAGTGGTATTGCAATTCTGGTTTTGGCTTACTCCAATTGTATATACGTTACCGGCTCTACCGGAGCAAGTAGTCAATGCCATGCGCTACAACCCTATGCAACCGCTGATGTCGGCATACCAGCAAATTTTTCTTGCAAAGAGGACGCCTGATTTTATTTCGTTGCTTCCATTGGTTGGGATCTCGCTGTTCTTTCTTTTCCTTGGCGCTCATTTCTTTCTCGCCCGTGCGGGGGAAATTGTGGATGAACTATGACGAGCATCTTAATCGTTTCAAACGTCCATAAAGCATATAGACGTTATTCGAGTAAATGGGCGCGATTTAGAGAATGGCTGACTGGTAAGTCAAATCATGAAAAAAAATGGGTTCTAAGGGGCATCGATTTCAAGGTCAATTCAGGCGAATCCGTAGGTATTCTTGGTGTCAACGGAGCGGGTAAAAGCACCTTATTGAAGATAATCACAGGTACCACTCAACCTACCAATGGAGGTGTGACCATTCGTGGACGGGTTGCTGCTTTGCTTGAACTTGGTATGGGTTTTCATCCGGACTTCACAGGGCGACAAAATGTATTTATGGCGGGACAATTGTTGGGGTTGAGATTAGATGAAATAAGATCCAATATGCCTAATATAGAGGCATTTGCTGAAATTGGCGAATACATGGATCAGCCAATTCGTATGTATTCAAGTGGAATGCAGATGCGTCTGGCGTTCAGCGTAGCAACGGCTGTCAGACCGGACATACTCATCGTGGATGAAGCATTGTCTGTGGGAGACGCATATTTTCAAGCCAAATGCTTTCAGCGCATTGCATTTTTCAAAGAGCAAGGAATGACGTTGCTGCTCGTATCCCACAGTCCAGGGGATGTGGTCAAACACTGTGAACGTGCCATTCTTTTAAAGGATGGTTGTATAGTGCAAGATGGTGATTCACGAATGGTGACGAACCATTATCTAGATCAGCTATTTGGCAAGAAAAAAGAAAACGGTGGTTCGATTTCTTCAACAACAGACTCTGCTCAGGTAATCATGGGGGGCAAAGACGCTGATGTTTTTCATACAAGACCTGGATATTATAAGCAAGAGCATCGATGGGGTCATGGAGGTGCTGCTATCCTTGATTATTTTTTCTCGGCTGGTGATCAGAATTATCCTCCTCGAATAGATAGCAATGCCAATGTGGATTTCTATTTCAAGGTTCGATTCGACTCGGATTTTGAAAATGTTGTACCCGGATTTCTAATAAAAACATTGGAAGGTATTTTTCTGTATGGGACAAATTCTTTTGTCTCTACTGAAGGAAAAGAACATATATCTGTCTGTGCAGGTGATGTAAGAATCTTTAGATTCTCACTTCCTGTTGCGCTAAATGAGGGGAGCTACCTCATATCTTTCGGGGTTTCATCTGGTAATCCGATGCAAGAAATAATACCACTTGACCGCCGTTACGACTCATTGATGATCTATGTTGAACGCCCTGTGCCATTCTGGGGAATTGTCGATTTGAAGGCGACGTTTAATTGTCAGGAATCAGCATCGGGGGCTCTAGTTTCATGATAAAAAAACTTGTATCTGAACTTCCGGAAGTCTATCAGCCCATTTTTGGTCATTCAGAGCTATCTGGGCAAGTATCACGTTCGTGTGAGGATAGGCTTAAGAGTATTATTCAGGTTTACGATTCCTTGCAGAAGTCGCTTGGACGGCCATTGAATATACTGGACCTTGGCTGTGCGCAAGGGTACTTTAGCTTAAATTTGGCAAAGCATGGCGCAACGGTCTGCGGCGTGGATTTCCTTGATAAGAATATCGCGGTATGTCGAGCACTTGCCAATGAGAATCCGGATTTAAATGTCGATTTTGAAAACTGCCTGATAGAAGACATTGCTTATAGGATTAAGAATGATCAGTATGACTTGGTTCTCGGGCTGAGTGTTTTTCATCATATAGTGCACCAAAAAGGCATTAAGGTGGTTCAAGATTTGCTTGAACACCTGGCAAATAAATGCGGATGCTTGCTTATTGAAATGGCTTTGCGTGAAGAGCCTCTTTATTGGGCGCCTGCTCAGCCAAAAGACCCAAGGGAAATGATTGAAGCAATAGCATTCATACATGAAGTTGCTCGATATGAAACCCATTTGGCTCCTGTCGCTCGGCCACTTTTTATTGCTAGTAATAGATATTGGATTCTTGGCGATATATCTGCAAAATTTGATGAATGGACTTTTGAGTCACATGCTTTGGCAGATGGGACGCATCAAAGGAGTCGGCGTTATTATTTTAACAATGACACTGTATTGAAGATGTATAGGCTTGATCATCCCAGGGGAGATTTCAATCAAGCGGAAATTTTGAGAGAGAGTGATTTTTTGGGAAATATCCCTTTGAATTTCTCCGCACCAAAGCTAAGGTTTAGTGGGAAAAGCAGCAGGGATATTTGGATTGCCGTAGAAAAACTTCCTGGGAATCTGTTGTTGGAATTGATACGTGAAGAAGTCGATTTTGATTGCCATGCAATATTGATCTCTGTATTGAATGAACTTGTCGCGCTTGAAGCTGCTGGCTTATACCATGATGATATTAGAACATGGAATGTTCTGGTGGATGAGGAAAAGGTTTTCCTAATAGATCACGGATCAATTTCAAAAATAAAGCAAGATTGCGTATGGCCAAAGAACATATTCCTGGCATTTTTAATATTTGTGAAAGAAGTAGTCTCTGGTGTTACTGATAATTCACAAGGATTGCGCACTATTTCTATGAGTCCTTATGGACTGCCATCAATCTATGGGAAATGGGCATCGCTGCTATGGCGATACCCTATAGATAATTGGTCATTCAAACTTATGTTAGAAGTTTTGAACGAGACATCTTTTGATGACTCAGATGAATTTCGATATATGCCGATTGAGGCATGGATGAATGCAATAGAAACGGTGATTCAAATACAAAAAAACAATCGGAATTGGCATCTAAAAATGTTCAGCTTAATAAGGCTGCGTTGGAGAAATTTCAAGAAAATGATGCGAGAGAGATCGATGAATTAAAAAGCTTCTTGAAGAATTTGGAAAATAAGCAAGCAAATATCCTTGCTGAAATATCTGAGCTTAAAGTAAAAAGTAACTTCTTCCTCAGTGACTCATTGCGGAATTTAGAGAACTCGCTGACAGAGAAAATAATACAAGCGCAAAATCTAGAGGGAAGACTATTCCGGAATTTTGAACAGTCTCGGAACACAGAAGAGAAAATATCAACGCTGGAAATGCAATCTGTTGAACTCCGGACTCGGCTAGCTTCTGCGGAAGCGCATGCTCATGTACAAGAAGGTCAAGTACTGCAGCTAAGCACAAATCTAAATTATTGGTGGTCGCAAGCCCGAGATCTGGAGATTCACCTGCACGCTATACAGGACAGCTGGTCATGGCGCATAACGAAGCCCATAAGATTTGCGGCAGACCTCATAAACTCTCCCATAGAGAGCTTCAGACGTGGAGCAAAGGCCGTTGTCGATCGGTTTATCCAAATACTCCAGTTTCCATTATCTTTCTTGATAGCGTATGTTTTACGTAAACCAAGACTGAGTTATCGAGTCAATCAATGGATATTGCGTTTTCCGAAGCTACATCAAAAACTTCGTGATTTTAGAAATATAGAGAATTCAGCTTCTCGGCACGCTTTGCCTAATTTAGATTTGAATGATCCAGTGGAAAATTCAGAGCGAGAGTTGGAAAATCTCGCGCCACACGCAAAAAAAATATACGCTGAGATGAGCGCGGCGATTGAGAAAAAGAACAGGGATATTTAATGCGTATTGTAATTGACATGCAAGGCTTGCAAACTGAAAGCCGTTTTCGTGGTATTGGTAGATATACTCTTGATTTTGTTTTGGCCATTGTGCGCAATAGAGGGGCGCACGAGATATTTTTGGCTCTTAATGGAGCATTTCCTGAAACGATTGAAAATATTCGCGGAATCTTCAGAGGATTTTTACCTAAAGATAATATAAAAATCTGGTACACACCTGGTCCGGTTAAAGAAGATGATTATAGAAATAGACCCCGTAATGAGATTGGTAAACTAGTTCGAGAGGCATTTTTATATAGTTTGCGTCCAGATATTGTTCATATTACAAGTCTATTTGAGGGATATGTTGATGACGCTGTGACAAGTATCAAAAAACTTGATCATAAAACACTAATAAGTGTCAGCCTCTATGATTTGATTCCACTTCTAAATCCCGGTCATTATTTAAGCCCTAATCCACAGTATGCGGACTATTATGAGCGTAAGATTAACGATCTTAAGCAGGCGAGTATTTTTCTGTGCATATCTGAACACTCTCGTCAAGAAGCTCAGAAATGCTTAGATGGAGATTCAGAAAGTTTTGTAAATGTGTCAACTGCCATAGGTCCAGAATTTAAGTCTTATAGCGTCTGCGATGATAATAGGGATAGATTATATAAGAAGTTTGGTATTAGGCGGAATTTTGTACTCTACACCGGTGGAGCGGATGAGCGTAAAAATCTAGTGCGACTCATTGAAGCGTGGAGTTCTTTGCCGCTTGATCTGCGGCGTACTTATCAAATGGTTTTCGCAGGGAAAATTCCAGAGGGCAGTACGTTGGAGTTCCGTCGCATAGCAGAAAAAAATGGCTTAAAGATAGATGAACTACTATTTAGTGGCTATGTTAGCGATGAAGAGCTGATTGAGCTCTACAACCTTTGTGCATTGTATGTATTCCCTTCTTGGCATGAAGGCTTTGGATTGCCGGCACTCGAAGCGATGGCTTGTGGCGCCCCCGTCATAGGCGCAAATACGACAAGTCTTCCCGAAGTCATTGGATTGGAGGCGGCCCTATTTAACCCTTTCGACAAAGACTCAATATCCGAAAAAATTCTAGAAGTACTAAGTGACAGTGTTTTTGGTGAGAAGCTTCGCCTCAATGGATTAAGCCAAGCAGGAAATTTTTCTTGGGACGAAACAGCCATGCGTTCTATAAATGCATGGGAAAGCTTAATGGGTCAGCATCGAGAAAAAGACTTTAATACTGTTCTGGTGGAAAATGGAAATGCCAAGCCTACTCTTGCCTTTGTCTCTCCTTTCCCGCCCGAGAGAACCGGAATTGCTGATTACAGTGCGGAACTTCTTCCTGAGCTCGCTAAATACTATCAGTTAGTATTAATCACAGATCAGAGGAAGCTAGAAATCAATGGATCTTGGACTGTACATGACATTGAATGGTTTAGGCTGCATGGAAGGGATTGTGATCGAGTTGTTTATCAGATTGGAAACTCGCCCTTTCATCGTGAGATGCTGTCCTTGGTTAAAGAAATACCCGGTACAGTTGTGTTGCATGACTTCTTCCTCAGCGGATTGATTGCCTGGCAAGAGTTGGTTTTCGGAAAGAAAAATTCTTGGATTAATGCAGCATATATATCGCATGGCTATACGGGAGCTCAGTTGTGCCTAGCTAATCCTGAATTAGCAAAAATCAATTACCCGGTTAATTTTGAAGTTATTGCTCACGCTGAAGGTGTAATCGTTCATTCCCAGTATTCTAAAAGCCTCATAGAAAAATGGTATGGCCTAGAATTTTCAAGAAAAACTGAAGTAGTACCTTTGCTGCGGGGATCGGCTCATAAGAATGAAAAGGTGTTGGCCCGAAAGCAGCTGGGATTAGAAGGGGACGAATTCATAATATGCACTTTTGGCTTCTTGGACTTCACAAAATTAAACCATCGTTTGCTTAATGCTTGGTTGAATAGCAATCTTGTGAACGATGAGCGGTGCAGACTTATTTTTGTAGGAGAGAATAATGGAGGTTCATATGGATCCGAATTTCTCCAAAAAATAGTTAACAGTGGATTAAAAAGACGTATTGATATTACAGGATACATCTCAGTAGATGAATTCAATAAATATCTTGCTGCGGCCGATTTGGCTGTGCAATTAAGAACTCAGAGTCGTGGGGAGACATCTGCAGCAGTTTTCGACTGCATGGGTCATGGATTACCTCTCATTGTCAATGCGAATGGGGCGATGGCCGAGCTTGATCGTGATGCAGTATTGGTACTGCCCGATGAATTTGAAGATGAGAAGCTTGTGGATGCAATTGAGTTGTTATGGAAAAATCCAGAAAGACGTCAATTGATGGGAGCAAGAGCCAAGGAGATTGTACGAAGTACACATGCCCCAAGCACTTGTGCTATGCAGTATATTTCTCATATTGAAAAATACTATGATGAGTCCCAATACTCGACCAAGCACCTTATTGAGCATATTGTTCCAATTTTTCCAAAACAGTCTGGAATCTCTGATTTGGCCTCACTCTCCGAGGCCATAGCTTGCAGCTTGCCTCTAAAACGCTCTGGTAAGTGTTTGTATCTAGATATAACGGCTACATGTTCTAACGATCTTAAAACAGGTATTGAACGTGTTGCTCGTGCGTTAGTCGGAGTTTTGCTAAAAAATCCTCCTGATGGATTTAGAATAGAGCCGATATATCTGAGCAATATTTGTGGAAAATGGCGGCATAGATATGCACGCAAATACACCTTTGAGCTTCTCGGCTACCCGTCCATTGAGTTGGGTGATGATATTGTAGAACCGGAATTAAATGACATACTGATTAATATTGATTTTTCTGGTGATACGTTTGTTGAAGCAGAAAAGCAAGGGTTGTTTGAGAAATATCGACAACGAGGGTGCACTTGCTATGCAACGGTATTCGATTTATTGCCTGTAAAGCTTCCGGAATTTTTTCCTCCTGGAATGGATGAAATACAGAATCGATGGCTGCAGTCGGTCGCTAATTTGAATGGTGCGATCTGTATATCTAAAGCAGTGGCAAAGGATCTCGGAGATTGGATAGATGAAGCAGCTGCCCAGAAGAGGGATTTTTCAATTGACTGGATACATTTGGGTGCTGATATAGGTAATTCTGCACCTTCTCATGGACTTCATGATAATTCGAAAGAAATCATGGATATTATTCAGTCCAAGGTCAGCTTCTTGATGGTGGGAACAATAGAGCCGCGAAAAGGCTATCTGCAGATTCTCCAAGCATTTACGCTGCTCTGGCAAGAGGGTATAGACGTAAATTTAGTCATTGTTGGAAAAGAAGGCTGGAAAGGCCTTCCCGAAGCAATGCGTAGAAATATCCCAGAGATCATTGATGTGCTTAAGACGCACAAAGAGCTTGGAAAACGTCTTCTTTGGCTAGATGGCATCAGTGATGAGTATCTAGAAAAAATCTATGCTAGTAGTGCGAGCTTGATTGCTGGCTCCTATGGAGAAGGATTTGGGCTTCCATTGATAGAAGCCGCGCAACATAGGCTACCGATCATAGCTCGGGATATTCCCATATTCAGGGAAGTCGCGGGAGTACACGCATTCTATTTTGACTCAGTAGATCCGAAGCAGCTTGCGAATAAACTAAAGAATTGGCTGGATTTATATATGCAGAATAAATGCCCTTTGTCTGATGAGATGCATTGGTTAACATGGGAAAAATGTTGCAATCAGTTTATTGATGCTATTTTGAGCAAACAATAGAATGAGCAATATCTTAGGGTAATGATGAAATATTTTGATAAGATAAATAGTAATCGCTGTTTGCTGATAATTTATATACTATTTCTATTTCTGATTGGTACTTTGTATTCTGGTCGGTTATTTTTAGAACACATGGCAGATGGTATTTCTGCTGGGAGCGTTGGTTCTGGCTTAGCCTACATGGTTCCGGGAGATCACCATGAGCAATTCTATCGGTACTCCCTCTTTTATGAAAACTTGCTTAGAGGCCGTTTTCCTTACTACACCGGATATCAATATGCCTCTCATAATTTCACCGAAGGTTTGATTTTCTTTCCTTTTACGGCGATTGTGGGTGGATTGACTTTTTTCTTCGGTCCGATCTTGGCTTATAACATCCTCGTTATATTGTCCTACCCAATGGTGGGTATAGCTGGCTATTTGATGGTCAATATACTAACGAAAAATCGTGTGGCCGCTATTGTTGCTGGAACTTTTCTTGCACTAATTCCATTTCGTACAAGTTTCTTGTATGGACAAATGGTGTATGGGGTAGATGCGATACTGCTACCACTTTTGATATATTTCTTTGAACGAGCCAGACTTAATAATTCAGGTAAAAGTTTCTTTGTTGTTGGTTTAATTTCTTTTTTCCTTATTACTGCAAACTTCCAGTTGTTTTACTGGGCCGCCTTCATCTTATGGCCGTATTTTCTATACGGAACGATTTCTATTTTCTTGAAAAATGGAGGCGCTTCATTTAAGAAAATATCTTGGATATTTCCGGGTTTACTGTGCACCATTATTTATGGCTTGTTTATCTTGTCATTTATGAAAAGTGGAGTTTTAGATAATGGGCAAAAATTTGATGAAACTTTCTTTTATACGCCAGAGATTTCTAGACTGTTTCATAGATTTAGTGGAAATGAGAAAAATGTTTATTTTGGCGTCTCCGCTATTTTTGTTCTGTTCTGGTTTGTTTCGCCAATATTCCGTATAAATAAGCAATTGGAGAGATCTGCGCTTATTTCTATTTTTTCTTTTTTGTTTTTGTTGGGTTTCTTTCTGATATTTGGCCCAAAATTTGACCAGGCTTTACAAGTACCAATTTATCGTTGGTTTTTTGAGAATTTTCCCGGATTTAATGGAACAAGAACTCCGGGGCGGATCATGTCAGTGGTCTCTGTAATATATGCAATCCTATTAGGATTTTGTATCGCCCAGATGACATCTTGGTTTAGTAATAGAGGGATACCAAAATTAAGCCCAATGTTGGGAGCGGTTGCTTGTCTAGTCATTGTTTGGGATTTTTATTATCTAAGCCCTCGTGTAAATATCTTTACATTTGAGAACTCTGCCTATCAGTCAATAAAAGGGAGTCGTTCTAAGGTAATTACTTTACCTTTTCAGTATCAAAGCGATCACTATCTGAATAGTACTTTTTTGCCATTTGCGTTGAAGTATGATATTCGACTTTTTTCCGGACATAGCAGCTTTTATCCCAAGGCCGTTGATGCACAAGTTGCGAGAATTTTTTCCTTGAATGATGGCGTGCTGAGTCGTGAACAATGGCAGTGGATAAAAGAAAATGACTATAAATATATCATTGCACACAATACAAGTTTTCAGCCTGCAGTAGATGATATTGTCATTTCCGCATTGGACACATCTCCATATTTGGAAAAAACCAACGATGACCAGGGCGTTGTTATATATAAGATACGGGAAGATGTGGAGCTGAAAAAAGATGATGGTTTTGATATCAGCGCTTGGCACAGTAGGATTACCGAGAAAGTAAATTCAGGTAACTTAAAGATTGACACGCTGAAGTATGCATTTGGTTGGCACAGTCGAGAAGCATATCCAAATCAGAAGCCTTTTAGATGGATAAATGGACTTAGAGCCTTTGTTGTTTTACCTATTCCAAAAAAGGATCAAGGGTATTTTGAATTCGAATATATTTGCCCTCATGGAAATCAACTTGGCCTAAATCTCCTGTTTGGCAAAGCTAAAATTTTGGATAACCCTATGGCGGATAATTGGAGGAAGGTACAAGTCAGCATTGGTCGTGCTAGTGACTTCGCCGTCTTGGAAATGCATGTAGATCATGTTTTCAAGGCTCCTCCAGATATCAGAGACCTAGGGTGTCAAGTTGGGGATGTTAAAGTGCAGTAGATTTATATTAGGCTGGGTTTTTAGCATTTAGCTATAGCTCTGGCCTTGGTTAAACAGAGTTTGCACACGTCGATTCAGGTGATGCAATTTTAATGATCTGTTAGGTTAGTGAATTACATGTCGAAAATATCAGTTGTTATTCCAGTTTACAGGTCAGAAAAGAGCTTGCAAGAGCTCTATGAGCGGCTGAGAATTTCATTGGAAAGAATTACGAGTGACTTTGAAATCCTCATGGTTGAGGATTGTGGCGGTGACGAATCCTGGTCAAAAATAGTTGATATTTCTGAACAGGACAACAGGGTCAAAGGTATTCAACTTAGTAAAAACTTTGGGCAACATGCTGCAACCATCTGTGGCATTAGCCTCACAACTGGGGAATGGGTTGTGACGCTAGATGACGATTTGGAACAGTTCCCAGAAAGCGTGGAATTGCTGTATGAAAAGGGGCTTGAGGGATTTGACCTTGTTTATGGTGTTTACCCTGAACGTACCCACAAGGCTTGGCGCAATGTCACTTCCGAGCTGGCTCGATGGCTTTTCCATAAAGCCATTCCATCCTTGAACGAAGCCTATACAAGTTTTCGGCTGATTCGAGGTGATATTGCTCGTGGGCTTGCCAAATTTGATACCCCATTTCCATTCGTTGATGGATATTTATCATGGCTAACTAACCGATATGCGACTGTCGAGGTCCCGCATGGAAATCGTAAGGATGGTACGAGCAACTATACCTTTAGAAAACTTTTATCCCATACGATAAATATTTTTGTGACATTTTCAGATTTGCCACTAAAGCTTGCAACGTGGGCGGGATTCGTTTTTTCCGCAATAGGCTTTTTGTGGCTGAGTGGAATTATTTTTGGCAAATTTTTGGGAGTTATCACTGCTGCAGGCTATGCATCTTTGATGGCTGCAATCGTTTTGTTCGGCGGAATACAACTACTCATCCTAGGTATACTGGGTGAGTATGTGGGTAGAATGAACTATAAATCCTCCCGCAAGCCTTTGTACTTGGTGAGGCAGTCAATTAATTACGAGGAAAATAGCAATGAATAAGAAAAAAATCCTCTTTTTATGTTCTGGTGGAGGCGGGAATCTGCGCTTTGTGCACGAAGCCATTAAGAGAAACTGGTTGCCAGAATTTGAGATTGTTGAGGTGATTTCTGATAGGCCCTGCCTAGCAATTGATTTTGCCGAAAACAACGGGCTTCGCAATCAATGCATTGATTTTAATGCGGATAAGCAACGTACACTTATTGAGCAGATCAGACTTTGCCAGCCTGATGTAATTATCACAACAGTTCATAAAATACTTAGTGCTGATTTTGTTCAAGAGTTCAGCGGGAAGATGATTAATCTTCACTACTCCTTGCTTCCCTCATTTGCTGGGAGTATTGGCACAGAGCCAGTAAGATCTGCAATTAAATATGGATCATGTATTGGCGGAGCCACTGTACATGAGGTAACCAACGAGGTGGATGCGGGACGTCCAAAAGCACAAGCAGCATTTTCGTTGGCGCCAGAAGATATTGTAGAACTGGTGATGGATATTGAGTTCCGTGCTGGCTGCGTGCTGTTGTTGACTGCGCTAGCATCGTGGGACGATCCTGCTTGTATTGTTTGGAGTGGCAGGATTTGTAGTTTGAAAGATCGGATGGTTCTGGTTAATCCATCTATATCATTGCCAGATGATTTGTCTCAAGAATATTTCTGGAATCTGCTGAAATGATGAAGACAGTGGTTGTTCTGCAGTCGAATTATATTCCGTGGAAGGGATATTTTGATTTGATTAATGACGCAGATGAATTTATTTTCTATGATGATGTTCAGTTTACTAAAAATGATTGGCGGAATAGAAATATAGTTAAAACGGCCCAGGGGCTGCATTGGTTGTCCGTGCCCGTAGGTTCAAGTGGAGACAGGTTGGTTTGTGATGTTGAGATAAAAGATAATTCTTGGCAGATTAAGCATTACAAGACACTGGTTGCAAACTATGGAAAATCTCCATTTTTTGAAATGTATCAGCCTTTTTTGAAAGAGATATATATTGATATTCACTGGAAAAATCTTTCTGATTTGAACCAATTTATCATAAAATCTGTGTCGAATAGATTCTTGGGAATCAATACGACTTTTAGAGATTCTAGAGAACTGGATGCACCGGGGAAAAAGCAAGAACGCTTGCTTGAGATTTTGCGGCAAGTCGGTGCTAGCACTTATATATCAGGGCCGGCGGCAAAGAATTATATTGATGCTGCTGGGTTTGAGGCGGAGAAGATCGAATTGGTGTGGAAGGATTATTCCGGCTATCCAGCCTATCCTCAGAAATATCTTCAGTTTGAGCACGGGGTAAGCATTTTTGATCTTTTGTTCAACGTTGGCCCCAAGGCTCCTTGGTTTATTTGGGGGTGGCGAAATGACGCGTCACATATGCCTTGAATTTCCTAGCATATGAGGTGCTGCTTTGAATCGTATACTTGATCACTTCTTTATATTATCGACAATTTTTTTTACGGTATATAGCCAACTCGTCATGCGCTGGCAGGTGGCTTCTGCAGGTCCGCTGCCTGTTGACATGTCCGGAAAAATTGCATATGTAGCTCATTTATTGATCAATCCTTGGGTTTTGTCAGGGATCATTGCTACATTCTTTGCGGGTATTTCCTGGATGCTGGCTATGACCAAATTTGAGATTAGCTATGCCTACCCATTTGTCAGTTTGAATTATATTTTTGTATTGATGGCAGGGTTCCTGATTTTCAATGAGTCTGTCAGCATGGAAAAAGTCATCGGTAGTGCACTTGTGATACTTGGAATAATTGTTCTAGCCAAGGGATAGAGATGAGTCAGATAACTAGCGGAATCAGGTCTGTATTGACATCTCCTTTGATCTATGATGCTCTTCAGAACATCATGGGGGCGAAAACAGTTCGTAGGGAGTTGGTGAATGAGTTCATCAAGTCTTTTGCTGGCTGTCGGATTTTGGATATAGGATGCGGTACTGCTGAAATATTGGAATATTTGCCCGAGGATGTCGAATATTTCGGATTTGATATCAGCCCTGAATATATTGAATCTGCAAAGAGTAGATACGGGAATCGCGGCAAATTTCATTGTGGAATTCTTGATGTCTCCATGCTGAAGGACTATCCGAAATTCGATAGAGTTTTGGCTCTTGGTGTCTTGCATCACTTGAGTGATGATGAGGCCAGATCTCTTTTGCATCTGGCAAAAGATGCGCTAGCTCCAGGTGGGTATGTGGTCACTTTTGATCCCTGCTATGCCTCGGGGCAGAACCCAATTGCGCGATACCTCATATCCAGAGATCGTGGACAGAATGTGAGAAATTCCACCGGCTATAATGCAATAGCAAGTGAGCATTTTTCGTCTGTGAAGGGTGTTCTGAAGCATAGGGCCTGGATTCCTTATACCCATTGGTTTATGGAGTGCGAAAAATGACAATACCTTTTAACAAGCCCTACATGACGGGAAAAGAGCTTTGGTACATTGCTCAAGCCCACTCGAATGGTCATTTGGCAGGAGACGGGTTTTTTACAAAATCCTGCTCGCGTTGGCTGGAAGCTCGTATTGGCTGTGAGAAAGCACTTCTGACCCATTCATGTACTGCCGCGCTCGAGATGGCTGCCTTGCTCGCAAACCTGGGTCCGGGCGATGAAGTGATCATGCCATCCTACACATTTGTTTCCACGGCGAACGCTTTTGTGCTTAGAGGTGCTGTTCCTGTCTTTATTGATATTAGGCCGGATACTTTAAATATTGATGAAAAATTGATCGAGGCGGCTATTACGCCTCGAACCAAAGCCATCATCCCTGTTCATTACGCTGGTGTTGCGTGCGAGATGGATGTGATCATGGATATTGCAAAACGTCACGATTTGATCGTGATTGAAGATGCCGCCCAAGGGATAATGTCAAAGTATAAGGGGCGCCCGCTTGGCTCCATAGGGCACATGGGATGTCTCAGCTTTCATGAGACAAAAAATATAATCTCTGGCGAAGGTGGCGCATTGCTTATCAATGACCCGGAGCTTGTACAGCGTGCTGAAATTATTCGAGAAAAGGGCACCAATCGGAGCCAATTTTTCCGTGGGCAGGTCGATAAATACACCTGGTGTGATCTCGGATCAAGTTTCTTGCCGGGAGAGCTGATTGCTGCATTCCTGTGGGCTCAAATGGAGGCTGTTGATGATATAAACAGTCGAAGAATAGCGCTGTGGAATAGCTACAACTCTGCCTTCGAGAAATTTGAGGTTCAAGAGAAACTGCGGCGTCCGGTTGTCCCGGAGAGGTGTGATCATAATGCGCATATGTATTATATTTTGCTGCCAAATTTAAAGAAAAGAACTGTTTTTATAGATTATTTGAAATCGCAGGGCGTTGGCTCCGTGTTCCACTATGTTCCGCTGCATTCGGCCCCGGCGGCTCAAAAATTCAGTCGATACCATGGAGTCATGGGCATCACAGATCAATACTCCGAGAGACTGGTAAGATTGCCGCTTTGGGTTGGCCTGGATTCAGATGTTGACGTGGTCATTGCCAAGGTTTCAGACGCATTGTCGCATCTTGGCGATGATCGTTGAAGAATAAACGCCTGCGTGCTTGTGATTCATGAAGTATTGAAATCGGCCTAATTGATTTTCGATGCTTTGAATACTCAAGTATGAGTATTGTCTTTATAAAAGTAAGAGAGGTTTACATGCGGATTGGAATTGTCACCGGAATAACCGGCCAAGATGGCGCTTATCTTGCGCAATTGTTGCTGGAGAAGGGTTATAAGGTTTATGGAACTTATCGGCGTACGAGTTCGGTCAATTTCTGGCGCATTGAAGAATTGGGTATAAAGGATCACCCCAATCTGCATCTAGTCGAGTACGATCTGACAGACCTGTCGTCCAGCATCAGGCTTTTGCAAAAGTCAGAAGCTACTGAAGTCTACAATCTGGCGGCACAGAGCTTTGTGGGGGTTTCGTTCGAGCAGCCAGTCACGACGGCGGAAATTACCGGACTTGGCGCGGTTAATCTGCTTGAGGCGATACGCATCGTTAACCCAAAGATTCGCTTCTATCAAGCCAGTACATCGGAGATGTTCGGCAAAGTGCAGGCGATTCCCCAGGTGGAGTCCACCCCATTCTATCCGCGCAGCCCCTATGGCGTAGCCAAGCTGTATGCGCACTGGATGACGGTGAATTACCGTGAGAGCTACGGTATCTTCGGCTCCAGTGGTATTTTGTTCAACCATGAGAGCCCTCTGCGCGGTCGCGAGTTCGTCACCCGCAAGATCACCGATTCCGTGGCCAAGATCAAGTTGGGCAAGCTGGATGTTCTGGAGCTGGGCAACCTGGATGCCAAGCGCGATTGGGGATTCGCCAAGGAGTATGTGGAGGGCATGTGGCGCATGCTTCAGGCCGATGAACCCGACACCTTTGTTCTCGCTACAAATCGTACCGAGACTGTGCGCGATTTCGTCAGTATGGCTTTCAAGGGTGCTGGAATTACCGTGGATTTCAAGGGAGAGACCGAGAATGAAACGGCCGTGGACGTGGCAACGGGAAAGACGGTGATGCGTGTCAATCCTAAGTTCTATCGTCCCGCGGAAGTGGAGCTTTTGATTGGTGATCCTGCCAGGGCCAAGGAAAAATTGGGCTGGGCGCCAACCACAACTCTTGAAGAGTTGTGCCAGATGATGGTTGATGCTGATTTGCGCCGCAATCAAGCCGGATTTTCTTTCTGATAGATCGGACCGGTAATTTATGAATCAACAGCAAAGCGGTGCAAACAAGCGAGCCCTGGTGACCGGAGCTGCCGGCTTCACTGGACGTTATCTTGTTCAAGAGCTTGAGCAACACGGTTGGGAGGTTTGGGGGGTGGGGCACGCTCCTCAGCAAGGCCTTGCCAATTATCGAGTTGCCGATCTTGAAGACTATGCTCAGTTGCAATCAGCTGTGCAGGAAATTGCACCGCACGCTGTTTTTCACTTGGCGGCCATCGCCTTCGTGGGCCATGGTTCGCCAGTGGACTTTTACCGCGTCAATGTGGGTGGATCCCGCAACCTGCTTCAGGCGCTTGCGAGCCTGAAGCAAGTGCCGGAGAGCGTATTGCTCGCCAGCAGTGCCAACGTCTACGGCAATACAGCAGAAGGAAAGCTGAGTGAGGCAACGCCCCTGAATCCGGCCAATGACTATGCAGTAAGCAAGTCGGCGATGGAGATGATGGCGCGGCTGTGGATGGATAAATTGCCCATTGTGATAACAAGGCCGTTCAACTACACCGGTGTTGGGCAATCCAGGGATTTCCTTATCCCCAAGATCGTGGATCATTTCCGTCGCAAGTCATCCCAGATCGAGCTGGGCAACCTGCAGGTCTGGCGCGATTTTTCCGATGTGCGCGATGTGGTGCGCGCCTATCGTTTGCTGGCCGACAGACGGGTGACCGGCACCGTGGTCAATGTGGGTTCGCAACAACTCAATTCTCTACAAGAGGTGCTGGAAAAATGTGTTCGACTGACGGGGCACGAGATGCAAGTCCAGGTTAATCCAGCCTTTGTAAGGGCGAACGAGGTCAAGACCTTGTGTGCAGACACATCAAGACTTGAGGCCTTGATCGGCGACAAGCCCCTGACACCTTGGGATGAAACGCTGCACTGGATGCTTCATGACGGTTTGTGAGGCGTTGTGATGGGTTTGGACGTGATTCTGGCCACCGATGTTCTCAGCCCGCCGCTGACTGGTATTGGCCGATACAGTTATGAACTGGCAAAGCGCCTCGCTAGCCATTCGGACGTGGAACGCTTGCGTTACTTCGCAATGGGGCGCTGGGTTGCTGATCCGTTGTCGGGTCTTGATCAGCCTGTCCATGAGCGGGCGACCTTGCGTACGCGCCTTGCTGCCAACCGCTTAGCCGTCCGTGCCTATCAAGCCCTGACGCCGGCCATTTATGGCTGGCGTCTACGGGGGAACAGGCACGCGGTATATCACTCTCCGAATTACGTCGTGCCTCCATTCGATGGCGCGGCCGTCAGCACCGTTCACGATCTCTCGCATGTGCTGCACCCTCAGTTCCATCCAGCAGCACGTGTCGATTTCCTTAATCTTGCATTTGGTGCCAGCATGAAGCGCACGCACCATGTGATCACTGATTCGGAGACGGTCCGACAAGAGTTTCTTGAGCGCTATGACTGGGCTCCCGAAAATGTGACTGCAATAGGTCTGGGCGTCGATCCGGTGTATCGCCCGAGATTACGAGAAGAGGTTGAACATGTGCTTGCGCAATGGAATCTGCGATATCGCGGATATTCGCTTTATGTAGGGACGATCGAGCCCCGTAAGAACCTGGAGCGGCTACTGAGAGCATATGGCAGCTTGCCTCTTGAACTACGGCGCGGTTTTCCCTTGGTAGTGGCTGGGTCGAAGGGCTGGAGCTCCGACGAGATGCATCGGCAGATGGCCGTAGCCCACGACGAGGGGTGGATGCACTATCTGCGCTTTGTGGACCAGGCTCAGCTCCCCTTGCTGTATGCCGGAGCGCTATTGTTTGCCTATCCATCGTTGTATGAAGGATTTGGCCTGCCGTTGGTTGAGGCGATGGCCAGCGGAGTGCCGGTTCTGACCTCCAACACGTCTTGCATGCCGGAAATTACGGCAGGAGCAGCCCGTCTGGCCGATCCGATGCAGGTGGAAGATATCGCGTATCAGCTAAGGGCTTGCCTGAGCGATACCCAGTGGCAGGATTCAGCACGGGCCAAGGGGCTGGTTCGGGCCGCACAGTTTTCCTGGGATCAGTGCACGGAGCAGACTGTGGGCGTGTACACGCGAGTACGCCGCTAAATCGAGGGAGGGTAAGCAGAGCCGCTTCGGGTTTTGCCATGGGCGATGCTCAACAGCGAAGACACTGCCACGTAGCGCACCGCGTTACCCCATGACTGGAAGATCTTCGATCTGTTGACCCTGGCCGTGTGCAGAGGTAGTGCCACCTCTGCAACATTCAAGCCTTGGCGACGCATGAGCAGCAAAGTCCCGATGTCCTGGTAGTCGAGCATGGTGGCTTCGGTGGAGGTCGCAACCTCCAGCGCCTGCCGGTTGTACAGCCTGAATCCAGAAACGAAATCCCGCAGGCCAAAACCTGTCAACCAGCGGAACCATTGCCACGCGATGCGGCGCACCAGGCTGTTGCGCTCGGCGAAGTAGGCTACGACCATGTCCGCCTGCTGGCGTTGTGCCAGCAGCGTGGGCAGCTCCTCCACCTCATAGCGACCTTCAGCGTCGATGGTGACGACGGTCTGGAACCCATGGGTCTGCGCGTAGCGCAGGCCGGTCTGCAGGCTGCCCCAATTGGTCATTGCCAGCAAGGGGCGCAGTACCCTGGCGCCGCATTGCTCGGCTTCATGGCAGGTGGCATCCGTGCTTCTGTTGTCCACGACGAGCACGCTGGCCTCGACCAATGCATGCACGCGACGTATCAGGTGCGCTATCTCGGCTTCGTTGTTGCGCGTGGAAATGACAACCAGCAAGTCCTGGCGTGCTCTTGCCGGGCGGGTGTCGGGTGCCAGGCTGCGGTAGTGGCGTGCCACGCTGCGTTCGCAGGGACCGATGCTGAAAAACCGATGCAAGGCCTTGTGGCCCGATTGGCCCAGTCGTTGCCTGAGGGCCGTGTCGTGCTGCAGGCGAGCAATGCTGCTGCGCCAGGCATCAATGTCTTCAAACGGTACATGCAGGCCGGCGTGTGAGTGGGCGACCACCCAGGGCATGCCCGAACCGGGAAGGTCGGTGACCAGGCAGGGCTTGCCGTGCAGCATGGCCTCCAGCAATACGATGCCGAAAGCTTCCGTGCGTTCGCGCGAGGCAAGGCAGAAGATGTCGCATTCTGCAAACAAGGCATGTTTTTCCTCGTCCGATACCGAGCCCATCAGTCGCACGCAGGCCTGTCTGCCCTCTGGAGTGCATTGGCGTATCAGCTCTTCCAGGGATGCTCGCAGCTCTCCTTCTCCCGCGATCAGCAACTCCACGCCAGGCATGGCCGAGACGGCTCGGATCAAGGTCTCGAAGCCTTTGTAGTAGGTCAACCGTCCTATGGACAATAGGCGCAGCCGGGTGTCGGGCCGCCAGCCTTGGCCGTGATGCAGCAGCGCTGGTTCAGGAATGGTTTCGAGGTTCAGGCCCAGCGGAACGATCTCGCATTTGCTGCGCCAGGTGCGCAGGGCATTGCTGGCCTCAAGATAGGGTGGCGACGTTGCGAATACCTGTTGGGCGCGTTCCAGCAAGGCCTGCTCGAATGGCCGGTACAGCATGTAGCCCAATGCCACGGACCACTTGATGTTGGACACCACCACATCGGAGTGCCAGTGGATGACCCAGGGCACGCGCCGCGCGATGGGCAGGGTCAGTGCCCAAAGCGCCGAGTTGTTGGGCAGATGCAGGTGCAGTACGTCGGGCTGAATGCGTTCGATGGCGCGGCCCAGTGCGCGCTGGAATCCCATGGCCATGGGGGCATAGACCAGATTGAATTGAACGGGCACGCGTTCCAGCCAGGCGGGATCATCCGGCTCCGGATCACCATGGACCAGGGCATGGGCATCGACACCCTGGCGTCGTTGCTCGTGTATCAGGTCGGCCAGAAAGACTTCCATGCCGCCCCGGTAGGGAGGGAAGAATTTACCGACGTGAAGTATGCGCAGGGCCATGGCGGACAGCGCCTACTTCGTCGTCTGAGGCTTTGCGGTAGCCGGGCTCAGCTGATTGCGGACCTGCCGGTACTGCGGATTCTGTGGCTCCAGGCGTATTGCCTGATCCAGACTCTTCAGTGCTTCCGGCAGGTTGCCCAGGCCGTGATAGGCCATTGCACGCCCGTAGAAAGCGGGCGCGCTGGGGCTGCGAGCAACCAGTGGTTCCAGCAGCTCTTTGGCTTGAGCGCTATCACCCTGGCCGACAAGGGCCAGCCCCAATCCGACGATCAGGCGAGGGGCGTTTGGCGAGGTCTGCAGCAGAGTTCGGAAGTCGTCGGCTGCAACTTTGTATTGCTGCGCACCTATGGCCGCCTCTGCGCGTTTCAGGCGCAGGGTCTGCTCCATTTGCTTGGCGTTGGCACTGTCTCCAGTGGGCTCGCCCAGGGCGCGCGAGTATTCCTCGAATGCTGCGCGCAACTGGCCTGTGGCCATCAACGCTTCGGCTTTCTGGTAGTACAGGGCTTGGCCATTGAAGCCTTTGGCCTGGGCTGCGGCAAAGGCATTGAGGGCTTCGGGGAATTTCTTTTGCTGGGACAGAACGGCACCCATATTGAACAGCGCATTACCGCCCAAGTCTCCAAGTGCGTTGGCCGTGGCGAAGTCTTGCAGCGCCTGGTCGAGCATGCCCTTGTCTGCGTGTGCTGTTCCTACGTTCAGGAAGGCACGGCCACGTCCCACGGCATTGGCGGGGGCTTTTTTGTCGATTTTTTCAGCGGCATCGGCCCAGGATGTGCCTGCATCCTGCATAGAGAGCACGCGTTCGAAAGCGAGGGCTCCGAACACCACGCCGATGACGATGCCGACGATGTAGATGGTGCGTGGCTTGACCCCCGTCAGCGCAATGGCCGCCAATCCCGGGATGGCCACAGCCCACAGATAGCTGCGATACAGAACGAAGGGGTCCTGCAGCCAGACCGTGGCGAATTCGGTCGCATACCAGAGCAGGGGAAACAGGAGGCAGAGCGCGACCAAGCCAATGACACCGGGACGCCTAAGCACGGCCCAGATTGAGCAGGCCAGCAGGGCCAGGTAACCGAGCGCGCCGGCTAGGTGCCAGATCGAGCCGAAGCCGAGAGGAAATGCCGGTCTCAGGTCGATGGACATCCAGCCCACATAGGGAACGATCCACAGAAAGCCATAGGCAAAAAACAGGGCCGCTTCATTGAGGATGCTCAGGGGATAGATCTGTGAGGTGATCCCGGGCCGAAGGGCTTCCAATTGCCTTGCATAGCCTTGGGATTGCTCGTCGAAAATCTGGCCCACCAGACTGCCGAAGAAATGAAAGACTGCCGCCGAGGCAACGGCCAGCAGCAGCAAGGCCATTCCCACAATGACCATGGCAGCCTTCAGGCCGGGGCGCCGCACAAAGATATAGAGCGGCACCACCATGGCGACCGTCAGAAAGGCATGCTCCTTGGACAGGATGGCGAGCACATAGCAGATCAATGCCGCGATATGCCAGAGGGCTCGCCCGCCCTGAAGCCCGCGCACAAAGGCCCAGCATGCCAGAACGGCAAAGAGCGTTGCCATGACGATGGATCGCTGCACCAGGTATCCAACGGCGTAGACCGCGACAGGGTTGAGCGCGAAAAGGACCAGGCCCAGTTGCAGGGCTGCATCGCGCGACGCGTGGAAGTGGGGTTGCTCCTCGATGTCGTGCGGAAAGCGCGTCTGTGTCAGCAGTGCCTTGAACAATGCATAGAGAGCCGCCACGGTCGCGAGATGCAAGGCGATATTGAAGACGCGCTGCTTCCACCAGCCGTCTCCGAAAATCTGTTCGATCCAGACGAAGCTGCCATACGACAGCGTGCGCTGCTTGAAGTCCAACAGGCTGCCATAGTTGCCGAAAATCGTTCCATCCGTCAGACGCATATCGTCGAACAGCAGCCCGTTGTTCAGGCCGGGCAGATACACCCCCAATATGGCCAGCAAAAGAAGGGCACTGAACCAGTAAATCGCTTTGGAGGGGGCAGCCATTGCTTCTTGTCTTGTCTCGGATGTGGCGGAACTTGGAATGGTGGGCCGGGAAATGGCCGCTCTTGGGAAGAGCGCAGGCAGTTTACCAGCCGAGCAACCCGCTACCGCAGCCTGCTGCGCCGGTTTGACGTGAGTGTTGTGAGAAGGCTCGAGATGAAAAAAGCCCCATGCTGCGTCAGGCGCGGCATGGGGCCGGGAGGCCATCAGATGGGCGTGAACGCCCCTGGCATTTTGCTTACAGGCCAGCCGCAGCACGCAGCGCCGCTGCCTTGTCCGTCCGCTCCCAGGTGAACTCGGGCTCTTCACGGCCGAAGTGGCCATAGGCAGCGGTCTTGCTGTAGATGGGGCGCAGCAGGTCCAGCATCTGGATGATGCCCTTGGGACGCAGGTCGAAGTGGGCGGCCACCAGCTTGGCAATCTCGGCGTCGGGGATGACGCCTGTGCCTTCGGTGTAGACCGTGATGTTCATCGGGCGTGCCACGCCGATGGCGTAGGCCACCTGGATCTGGCACTGGCGCGCCAGGCCGGCGGCCACGATGTTCTTGGCCACGTAGCGCGCGGCGTAGGCGGCGCTGCGGTCCACCTTGGTCGGGTCCTTGCCACTGAAGGCGCCGCCGCCGTGGGGGCAGGCACCGCCGTAGGTGTCGACGATGATCTTGCGGCCGGTCAGGCCGCAGTCACCCTGGGGGCCACCCACGACGAAGCGGCCCGTGGGGTTGATCAGGTACTTGGTGTCCTGCAGCCACTCGGAGGGCAGCACGGGCTTGATGATTTCCTCGATGATGGCTTCGGTGAAGCTGGACTTCATCCTGGTGGCCGATTCCGACTGGTCGGGGCTGTGCTGGGTGGACAGCACCACGGTGTCGATGCTGTGGGGCTTGCCGTCCACGTAGCGCATGGTCACCTGGCTCTTGGCGTCAGGACGCAGGAAGGGCAGGCGGCCGTCCTTGCGCAACTGTGCCTGGCGCTCGACGAGGCGGTGCGCGTAGTAGATGGGCGCGGGCATCAGCTCGGGGGTCTCGTCGCAGGCGTAGCCGAACATCAGGCCCTGGTCGCCGGCGCCGGTGTTGAGCTCGTCATCGCTGGCCTTGTCCACGCCCTGGGCGATGTCCTGGCTTTGCTTGTCGTAGGCCACGAGCACGGCGCAGCCCTTGTAGTCGATGCCGTAGTCGGTGTTGTCGTAGCCGATGCGCTTGATGGTGTCGCGTGCGACCTGGATGTAGTCGACGTTGGCGCCCGTGGTGATCTCACCTGCCAAAACCACCAGGCCCGTGTTGGTCAGTGTCTCGGCGGCCACGCGGCTGTACGGGTCTTGGGCGAAAATGGCGTCCAGGATCGCGTCAGAGATCTGGTCGGCCACCTTGTCCGGATGGCCTTCAGAGACGGATTCCGAGGTGAAAAGAAAATCGTTCGCCATGTGAATAAACTCCTTGGTTGCAGCTTTTTTGATGGGCGTTGCCCAAGCTGCAGGAGCCCTGGCGAACGCTTTAGCAGACTTGTTTTACGTCGCTCTGCAAGTTGCTCAGTTAACTCAGCGACCCGCACATTTTAATGCCTTCCTTGTTCCGACTGTTTGCTGCACTGCCTTTGTGGCTATTGCACCCCCTTGGCGCGCTCATGGGCTGGATGGCTTTCGTGGCCTCCGGCACGTACCGGCGCCGCTTTCTGGCCAATGCCCGCCAGGCCGGCTACGGCTCAGTGGCGCCGGCCGTGGGGCACGCGGGGCGCATGGTGGCGGAGCTGCCGCGCATGTGGATGGGCAGGCAGCCGAGCTGCCAGATGCACAACGAGGAATGCGTGCGCCGGGCCTACGCCGCCGGGCGCGGCATCATCTTTCTGACGCCCCACCTGGGCTGCTTCGAGCTGTCGGTGCAGCATGCGGCACGGCAATGGTCGGCCGAGCATGGCGAGATCACCATTCTCTACCGCCCCGCGCGCCAGCCCTGGCTGGCCCGCGTCATGGAGACGGCGCGTAACCGCCCTGGCGTGCAGGCCGTGCCGACCACGCTGGCTGGCGTGCGCCAGATGATCAAGGCGTTGCGCAAGGGCATGGCCGTGGGGCTGCTGCCCGACCAGGTTCCGCCCGAGGGGCAGGGCGTCTGGTCGCCGTTCTTCGGCCGTGATGCCTATACGATGACGCTGGCGGCGCGCCTGGCGTTGCAGACGGGGGCCGCGGTGATCGTGGCCCGTTGTGAGCGCTTGTCCTGGGGGCGGGGCTATGCGCTGTATCTTGAGGAGTTGCCCGTGCCCTTGTCCGAGAATCTGGAAGCTGCGGTGCAGCAGATCAACGAGGCGATGGAACACACCATCCGCCAATGCCCGCAGCAGTACCTGTGGGGCTATGCGCGCTACAAGCAGCCGCGCCGTGAAGCAGCTGCCGGCGAGGTGGGTGCATGAGCGGGCGCATCGGCGTATGGCTGATGCGGTCGCTGGCGTGGATGCCGCTGCCGTGGCTGCGGGGGCTGGGTGCGTTTCTGGGGCGTGTGCTGTTCGTGCTGGCCGCGCCGCGCCGCAAGGTGGCGCTGCGCAATCTGGCGATGTGCTTTCCCGAGCTGACCGAGGCGCAGCGCGTGGAGCTGGCGCGCCGCAACTTCATCGTCTTTTGCCAGACCTGGCTGGACCGCAGCTGGCTGTGGGCCGCGCCGCGCGAGGTGGTGGCCGAGCGCGTGAAGCTGCAGGGCGCCGTGCATGAGCTCGATGGCGATACGCCCACCATCCTGTTCGCGCCGCATTTCTACAGCATGGACGCGGGCGGGCTGGCCTTGCCGCTGCACACCACGCGGCCCTTCACCTCGATTTTTTCCACCCATCCGGACCCTGCGGTCGATGAGTGGTTCATGTCAGGGCGCCAGCGCTTTGGCGACGTGCGCATGCTCAACCGCGCCGACGGGGTCAAGCCCATCATCTCCAGCCTGCGCAAGGGCGGGCTGCTGTACCTTTTGCCCGACATGGACTTCGGCCGCAACGACTCGGTCTTCGTGCCCTTCTTCGGCGTGAACGCGGCCACCATCCCCTCGCTGTCGCGCTTTGCACGCCTGGGCCGGGCCAAGGTGCTGGGCATGTACACGCGCATGACGCCCACGGGCTACGTGGCCGAGATCACGCCGGCCTGGACGGATTTCCCCACCGACGATGCCGAGGCCGATACGGCCCGCATGAACCGTGAGCTGGAGGCGGCCATCCGCACCATGCCCGACCAGTACTACTGGGTGCACAGGCGCTTCAAGACCCGGCCCGAGGGCGAGCCCTCGGTCTACTGAAGGGGGCGGGACAGGAACTGCTCCAGCGCTTGCTGCACCGCATCGGGCTGCTCGTGCACGACCCAGTGCGAGGTGCCGGCCAGGTGCTGCACCGTCAGGCGCGGCACCCACGGCTCCAGACCTTCGACCAGGGCAGGCTGTAGCGCCGGGTCGCTGTCGCCCCAGAGCACATGCGTGGGCACGCCGATGTCCAGCATCTCGGGCGGCAGCCTCAGGTTGCGCAGTGCTTCGGCTGAGTCCGGATCTTCGGGCCGGGGCGGCACCAGGGGACTGGCGCCGTAGTAGTGGCAGGAGCCTTGCACGCCCAGGTCCCAGTGCTCTCGGTAGCGCTGCTGCAACTGCGGCGTGAGCCATCCGGGCAACTCGCCCTGCGGCGTGCGGAAAAAGCCCAGCATGCGCTGCCAGTCGTTCTCGGCCAGCAGGGCGGGCGCATCAGGTCGGCGCAGAAAATGCATGTACTGGCTTGCGGCCTGCTGCACGGGGTTGTGCAGCAGTTCGCGCAGAAAGGCGCCCGGATGCGGGGCGTTGAGGATCATCAGCCGTTGCATCAGCCCGGGATGGCGGTTGGCCAGGCCCCAGGCCAGGGCACCGCCCCAGTCGTGGGCGATCACGCAGGCTGCGGGTGCGCCAGGGCTTTCGATGGCGATCAGCGCCGCCAGATCCTGCAGCAGGTGCTTGGCCTTGTACTGCTCCACACCGGCCGGCTGGCTGGAACGGCCAAAGCCCCGCAGATCGGGGGCGACGCAACGCCACTGCGTGCCGAACTGCTCCAGCATGCCTTCCCAGATGAAGCTGCCTTCAGGAAAGCCGTGCAGGAACAGCAGCAGTGGCTGGCCGGGTTCGCCGCTGACGCGGCAGTGCAGATGGATGCCGTGAGGCAGCTCGCGAATGCAGGTGTTCACCATGTTGCGCTCCTTGCGGGGCGCTGGCTACACGAGCGCCTCCAGGCGCTAATCTTGGGGGCTGTCGGTCGCGGCGGGCGTCGCAGTTGCGACGTTCGTGACGTTCGCGACGTCGGCGGGCTCGTCCGTGGCCGCCGGCGGATTCAGGCCTTCGGGATGGCTCCAGTGCCACAGCAGCTGGGCCACCTCGTCCACGCCCTGCTTCTTGAGCGCGGAGAACATGCGCACTTCGCCACCACCGGCGTTGAGCCGCGTGATGGACAGCACCTTGGCCTGCTCGGCGCGCGTGAGCTTGTCGGCCTTGGTCAGCAGCACGAGGAATTTCAGGCCTTCCTGCACGCGCGGGCGCATGGCGTCGAGCAGGGCTTCGTCCAGCTCCGTCAGGCCCAGGCGCGGATCGCACAGCAGCACGATGGCCGACAGGCTTTCGCGGCTGACCAGATAGTTCAGCATCACGCGCTGCCAGCGCTGCTTGTCCGTGCGCGAGACGGCGGCATAGCCGTAGCCGGGCAGGTCGGCCAGCACGGCGTCGGTCACGCCCTGCTTGCCCAGGGAAAACAGGTTGATGTGCTGTGTGCGGCCAGGCTTCTTGGAGGCGAAGGCCAGCTGCTTTTGCTGCGTCAGCGTGTTGATGCAGGTGGACTTGCCGGCGTTGGAGCGGCCCACGAACGCGATCTCGGGCACATCGACCTTGGGAAGATGGTGCAACTGCGCAGCCGTCGTCAAAAAGCGCGCCGTGTGCATCCAGCCCATGGCCAGCTTGGGATCGATCAGGGAGGAAGTGGGGGCGGCATCGCCAGCCGGCGCAGCAGGATTCATGGTGTGGTCAGTCTCTCGGGGCCTCATTGTAGGTTCCCCCATGGAACCGGCGCGCCCAGCGGGCTATAGGCAACGGTGCTGACAAAGCGTGGCGCATGAAACTGGCGCACTCCAAAGTCGGAGACAGCGAGCAAGGGCCGCCCCGCCGCTAAGCTGTCGTCCCCCTCCCCGCGAAGCGGGCAGAGAGGGGGAAGGCGCGCAGCGCCTCAGGGGGAGCCTAAACCTCTTCGCTCCAGCAAAAGCCATCCCTCGCAATCATGGCGCTGGCTGCGCTGGGCCCCCAGCTGCCCGCCGCATAGCCGCGCGGCCCCGAGGTGTCGCTGCGCCAGTGCTGAAGGATGGGTTCCACCCAGCGCCAGGCCTGCTCCTGCTCGTCGCTGCGCACAAAGAGGTTCAGCCTGCCGGCGATCACGTCCAGCAGCAGGCGCTCGTAGGCGCCCACGCGCTTGGCACCGAAGCGCTGGTCGAAGTCCAGGTTCAGGTGCACGGGGGCCAGCGAAGGCTCGGCCTGCTGCTGGGTGGCGCCCTGTGCCAGCAGGTGCAGCTCCAGCCCGTCCTTGGGCTGCAGATTGATCACCAGGCGATTGGCTTCGGACAGGGGCGAGCGGAAGATCGGGTGGGGCACGGGCCGGAAGTTCACGACGATGCGCGCGTCCCTTCCTGCCAGCCGCTTGCCGGTGCGGATGTAGAAGGGCACGCCGGCCCAGCGCCAGTTGCAGATCTCGGTGCGCAGGGCGACGAAGGTCTCGGTCTGGCTGCCCGCCGCCACGCCTTTTTCCTGCTGGTAGGCCGGCACGGGCTGGCCCTGGCTGGCGCCGGCCAGGTACTGGCCGCGCACCACGTGCTGGCTCAGGGTTTCCGGCGTCCAGGGCCTGAGCGACTGCAGCACCTTGAGCTTTTCGTCGCGGATGGCATGGGCCGATGCGTTGATCGGCGGCTCCATGCCGATGGCGCACAGCAGCTGCAGCGCATGGTTTTGCACCATGTCGCGCAGCGCGCCGGTCTGGTCGTAGAACGCGCCCCGGCTTTCCACGCCCAGTTCCTCGGCGATGGTGATCTGGATGTTGGCAATGGTCTCGCGCCGCCACAGCGGCTCGAACAGCGCATTGCCAAAGCGCAGCGCCAGAAGGTTCTGCACAGAGGGCTTGCCCAGGTAGTGGTCTATGCGGAACACCTGCTCTTCGCGCAGCACCTTGCGCAGCGTGGCATTGATGGCCTGGTTGGAGGCCAGGTCGTGGCCCAGCGGCTTTTCCAGCACCACGCGGGTGCGCGGGCCGTTCAGGCCCACGGCGGCGATCTGCTCGCAGACTGTGGTGAACAGGCTGGGGGCGGTGGCCACGTACATCACCACCGTTTCTGCGTCGCGCGCGGCCAGCGCCTGTGCCAGCTTCCCGTAGTCGGCGGGCTGCGACAGGTCCATGCGCAGGTAGTGCAGCAGGTCTGCGAAGCGGGCGAATTCCTCGGGGCTGGGGCGCTTGGACAGCTCGACGCCGTCAAAGCGCGACTGGATGAGGGCGCGGTACTGGTCGTCGCTCAGGTCATCGCGGGCCACGCACAGGATGCGGCCGCCCTCGGGCAGGGTGCCGTGGCGAAACGCCTGGAACAGCGCCGGCATGAGCTTGCGCCATGCCAGATCGCCCGTGCCGCCAAACAAGACCAGATCGAAACCCATGTTGCCTCCCGAGGTGAATATTTTGGTAACTGAGTTACCAACTTTTTAGGAAATCGAATAAATTATAGAGGCACAACGTCATTTGATTGAAGCTTCAGATGATTATTGTTGTAATTTGATTACTTCTCTGCAAGCAGCCCTGTCGGTGAACCCCATGCTTATCCGTTGCGATCACGCCCTCGCCTGGCCTCTTTTGCAAAACCACGCCCGGGCCGTGATGCCCGATTTCGACCTGCGCGGTGCCTTCGCCTCTGACCCCGCCCGGTTCGCGCGCTTCAGCCAGGAGGCTCCGCACTGCTTTGCGGACCTGTCCAAGAATCTGTGGGACGCGCAGGCCGAAGACCTGCTGCTGCAGCTGGCCCGCGATTGCGAGGTGGAGCGCCAGCGCGACGCCATGTTCGCGGGCGAGGCCGTCAACTCCACCGAGGGGCGTGCGGCGCTGCACACGCTGCTGCGCCATCCGCCCGGCAATGCGCCGCCGGGCCTGGCCTGGGCGCTGGCCCAGGTGCACGAGACGCTGGATGCCATGCTGGCCTATGCCGAGCGCGTGCGTGCGGACGCGGATATCACCGACGTGGTGTGCATGGGCATAGGCGGATCGGGTCTGGGGCCGCAGATGGCGGTCCAGGCGCTGCAAGGCCTGGGCGATGCGCGCCGGCGCATGCACTTCGTCTCGAACGTGGATGGCCACGCGCTGCAGGCCGTGCTCGTGGGCCTGCAGCCGCGCAGCACGCTGTTCATCGTGGCCTCCAAGGTGTTCAACACGCAGGAGACGCTGACCAATGCGCGCAGCGCACTCGACTGGTTCCACGCAAACGGCGGCAGCGAGGTGTCCCGCCATTTCGTCGCGCTGACCACCCATGCCGCTGCGGCGGCGCAGATGGGCATCACCACCACCTTCGGCTTCTGGGACTGGGTGGGCGGGCGCTATTCGCTGTGGTCGTCCATCGGACTGCCGGTGGCCGTTGCCGTAGGCGCTGCCGCGTTTCGCGCCATGCTGGCCGGTGCGCACGCCATGGACATGCATTTCCGCACGTCGCCGCTGCAGGCCAATCTGCCCGTGCGCCTGGGCCTGCTCGACGTCTGGTACCGCAATCTGCTGGGCTTTGGCAGCCGCTGCATCGCGCCCTACCACGCAGGCCTGCGGCGCCTGCCGGCCTATCTGCAGCAACTGGAGATGGAGAGCAACGGCAAGCGCGTGGACCGGCAGGGCCGGCCGCTGGCGCTGGGCTCGGCGCCCGTGCTCTGGGGTGAGCCCGGCACGGATGGGCAGCATGCCTTCTTCCAGATGCTGCACCAGGGCAGCGACATCGTGCCGCTGGAGATCATTGCGGTGAAGCAGGCTTCGCACACCTTGCCAGGCCACCAGGAACAGTTGCTGGCCAACGCGCTGGCCCAGGCCCAGGCCCTGATGCAGGGGCGCGCCAGCGAGGACGGGCACCGCCATTTCCCCGGCAACCGTCCCAGCAGCTTCCTGCTGCTGGACGCGCTCACGCCTGCGGCGCTGGGCGCGCTGGTTGCGCTGCAGGAGCACCGCGTGTTCGTGGCCGGCGCGCTGTGGGGCATCAACAGCTTCGACCAATGGGGGGTGGAGCTGGGCAAGCTGCTGGCGCGTGACCTTCAGCTGCGCCTGGGCAATGGCGACATGGCGGGGCTGGACGCCTCCACCGCCGGCCTGCTGCAGCGGCTGCGGGCCTGATGGCCTGAGGGCCTGGCCCCGCTCTACGCCTCCCGGAAGCAGTTGACCGGCAGCCCTGGCACCTCGACGCGGCAATGCATCAACGCCCCGGCAGGCACGGCGGCCCGGCGTTCTTCCTCGGGGCGGCCGTGCGAGGCGGAGGTGATGTAGAGCGTGCGCAGGTCTTCTCCGCCCAGGCAGACCATGGTGGGGCAGCGCACGGGCGTCTCGATGCGCTGCACGACTTCGCCCTGCGGGTCCAGCCGCAGCACGCAGCCGCCTTCGTACATGGCCACCCAGTAGTGGCCCCGGGTGTCGACGCAGGCACCATCGGGCCGGCCGCCGTACAGGCGCCCTTGCGTGCGGGGCGCGAAGGCCTTCCACAGTGCGCGGGCCCCCAGCGTGCCGGTATCCAGGTCGAAGGCAAAGCGGTCTATGCGGTGTGCGGGCGTGTCGGCCCAGTACAGCCATGCGTCGTCGGGGCTGAAGGCCAGCCCGTTGGCCGTGGTGCAGTCGCCTGCCATGCGCTGGACCGCGTAGCCGCCGTTGTCCAACGCGCGCAGGCACCACAGTGCCGCCTCGGGCGCGGTCTTGGGCGCGAACAGGGAGCCGGCCCAGAAGCGGCCGGCTCGGTCGCAGCGGCCGTCGTTGAGGCGGAACTGGCGTGGATCGTGGTCCAGGCCGGCCAGCATGGTGATGTGGCCGGTGGCCGGATCCAGCAGGCCGAAGCCGTCTCGCAGGCCGATGACGATGCGGCCCTGGTCCGTGGGCGCGCAGCAGCCGGGCTCGCTGGGCGTGGCCCAGCTTTGCTGCTGGCCGCTGGCCGGGTCCCAGGCATGGATGCGCAGGCCCTGGATATCGCACCAGTAGAGCCGGCGATCAGCGGGGTGCCAGAAGGGCGATTCGCCCAGGGCGCTGGGAGGAACCTGGGCGATCTGCATGGCCATGGTCTGCTCGCTGGAAGTCATGGCCAGCATTCTAGGAGCGGCTCCCGCCAGACCGCTGCTCGCAGATAGTGTGTTGCGCAGATCAGGGATATCTCTAGCCAGGCATGTGCATAGAAGTATCAGCGGCCGGGCTGCCCGTACCAATGCACCCGCAGGCCTGTCCCCACAATCGGTCACCAGCGGCAGGGATGGACCGCGAAGACCACAGCATTCATTGCGAAGGAGACAGACATGCACAGCTTGCTCAGGGTGGGCGCGGCGCTGGCCGTGGCCGCATCGGCCGCCGGCGCACAGGCCGACACCGAACTCGTGATTGCGACCGTGAACAACGGCCACATGATCGAGATGCAGAAACTCTCTGCCCGCTTCGAGCAGGCCCACCCCGGCATCACGCTCAAATGGGTCACGCTGGAAGAGGGCATGCTGCGCCAGCGCGTGACCACCGACATCGCCACCAAGGGCGGCCAGTTCGACGTGATGACGGTGGGCCTGTACGAGGTGCCGATCTGGTCAAGGAATGGCTGGCTGCTGCCGATTGCCACCGATGCCGCCTATGACGCAGACGACTTGCTGCCTTCCATCCGCAAGGGCCTGTCGCACGAAGGCAGGCTCCACGCCCTGCCGTTCTATGGCGAGGCATCGATGCTCATGTACCGCCGTGATCTGGCCGAAAAGGCGGGTTTCACCATGCCCGCGCAGCCGAGCTGGGAGCAGGTGCGGGAATTTGCCGCCAAGGCCCATGATCCCAAGGCTGGCGTCTACGGCATCTGCCTGCGCGGCAAGCCGGGCTGGGGTGACAACATGGCCCTGGTCACCACCATGGTCAACACCCACGGTGGCCAGTGGTTCGACATGCAATGGAAGCCGCAGCTGGACACACCGGCCTGGAAGAAGGCGGTGGGTTTCTATGTGGAGCTGCTGAAGGCCTACGGGCCGCCCGGCGCATCGGCCAACAGCTTCAACGAGAACCTGGCGCTGTTCAACGAGGGCAAGTGCGCGGCCTGGGTCGATGCCAGCATTGCGGCCTCGTTCGTGGGCGATCCACGGCAGTCCAAGGTGGCCGGCAAGGTGGCGTATGCGGCCGCTCCCGTGGCCTCCACGCCCAAGGGGGCGACGTGGCTGTGGACCTGGAACCTGGCCATTCCCGCCAGCTCCAGGAAGGTGGATGCGGCCCAGGCCTTCATCAAATGGGCCACTTCCAAGGAGTATGTGCAGCTGGTGGCGCGCGAGCATGGCTGGCGCGCCGTTCCCACGGGCACGCGGCAGTCCACCTATGCGAGCGCCGAGTTCCAGAAAGTCGCGGACTTTGCCGGCGCCGAGAAAAGCGCCATCGACAGCGTGAGCCTGAGCGATGCGACCGAGCCGCGCTCACCCTACATCGGCGTGCAGTACGTGGCCATCCCCGAGTTCCAGGCCATAGGCATTGCCGTGGGGCAGCAAGTCAGTGCGGCGCTGTCGGGCAAAGCCACGGTGGAGCAGGCGCTCAAGACCTCGCAGACCCTGGCGGACCGCGAGATGAGGAAAAGCGGCTACTACAAGTGATGGCTGCCTCGATGCTTCGACCAAGCCCCGCGCCCATGACGCGCCTGCTGCCCCGCGCGCTCATGGCTCCCGCCGTGGCCGTGCTGCTGTGCTGGATGCTGGTGCCGCTGCTGATGACGGTGTATTTCTCGTTCGTCGACTACAACCTCATGCAGCCGGGCGGCCACCCCTTCGTGGGCCGGCGCAACTACGAGTTCTTCGTCACCGACCCGGACTTCATGCCCGCCGTGCGCCAGACCCTGGTGTTCCTGGCCAGCGTGGTGTCGATCACCGTGGTGCTGGGCGTGCTGCTGGCGCTGCTGGTCAACGAGCCATTTCCGGGCCGCGGCATGGTGCGCGTGCTGCTGATCTCGCCCTTCTTCGTGATGCCCGCCGTCAACGCGCTGCTGTGGAAGCACATGATGATGAATCCCATCTACGGCGTGCTGGCCAGCCTGTGCAGGGCGCTGGGCCTGGAGCCTGTGGACTGGCTGACCGAGGTGCCGCTGCTGTCCGTGGTCATCATGGTGTCCTGGCAGTGGTTGCCTTTTGCCTGCCTGATCTTCATCACCTCGCTGCAGTCGCTGGACCGCGAGCAGATGGAGGCGGCGCGCATGGACGGCGCCAATGCCCTGCAACGTTTCCACCACCTCACGCTGCCCCATCTGGCCCGACCGATGGCGGTGGTGGTGATGATCGAGATGATCTTCCTGCTGGGCGTGTTTGCGGAGATCGCCATCACCACGGCGGGAGGCCCGGGCAACGAGAGCACCAACCTCACCTATCTCATCTACAAGCAGTCGCTGATGCATTTCGACGTGGGCGTGGCCTCTGCGGGGGCATTGTTCGCCGTGGTGCTGGCCAACATCGTTGCCGTCTTCCTGATCCGCATCGTCGGCAAGAGCCTGGACTGAGCGCATGACGGCCCCTTCACTTTCCACCGCCTTGCGTGCCGCCGCGGCCTGGGCGCTGGCGCTGCTGCTGTTCTTTCCGCTGGGCTGGCTGTTCCTGACCGCGTTCAAGACCGAGCTGCAGGCCATTGCCGTGCCGCCGCTGTTCGTGTTCGAGCCCACGCTGGCCAACTTCGGCGAGGTGCAGCAGCGCAGCGACTACCTGCTGCACGCGCGCAACTCCTTGGTCACCAGCCTGGGGTCCACCCTGGCGGGCCTGGCCATCGCCGTGCCCGCCGCCTACTCGATGGCCTTCTTTCGCACGCGGCGCACACGCGATGTGCTGATGTGGATGCTGTCCACCAAGATGATGCCCGCCGTGGGCGCATTGCTGCCCATCTACGTGCTGGCCCAGGGCGCCGGCCTGCTGGACACGCTCACGGTGCTGACCGTGGTCTTCACGCTGTCCAACCTGCCCATCATGGTGTGGATGCTCTACAGCGCGTTCAAGGACATCCCGCACGAGATCCTCGAAGCCGCGCGCATGGATGGCGCCGGCCTGTGGGCCGAGTTCCGCCATGTGGTGCTGCCGCTGGCGCTGGGCGGCATTGCCTCCACGGGCCTGCTGTGTCTGGTGCTGAGCTGGAACGAGGCCTTCTGGTCGCTCAACCTCAGCAGCGCGCGCGCCGGCACGCTGGCCACGCTGATCGCCTCCTACTCCAGCCCCGAGGGGCTGTTCTGGGCCCGTCTTTCGGCCGCCTCGCTTTTGGCCATCGCGCCCATCGTGGTGTTCGGCTGGTTCAGCCAGAAGCAACTGGTGCAGGGCATGACCTTCGGCGCCGTCAAGTAGCCGCTCTTCAAACCAAGAAAACCATGGCCTATCTGCAACTGCAAGACATGCGCAAGAGCTTTGGCGAGGCGCACATCATCCGTGGCGTGGACCTCGCCATCGAGCGCGGCGAGTTCATCGTCTTCGTCGGCCCCTCGGGCTGCGGAAAATCCACGCTGCTGCGCCTGATCGCGGGGCTGGAGTCCGTCAGCGCGGGCCATCTGCTGCTCGATGGGCGCGACATCACGCACGCGCCCTCGGGCCGGCGCGATCTGGCCATGGTGTTCCAGAGCTATGCGCTGTACCCCCACATGAGCGTGTACGACAACATGTCCTTTGCGCTGCGCTTGGCGGGCGTGCCGCGCAAGGAGATATTGCGCAAGGTCGGCCGGGCGGCAGAAACGCTCAATCTCACGGCCTGCCTGGAGCGCCGCCCGGGCGAGCTGTCGGGCGGGCAGCGCCAGCGCGTGGCCATCGGACGCGCCATCGTGCGCGAGCCCAAGGTCTTCCTGTTCGACGAGCCGCTGTCCAATCTGGATGCGGCGCTGCGCGGCAACACGCGTGTGGAAATCCTCAAGCTGCACCGTGCATTGGGCGCCACCACCATCTATGTGACGCACGACCAGGTGGAGGCCATGACCCTGGCCGACCGCGTGGTGGTGATGCGCGACGGCGCCATCGAGCAGGTGGGCTCTCCTCTGGAACTCTATGACCGCCCGGCCAACCGCTTTGTCGCGCAGTTCATCGGCATGCCGCCGATGAACCTGCTGGCGGCCCATGCCGTGCCGGGCCTGTCGGCCAGCACGCAGGGGCGCTTGCCGCGGGACGGCACGCTGGGCATACGCCCCGAGGCGCTGCGCCTGTCCCGGGCAGATGCAGGTCCCAGTGATGGGGCTGGCGTCCAGGGGCGCGTGGACCTGATCGAAGCCTTGGGTGCCGACACGCTGGTCCATGTGGACGTGGCCGGCGTGCCGCTGGTGGCGCGCCAGACCGAGCGCATGCCGCTGGCCGTGGGCGATGGGGTGAGGGTGTCCCTCGACCCGGGCTGCATGCTCCATCTGTTCGACCGCGATGGCCGTGCGCTGGCGGCCTGCTGAGCCTGGCGGCCGAGCCCTGCCTTCTTCTTTCCGTCTCATCCCATCCCTTTGTCCGGGACACCATGAACGCGACTGCCCCCTCCCTTTCCCGCCCCACGGTGCTGCACCTGGGGCTGGGCTCTTTCCATCGCGCGCACCAGGCTGCCTACCAGCAGCGATTGATGGATGCGGGCGACACGCAGTGGGCGCTGGTGGGCGCCAACCTGCGCCCTGACATGGCGCAGACGCTGGACGCCCTGGTGCGACAAGGCGGTGCCTACACGCTGGAGACGATTGCGCCCAACGGCACGGTGCACTACCAGTGGATGGATGCCTTGAGCGAGGTGATTCCGTACGCGCCCGGGCTGGCCGCCGTCGTGCAGCGGGGCGCCTGGCCGGCCACCCGCATCATCTCCTTCACGGTCACCGAGGCCGGTTACTGCCTGGATGGTCAGGGAGCGCTCGACGCCGCGCATCCCGATCTGGCGCAGGACCTGGAGCGCGCACGCCGGGGAGAGGCGGGGACCACCCTCTATGGCGTGCTCTGCGCCATCCTGCAGGCGCGCCGCGCCACCGATGCCGGCCCCGTCACGCTGCTGAGCTGCGACAACCTGCGCCACAACGGCGACCGCCTGCGCTCCGGCCTGCTGGCCTTCATGCGCCAGGCACAGCTGCATGGGCTGGCCGACTGGGCACAGCGGCATACCAGCTGCCCCAACGCCATGGTCGATCGCATCACTCCCCGCCCGCCACCTGAGCTGCGCGCGCGCGTGCTGGCCGCCACCGGCCGCGACGACGAGGCCGCGGTGTTGGCCGAGCGCTTCACGCAATGGGTGATCGAGGACCGCTTCATTGCCGGGCGCCCCGCCTGGCAGACGGTGGGCGTGGAGCTGGTACCCTCGGTGGCGCCTTACGAAGAGGCCAAGATCCGCATCCTCAACGCCAGCCACAGCTGCATCGCCTGGGCCGGGACGCTGGCGGGCCTGGAGCATATCCACGAAGGCTGCGCCGTGCCCGCGATACGCCAAATGGCCTGGGACTACGTGACCCGGGATGTGATCGCCTGCCTTTGCGCACCGGGCCGGCCCAGCCCGCTGGACCTGCCGGCCTACCGTGACACGGTGCTGGAGCGCTTTGGCAATGCGGCCCTGCGCGACACCAACCAGCGCGTGGCGGCCGATGGGTTTGCCAAGATCCCCGGCTTCATCGCGCCCACGCTGCGCGAGCGGCTGGCGGACAACGCCGCCATCGATGCCGCGGCCATGCTGCCTGCGCTGTTCCTGGCCTTCCTGCAGCGCTGGCACCGGGGCACACTGCCCTATGCGTACCAGGACCAGGCCATGGACCCGGCGGTGGCGCATGCCATCTGCGCGGCGCCCGATCCCGTGGCCTCGCTGTGCGCCGAGCCGCTGTTGTGGGGCGAGGTGGCAGGCCATCCGCTGTTGGTGGAGTCGGTGCGCCGGGCCTCGGAGCGGGTACGGGCATTTGTGGACAGAACCGAAACATGCACAAGGCGGAGCTGACATGCGCATAGCCATCGTGGGCGAGGCCCTGATCGATTTCACCGCCACGGGCGGCCTGGCCTTCCAGGGCCATGAGGGCGGGGCGCCCGCCAATGGCGCCATCGCGGCGGCGCGGCTGGGGCAGGCCACGGGCCTTGTCTCGCAGCTCTCGGAGGACCTCTTTGGCGAGCGCCTGTTCGCGCACCTGCAGCGCAACGGCGTGGACATGCGCCTGGTGCAGCGCTGCAGCGCACCCAGCACGCTGGCCTTTGTGGAGCGCGGCGAACACACCAACCGCTATGCCTTCTACATGCAGGGCACGGCCGACACGCTGTGGGCGCCTGCCGAGCTGCCGAAGTTGCCGGACGAATGCCGCATCCTGCAGTTCGGCTCCATCGCGCTGCTGCATGCGCCGGCGGGGCCGCGCATCCTGGATCTGGTGGCCGCGCAGCGCGGTCGGCGCCTCATCGTCTTCGACCCCAATGTGCGCCCTACGCTGATCCGCGATGCGCAGGCCTTCCGGCGCGACTGCCTGGACTGGCTGGCCCTGGCCGACCTGGTCAAGCTCAGCGACGAGGATGCGGCCTTCATCGCGCCCGGTCAGCCGGTGCTGGAGGCTGCCGGGAGCTGGCTGTCGCGCGGGCCCAGGGCCGTGGTGCTCACGCAGGGGGCCGAGGGCGCCACCTTGCTGCGCGCAGGCCGCGCTCCGCTGTCGGTGCGCCCGCCTGCAGTGCCGCTGGCGGACACCATCGGCGCGGGCGACACCTTTGGTGCGGCACTGTCCGTGGCGTTGCTCGAGCGCGGCGTGGAGCAGGCGCAGCAGTTGCAGTCCCTGCCAGATGCCGCGTGGCGCGAGGTGCTGCGCTTTGCGGCCACGGCTGCCGCGCTCAATTGCACGCGCGCCGGCGCCCAGCCGCCCTGGCGTGCGGAGCTGGATGCCGCGCTTGCGGGCCTGGATGCTGCGCAGGCGCAGCAGCACCACAGGGCGTAGCGGCCGCCGGTGTTACCGTGCGCCCTGTGCCCGTCTCATCGTCCCTGATTGACCGACTGCCATGCCCAGCACACGCCGCCGCCCGCCGCGCCAGCGCCATCCCGAACTGGAGCGCGACTTTGTCCGCACGCCCGCCCTGGGCTATGAAGACGTGGAGGGCAGTGGCATGGTGCGCTGCCTGGCGCATGGTTTCCCGAGTCCGCTGGTGCGCTGGCATTTCCATGACGAGTACGAACTGCACCTCATCACCCACACCTCGGGCCGTGCCTTCGTGGGTGACTGGATAGGGCCGTTCGAGCCGGGCCACCTCGTGCTGTGCGGGCCGCGCCTGCCGCACAACTGGATATCGTTCGACGTGCCCGAGGCCGGCGCGCCCGAACGCGATCTCGTCATCCTGTTCAACCACGATCCCATTGCCCGTGCGGCCGAGCAGATCCCCGAGATGCGCGAGGTGCTGCAGCTGCTGGACCGCGCGCGCCACGGCATCGAGTTCTTCGGCATGGCCGAGGCAGCGCGCGTGCACTGGGAGGCGGTCCGGGGTGCGCGCGGCATGCGCCGCTTCGCGGCCTTTTGTGATCTGCTGTCCGATCTTTCCGAATGCACCGACTACCGGCTGCTGTCGGCCGTGCAGATGCAGGGCGTGCAGGCCGAGGCCCAGGTGGACCAGATCAACGAGGTGGTCAACCGCATCATGGCGCGCGTGAACGAGCCGCTGAGCCTGGCGGACGTGGCGGCCGAACTGGGCATGAGCGAAAGCCGCTTCAGCCGTTTCTTTCGCCGTGCCACAGGCAACAGCTTCACCGACTTTGTCAGCCGCGTGCGCATCAACAGTGCCTGCCATCTGCTCATGCAGACCGATTGCTTCATCGCCGATATCTGTTTTCAGGTCGGCTTCAGCAATCTGGCCAACTTCAACCGGCGCTTCCTTGAAATCAAGGGGATGACGCCCTCGGAATTCCGCAGGCAGGCCGAAAGCCGCTTCGGCGCGGGCTGAGGCGGGCGAGGGACCTGGAATCCGGGAAAGAAGGGGTGTGGTATTGCGCGCCACATGGGTAGAGCCCTTATTGCCGCGCTGGCACAGATCGATATGCTGGGTTGCGAAAAACACATGTTCCGCACCGGATCCGTGGCCAGTTTGTGACCACGATCAAGGAATGTGTCTTCCTCTGCGCGCAGGGGCGAAAGCAGGGTTCCTGACGATATCAATCACAGGGGACCCCATTGTAGAATCCGCCGAATTTTGCGCTTTCAACAACAGAACCACGCCCTCGATATGAAGTTGCTTGCCTCTTTGCTGACGGCTGCCATTCTTGCTGCAGCCCCCGCCTTTCCCGCTTTCTCCGCTGGCGAGGCACCTGCTGCCCCGGCTCAGCCGAAGGCGGCCAAGGCCGATCTGGCGAAGGGCGAGGCCAGCTACACCGCCGTCTGCGCGGCATGCCATGCGGCTGACGGCAATTCGACGGTGCCCATCCAGCCCAAGCTGGCCGGCCAGCATCCCGAGTACCTGGTCAAGCAGTTGCTGGAGTTCAAGGACGACAAGCGCAAGGACCCGGTGATGAAGGGCTTTGCCAGCATGCTCAGCGAGCCTGACATGAAGAACATCGCCGCCTGGCTGCATGCGCAAAAGCCCAAGGACGGCTTTGCCAAGGACAAGGACCTGGTGGCCATGGGCGAGCGCATCTACCGTGGTGGCATCCAGGAGCGCAACATCGCCGCCTGCGCAGGCTGCCACAGCCCCAACGGTGCCGGCATCCCGGCCCAGTACCCGCGTCTGGCCGGCCAGCACGCCGACTACACCACCACCCAGCTCACGGCCTTCCGTGACGGCAAGCGCGGCAATAGCATTCAGATGACGCAGGTTGCTGCCAAGCTTAACGATCGCGAAATCAAGGCCGTGGCAGACTACATCGCTGGCCTGCGTTGATGTGCTCCCGGAACCGATGCGGTTCCCAGGGTAATCACCGGGAACCTATTGCCCTATAGACGCCCCAAGCCAGGCGGGTCCATCGCATGAATGCAGATGGTCCCGCTTTTTTCATTCGGGTTTTGGTTTTTCGCTCTTCATGTCAGACAACTCTTCCGGTGCCGCTCTTGCCTCCCCCCGCCCGCAGGCCGCGCGCGCGATGCTGGAGCTGCTGGCATCGATGCGCTTTGCGATCTCGCTGCTGACGGTCATCTGCATTGCCTCGGTGATCGGCACCGTGCTCAAGCAGCATGAGCCGGTGGGCAACTACGTCAACCAGTTCGGACCGTTCTGGGCCCAGCTGTTTCTTGCGCTCAAGCTCAATGCGGTCTACAGCGCCTGGTGGTTCCTGCTGATCCTGGCCTTTCTGGTGATCAGTACCTCGCTGTGCGTGGCACGCCATGCGCCCAAGTACCTGGCCGATCTGCGCAATTTCAAGGAAAACGTTCGCGAGCAAAGCCTCAAGGCCTTCAGCCACCGTGCGCAGAATGTGGTGCCCGGCAGCACCGAGGAAGCCGCCAGGCGCCTGGGCCAGCAGCTGGTGTCGGGCGGCTGGAAGGTGCGGCTGCAGCAGCGGGACACGGCGGCCGGTCCCGGCACGGGCTGGATGCTGGCGGCCAAGGCGGGCGCGGCCCACAAGCTGGGCTACATCGCCGCCCATGGCGCCATCGTGCTGATCTGCCTGGGGGGGCTGTTCGACGGTGACCTTATCGTGCGTGCGCAGATGTGGCTGGGAGGCAAAACACCTTATACCGGCGGTGGCCTGATCTCCGAGGTGTCCGAGCAGCACCGGCTGAGCGAACGCAACCCCACCTTCCGCGGCAACCTGCTGGTGACCGAGGGCGGCACGGCGGGCACGGCCATCCTGTCGCAGTCCGATGGCGTGCTGCTGCAGGAGCTGCCCTTTGCGGTGGAGCTCAAGAAGTTCATCGTCGAGTACTACTCCACGGGCATGCCCAAGCTGTTTGCCAGCGAGGTCGTCATCCACGACAAGGCCACGGGCGAGAAGCTGGAAAAGCGCATCGAGGTCAACCACCCGGCCAGCTACCGCGGCATCGAGATCTACCAGTCCAGCTTTGATGACGGCGGCTCGTCGGTGAAGCTGCATGCCGTGCCGCTGGAGGCCGGGACCAAGCCCTTCGATGTCGAGGGCGTGATTGGCGGCTCCAGCCAGTTCACGCGCAAGCTCGCCGACGGCAAGGACGAGGCGCTGACGCTGGAGTTTGCCGAGCTGCGCACCATCAACGTCGAGAACTTCGGCGGTGCGGGCGGCGCCAGTGGCAGCGCCACCGATGTGCGCAAGGTGGACCTGAAGCAGGCCATCGACGAGCGCCTGGGCGCGGCCCACAAGACCGTGACCAAGAAGGAGCTGCGCAACATCGGCCCCAGCATCCGCTACAAGCTGCGCGATGCCGCGGGCCAGGCGCGCGAGTTCCAGAACTACATGCTGCCCGTGGACACGGGCGACGGCCAGCGCGTGTTCCTGCTGGGCGTGCGCGACAACCAGGCCGACGCCATGCGCTATCTGCGCATTCCCGCCGACCCCGAAAGCGAAATGGACACCTTCCTGCGCCTGCGCAGCGCGCTGCAGGATCCCAAACTGCGCGAGCAGGCGGCCCGGGCCTATGTGGCCAAGGCCATCGATTCCTCGCGCTCCGAGCTGAGCGGTGCGCTGGCGCAGTCGGCCACCAAGGCGCTGGAGCTGTTCGCGGGACAGACCGACAAGAAGGGTCCCGATGGCAAGCCGCTGGGCGGGCTGCAGGCCATCTCCGATTTCATGGAAAGCAATGTGCCCGCGGCCGAGCGTGAACGCGCGGGCGAGGTGCTGGTGCGCATTCTCAATGGCGTGCTGTTCGAGATGGCCCAGATCGTGCGGGCCCAGGCCGGCCAGGCACCGCTGGAGCCCAGCGAGCAGACGCAGTCCTTCATGACACAGTCCGTGTTCTCGCTCAGCGACGCGCAGTTCTACCCCGTGCCCATGGTCTTCATGCTGCAGGACTTCAAGCAGGTGCAGGCCAGCGTGTTCCAGGTGGCGCGTGCGCCGGGCAAGAACGTGGTGTATCTGGGCTGCCTGTTTCTCATCATCGGCGTGTTCTGCATGCTGTACGTGCGCGACCGCCGCATCTGGATCTGGCTCACGCCTCGCGATGGCCAAAGCCATGCCGAAATGGCCTTGTCCACCAATCGCAAGACACTCGATGGTGATAGAGAATTCGCCATGCTGGCCGGCAAGCTGATAGGCGCCGAGCCCATCCACAAGAAACCCCCCGGAGGTTCCGCATGAACACCGCCACCACGACGACTTTGACGCTCAACGAGGGCTTCTTCGCCCGCCGCAACTGGTTCGACTGGGTGTTTGCGGCCCTCGTGGCGGCGGGGCTGCTCTATGCGCTGCAGCGCTATGGCGAGTACATGGACGTCTACGAGAAGTGCATCTTGGTCGGCACCATTCCCGCGGCCATCTGGCTGGGCTGGTTCTGGCGCTCGCTGCGGGCGCTGATGCTGGTGGTGGCCGGGCTGTCGCTGCTGGCCATTGCGCTGTACCAGGGGCCGGAGGGGGCGCAGCTGGCGCGCTCGGACACGGTGTTCGGCCTCAAGTACTTCCTGTCCAGCCAGTCGGCCATCCTCTGGATGAGCATGGTGTTCTTCATCAGCACCGTCTTCTACTGGATCGGCATGTTTGCGCGGGGCGAGGGCACGGCGCTGTCGCTGCTGGGCTCGCGCCTGGCCTGGCTGGCCGTGACGCTGGCGCTGGTGGGCACCATGGTGCGCTGGTACGAGAGCTATCTGATCGGCCCTGACGTGGGGCACATCCCGGTCAGCAACCTCTATGAAGTGTTCGTCATGTTCTGCTGGATGACGGCGCTGTTCTATCTGTACTACGAACAGCACTACGACACGCGCGCCCTGGGTGGCTTCGTGATGCTGGTGGTCAGCGCGGCCGTGGGCTTTTTGCTGTGGTACACGCTGGTGCGCGAGGCGCACGAGATCCAACCCCTGGTGCCGGCGCTCAAGAGCTGGTGGATGAAGCTGCATGTGCCGGCCAACTTCATCGGCTACGGCACCTTCGCGCTGGCTGCCATGGTCTCCTTCGCCTACCTCATCAAGCAGCAGGCCACGGAGACGCGCTGGTACAAGCTCGCCCCGCTGTGGATGCTGGGCGTGGTGCTGTGCTTCGAGCCCATCGTTTTCCGCAAGGGTGCGACCGACAACGGCGGCAGCTACTGGATGGTGTACTTCGGCGTCTCGGCGCTGATCGTGGCCGGCATCCTGCTGGCGCGCAAGCGCATCGCCGAGCGGCTGCCCAGCTTCGAGCTGCTGGACGATGTGATGTACAAGTCCATCGCCGTGGGCTTTGCCTTCTTCACCATCGCCACCGTGCTGGGCGCGCTGTGGGCGGCCGAGGCCTGGGGCGGCTACTGGAGCTGGGACCCCAAGGAGACCTGGGCGCTGATCGTCTGGCTCAACTACGCGGCCTGGCTGCACATGCGCCTGGTCAAGGGGCTGCGCGGCACCGTGTCCGCCTGGTGGGCGCTGGGCGGGCTGGCCATCACCACCTTCGCCTTCCTGGGCGTGAACATGTTCCTGTCGGGACTGCACAGCTACGGCGAGCTGTGATCCGCTGCTGATTCGGACCGCCGCCGAACAAAGGGCTGCATGCGCCGGCACGCATGCAGCCCTTTTTATATCCGGCTCTTTTTCATGGCAGTTGAGGCTGGGGCGTAGCATGGAACTTGCGCGGGCCTGCAAGGCTCCCAATCGTCATGCCGCCCGGCACCCCTGCCGCAGCAGGCACTTTCGGAGATTCCCATGCTGATCCGCTCCCACGACAACGGCTTCCAACATCCGCAAGGCAGCGAAATCACGCCCCGGGCGAGCTACCTGCAGCGCCGGGCCTGGCTGCAGTACCTGGCCGCAGGTTCGGCCGGTGCCGCCTTGCCGGGCTGGGCGGCAGGCGTGCAGCGCCCCGGCAAGCTGGCGGCGCTGGCTTCCGTGCCTTCGCAGGTGCCGGGTGCGAACTCCATGGAGCGCGTCACCGCCTATGCCGATGCGTCGCAGTACAACAACTTCTACGAATTCGGCCTGGACAAGGACGATCCTGCCAAGAACGCCCACACGCTCAAGACGCGGCCGTGGACAGTGAAGATCGAAGGCCTGGTCCAGCAGCCGCAGACACTGGACCTGGATGCGCTGCTCAAGCTCGCACCGCTGGAAGAGCGCATCTACCGGCTGCGCTGCGTGGAAGGCTGGTCCATGGTGATTCCCTGGGTCGGCTATTCCCTGGCCGAGCTGCTGCGCAAGGTGCAGCCGCTGGGCAGTGCCAAGTACGTGGAATTCGTGACCCTGGCCGACAAGGCGCAGATGCCGGGCCTGCGCAGCGGCGTGCTGGACTGGCCTTACACCGAGGGGCTGCGCCTTGATGAAGCCATGCACCCGCTGACGCTGCTGGCCTTCGGCATGTATGGCGAAGTGCTGCCCAACCAGAATGGCGCGCCCGTGCGGCTGGTCGTGCCGTGGAAATACGGCTTCAAGAGCGCCAAGAGCATCGTTGCCATCCGCCTGACCGACAAGGAGCCGGGCACGGCCTGGAACAAGGCGGCGCGCAACGAGTACGGCTTTTATTCCAATGTGAATCCGGACGTGCCGCACCCGCGCTGGAGCCAGGCCACGGAGCGGCGCATTGGCGAGGATGGCCTGTTCGCCAAGAAGCGCAAGACGCTGCTGTTCAACGGCTACGAAGCCCAGGTCGGCCAGCTCTACACGGGCATGGATCTGAAGAAGTTCTATTGATGCGGCCCATGCAATGACGGTGTTACAGCGCCTTTTGCTGCACCGGGCGGCCAAGCCGCTGGTGTTTCTTGTGTGCCTGCTGCCGTTTGCGTGGCTGCTGGCCGGAGCCATCCTGAACACTCTCGGCTCCAATCCGGCCGAGGCCCTGCTGCGCTCCACGGGGGACTGGACGCTGCGCTTTCTGTGCGTGGTGCTGGCCGTGACACCGCTGCGCCAGGCGCTGGGGCTGACGGCGCTGGCGCGCTTTCGGCGCATGCTGGGCCTGTATGTGTTCTTCTACGCCGTGCTGCACCTGCTGTGCTATGCGTGGTTCGACATGGGGCTGGACTGGGGCGAGATCGTGCTCGACATCCCCAAACGCCCGTTCATCCTCGTGGGCTTTGCGGCCCTGCTCTTGCTGACCGCGCTTGCCGCCACATCGCCGCACCGTGTGCTCCGGGCCATGGGCGCAAAGCGCTGGCAATGGCTGCACCGCTGCATTTATGCGGTGGCGCCGCTGGCCCTGCTGCATTTCTTCTGGATGCGCGCGGGCAAGAACAACTTCGCCGAGGTCGGCGTATACGCCGCCATTCTTGCGCTGCTGCTGGGCTGGCGTGTGGCCCATGCACTGCGCCGCCGGCGCGCCAGAAGCTAGCCCGCGACGGCGCGCAGGGCAGGGCGCAGCTGGCGGGTGACGGGGTCGATGTCCGCCATGGGCAACTGGTAGTTGCGCTGGTCGAACAGATCAATGCCGCACTGCAGGCCTTCCAGCCAGTTGAACAGGTCGGCAATCGCCTTGGCGCCCATGATGGGCGCGCCGTGCTGGGGCACGATCATGTCGATGGGCAGCTGGCGCGCCATCTGCACCCACAGCCGCAGGATCTTGTTGGAGACCATGTAGCGGCGGTGAAAGCCTTCCATGCGCGCGATGTGCGGCACCAGATCGGTCGCCGGCACCTGTGCCTCGATGCCGTTCATCAGGGACACGCCCAGGTCGCCCGTAAACAGGATGCGGCTGACGGGATCGTAGAAGTGGAAGTTGCCCTCGGCATGCAGGAAGTGGGCGGGCAGCAGGTGCAGCTCATGGCGGCCCAGCGGCAGCCGGCCGCCGGCGTCCGGCACGCCGATCACGCGGTTCTCGGTCTTGCCGACCTTGGTGAAGTGGGGCGCAAAGCGCTCCCAGATGCGCGAGATCACCAGCTGGGCCTTGGTGCTGGTCATCCAGCGATCCAGCGAGGCAATGATGTCGGGATCGGCGTGGGAGGCAATCAGATAGGAAAGCTTGTGCGGCGCGAAATGCCGAGACATGCCCATGAACAGCTCGTTGAACGCGAGATTGCCGCCCGGATCGATGATGGCGCCCGTGTCGTCATCGACGATGAGGAACTGGTTGGCCTGGATGGCCTGTCCATCTTCCTCGATGAGGTCGGTGAACATCAGGCAGGCGTGGTTTTTGTCTCGGTAAAGCTCTACGGGCATGGCGGGTTGTCGAGGGACAAGATGCGGTCACTCTAAGCGCCATGCCATGCAGCGGGGTTGACGTGCATCAAGCCGCAGTGCGGCTGCCGCGTCAGTCGGCCTGTGGCCTGCGGGAGTCCGAGGCGCCCGTGGGCGTGGAGCTTTCCTCGACGGCTGCATTGGAGGGGCCGGTCGGCAAGGTGGTGGGCGCCGGTGCGGGCGTTGCCCGCTCGGCCGGGCTGGAGATGCCCAGGGTCTGCGGCAGCGTGGCGCGGTGGCTGGCGGCTGGCGAGCTGGGCAGGAACAGAGGCCCCTTCTGCCCACAGGCCGCAAGGGACGCCGCACAGGCCCCAAGGGCAATGCACCTGACTAGAATTTGCGAGGCTTTCAACATAAGCGAATTGTAATGACCGACCAAGAATTTCTGGACCTTGCCGAACGACTGCTGCTGGCGGTGGAGCAAGACTGCGATCGCATCAACGATGAAACCGATGCCGACCTCGATGCCCAGCGCGTGGGAGGCATGGTGACCCTGGTCTTTGCCAACCGCAGCCAGATCGTGATCAACCAGCAAAAGCCGCTGCATGAGATCTGGCTGGCCGCCAAGGCCGGCGGCTTCCACTACCGCTACGACGCGTCGCAGGGCGCCTGGCTCGATACCAAGGGCGCGGGCGAGTTCTTCGCCAACCTGAGCCGCTACGCCACCGAGCAATCGGGCCTGGCGCTGCAGTTCTCGGCGCGCTGAGACCCCGGCTTTCGGCTGGCTCCAAAAGAAAAGCCCGGCATGGCCGGGCTTTCTTGCGTGGTCGACCGCCTCAGTTGCGGAACAGGTCGAGGATGCGGTTGCGCTCCTCGGTGGCGGGCGGGGGCGTGGCGCCTGCGGCGCTGCCCGTGGATGCACTGTCCATGCCCAGGCTGCTGACGCCGCCGTTGCGCGCGTTTTCCTCGTAGTACCACTCGCCGCCCATGTTCACGACGCCGGGCGGCACGGGCATCTCGGCCACGGGAACGCCCTTGAGCGCGTGCTGCATGAAGCTGATCCAGATCGGCAGGCTCAGGCCGCCGCCGGTCTCGCGGCTACCCAGGTTGCGCGGCGTGTCGTAGCCGATCCAGGATACGGCGGCCAGCGTGGGCTGGAAGCCCGCAAACCAGGCATCCACCGAATCGTTGGTCGTGCCGGTCTTGCCATACAGGTCGGGGCGCTTGAGCGTGGACTGCGCGCGCGCTGCCGTGCCCACGCGCGCCACGTCCTGCAGCAGGCTGTCCATGATGAAGGCGTTGCGCGCGTCGATGGCTTGGGGCAGTTCCTGCACCGGGGGCGGTGTGAATTCGGACAGGATGCGGCCTTTGTGATCGGTGACGCGGGAAATCAGCCAGGGATTGACGCGGTGGCCGCCGTTGGCGAACACGGAGTAGCCTGCCGCCAGCTGCAGCGGCGTGACGGCACCTGCGCCCAAAGCCATGGTCAGGTAGGCCGGGTGCTTGGCGGCGTCAAAGCCGAAGCGCGTGACCCACTCCTGGCCCTGCTTGGGCCCCACGGCCTGCAACAGCCGGATGGAGATCATGTTCTTGGACTTGTTCAGGCCTGTGCGCATGGTCATCGGCCCGTCGTAGCGGCTGTCGTAGTTCTTGGGCTCCCAGGGCTGCCCCCCCGTCACGCCCGCACTGAAGAACAGCGGTGCGTCATTGATCATGGTGGAGGGCGAGAAGCCCTTTTCCAGCGCCGCGGAGTAGATGAAGGGCTTGAAGGCCGAGCCGGGCTGGCGCCAGGCCTGGGTCACATGATTGAACTTGTTCTTCTGGAAGTCGAAGCCGCCGATCAGGGCGCGCAAGGCGCCCGTCTGGGGAACCAGGGCCACGAAGGCGCCTTCCACCTCGGGCAGCTGCGTGATTTCCCAGGTGTTCTTGGGCGTCTTGACCACGCGGATCACGGCGCCGGGACGGATCTTGATGTTGGGCGGTGCCTTGGGGTTCAGGCCCGATTCGGCAGGCTTGAGGCCTTCGCCCGTGATCTCGATCTGCTCGCCGTCGGCACGGGCCGCCAGGATCTTGCGCGGGTTGGCATCCAGCACCACGGCGGCGAGCACGTCTCCGTTGTCGGGGTGGTTGGCCAGGGTGTCGTCGATGGCGTCTTCACGGTCCTCGGCGTCGGCGGGCAGGGCCACGAACTTCTCGGGGCCGCGGTACTTCTGGCGGCGCTCGTAGTCCATGATGCCGCGGCGCAGCGCGGCGTAGGCGGCTTCCTGTTCGCCGGCATTGATGGTGGTATAGACGTTCAGTCCGCGCGTGTAGGCCTCGTTGCCGTACTGGGCAAAGATCAGCTGGCGCGCCATTTCGGCCACGTACTCGGCATGCACCCGGGTGTTGAAGGAGCCTGTGCGGATCTTCAGCGGCTCGGCTTTGGCTTCAGTGGCCTGGGCCGCCGTGATGAAGCCGTTTTCCTCCATGCGCTCGATGATGTAGAGCTGGCGCGAGCGGGCGCGCTTGGGGTTGCTGATCGGGTTGTAGGCCGAGGGCGCCTTGGGCAGGCCGGCCAGCATGGCGGCTTCGGCGACGGTGATGTCCTTGAGCGGTTTGCCGAAATAGGCTTCACAGGCGGCGGCAAAGCCATAGGCCCGATTTCCCAGATAAATCTGGTTCATGTAGATCTCGAGAATCTGGTTTTTGCTCAGCAGATGCTCTAGCTTGAAAGTCAGTAAGACTTCGTAAATTTTGCGTGTAAAAGTTTTCTCGGAAGACAGATAGACATTGCGTGCCACCTGCATGGTGATGGTCGATGCGCCCTGGCTTTTCACGCGGCCCAGATTGGCCAGCGCGGCGCGGGCCATGCCCTTGTAGTCGACGCCACCGTGCTCGAAAAAGCGGGTGTCTTCAATGGCCAGCACCGCGTCGGTCATCACTTTGGGGATGTCCTGGATGGGCGTCAGCGTGCGCCGCTCCTCGCCGAACTCGCCCAGCAGGGCGCCTTCGCTGGAGTACACGCGCAGCGGCAGCTTGGGCCGGTAGTCGGCCAGCTCGGACACGTCGGGCAGGTTGGGGTAGGCCATGGCCAGGGCCACGGCCACGGTCAGCATCAGGGCCAGCGCGCCGGCGACGGCGATGCCCGTCAGCCATAGCAAGGCCTTGGGAAACCAATGCATGGGCTTGGACGGAGCGGAGCGAGGCTTTCCAGCCTGGGGTTCTCGGGAGTCTGAGGACGGCATGTCGCAGGGAGTGCTGAGGAGTGCCGCATTATAAAAATGCGTTCCCCAGGGGGTCGGTAGGAGGCGGCTGCACACGGTTGCCAGCATGGCCGCAAGCCTCGCATCCTAAGCCAGGCGTACAGGCCGACATGCAAGCAGGGGTGCATTCCTGTCGCATTTGATGGCCCGCAACAATGTCTGTTTTTGGCCACTACCGTCAACCGTGCTCCGGCAGGCATGGTGAGTTGCGCGCAGTCTTGCTGATAGCATTCAACCTATATGTGAAGGTTTGTTGCGTTCTTTACATACACAAGAAGAGGGAGGGCAAGTTGATTGCTATGGGATCCTTATTCAGTCGCCAGCCCGCACCTTTGCTAGGCATCGACATCAGTTCTTCGAGCGCCAAGCTCGTTGAGCTGTCTCGTGCCAGGTCGGGCGAACTGTTGCTGGAGCGCTGTGCCATCGAGCCGCTGGAGCGGGGATGGATCACGGATGGCAACATCGAAAAGTTCGACGAAGTGGCAGAGGCTGTACGGCGGCTGGTCAAAAAAAGCGGCACGCGGACCAAGAACGTGGCCATGGCATTGCCGGCTTCGGCCGTGATCACCAAGAAGATTTCGCTGCCCGACGGCATGAGCGAGCAGGAACTGGAGGTCCAGGTCGAATCCGAGGCCAATCAGTACATTCCTTTTTCGCTCGACGAAGTGAGTCTGGACTTCTGTGTCATAGGCCCGTCATCGAATTCGCCTGGCGACGTGGATGTGCTCATTGCCGCCTCCCGTCGCGAGAAGGTGCAGGACCGCCAGGGCCTGGCCGAGGCGGCCGGCCTCAAGCCGATGGTCATCGACATCGAGCCCCATGCCTCCCGCATGGCCGCCGGACGGTTGATCGAGCGCCTGCCCAATCAGGGCAACAACGCTTTGGTGGCGCTGTTCGAGGTAGGCGCCATGACGACCAGCATGCAGATCCTGCGTGACGACGAGGTGCTGTACGACCGTGACCAGGCCTTTGGCGGCGCCCAGCTGACGCAGCTGATCGCGCGCCAATATGGTTTTTCCCTCGAAGAGGCCGAGTCCAAGAAGCGCAACGGCGAACTGCCGGAGGACTACGCTTCCGCCGTGCTCAAGCCCTTCGTGCAGAGCATGACGCAGGAAGTGTCGCGCGCACTGCAGTTCTTTTTCACCAGCACGCCCCACAACCGCATAGACCACATCCTGCTGGCTGGCGGCTCGGCACCGCTTTCCGGCCTGTCCGAGGCCATCACGCAGCAGACCGGATTCGCCTGCAGCCTTGCCAATCCCTTCGATGGCATGGAAGTCGGCAGCGGCGTGCGCCTCAAGCGCATGTCGCGCGAGGCCCCCGCCTACCTGACCGCCTGCGGTCTGGCCATGCGGAGGTTTGTGTCGTGATCCTGATCAATCTGCTTCCTCACAGAGAAGCCACACGCAAGCGACGCAAGGAAGCATTCCAGGCCACCATGGTCCTTTCGGCCCTGATAGGGCTTTTGATCATTGGTGCTGTCTACTGGTGGTACCAGATGATGATCGAAGCCCAGCAGGCAAAGAACAGCATGCTGCGCGCCGAGATCACGGTGCTGGAGTCCCAGATCAAGGAAATCGCCGGGCTGGAGGATGAGATCACTGCCCTGCGTGCACGTCAGAAGGCCGTGGAAGACCTGCAGTCCGATCGCAATCTGCCGGTGCACATGCTCAATGAGCTGGTGTCCCAGCTGCCCGATGGCGTCTACATCACCAGCATCAAGCAGGAAGGTCTGGCCGTGACCATGCAGGGCACGGCGCAGTCCAATGAGCGGGTGTCCGAGATGCTGCGCAATCTATCCGAGGGAACGCCCTGGATCTCCAAGCCGGAACTGGTGGAGATCGTGGCCAAGACGGTCAACGTCACGCCCAAGGACCAGCGCCGTGCTGCAGCGTTCAATCTGCGCTTCCAGCTCACGCGCGCCAGCGTTGCGGAGAAAGGCCTTCCGACGGCGGCCAACCCAGGAAAGTCCCAGTGATGGCCAAGAAGAAAAAGAACGACATCGACTTCTCCGCACTGCAGGAGAACATCCAGCGCCAATTCCGTGGTCTTGATCCCAATGATCCTTCGCGGTGGCCCTTGCTGCCGCGTTTTCTGTTGTGCGTTGCCATTGCGTTGGGCGTCGCCGCCTTGCTCTGGTACGTACTGATCAAGGACTATGAGGACATGCTGGAGCAAGAGCGCAACACCGAAGTCACGCTGCGCCAGGACTTCAGCCAGAAGCTGTCCAAGGCGGTCAGCCTGGATGGCCTGAAGAAGCAGCGTGAACAGGTCCAGCAATATGTGACACAGCTGGAAAAGCAGTTGCCCAGCAAGGCGGAAATGGCTGCGCTGCTCTCGGACATCAACCAGGCCGGACTGGGGCGCAGCCTGCAGTTTGAAACGTTCCGCCCCGGGGCGATGGTGGTCAAGGAGTACTACGCCGAGCTGCCCATTGCTTTGAAGGTCACAGGACGCTTTCATGACATCGGTTCATTCGCTTCCGACGTGGCCTACCTGTCTCGCATCGTGACCTTGAACAACTTGTCGATTGTCCCTGTGGGCAAGGAGGGCAGCGAGGTCTTGAGCATGGAGGCGACGGCGCGAACCTTCCGCTACCTGGATGCCGAGGAAGTGCAGGCGCAACGTGCGGCCGCCGGGAAGGGCAAGAAGAAATGAGACACATGCGCTGCAGCGTCTTGCTTATGTTGTCTGCCTGTTTGGCCGTCTCGGGCTGCACCTCTTTTGATCAAGAGGAACTGCAAACCTGGATGGCCCAGGAGAAAGCCAATGCAAAGCCTCGGATCAAGCCTTTGGAAAAGCCCAAAGCGTTTACGCCCCAAGCCTACCTGGGGGCTGATGGCATGGACCCCTTCAATCCCTTGAAACTGATGCAGGTGCTGCGCAAGGAATCGGCCCAGACCAATGCGAATACCAGCCTGATTGCCGCAGAACTCAATCGCCGCAAGGAGCCGCTGGAAGCAGAGCCCCTGGATGCAATGACCATGGTGGGCAGCCTTGACAAGAAGGGTGTTCCTACGGCGTTGATCAAGGTAGGAGCCTTGCTGTATCAGGTTCGTCCAGGAAATTACCTGGGGCAGAACTACGGGAAGATCACCCGGATCACGGAGACTTCCATCCAGTTGCGGGAAATCGTCCAGGATGGCAGCGGCGACTGGATAGAAAGAAACAGCACACTGGAGTTGCAGGAGGGAAGGAAATGATGGGTACACATCGCAGCATGTCTCACAAAGCTCGCTGGGGAATCGCCTTGGGCGGTTGGTTGCTGGGCTCTTTTGCATGGGCGCAGTCCGCGATAGAGTCGGTCTCCGGTTCCATCCAGGGGGGCACCGAGGTGGTGCGCATCGAGCTTTCCGAAGCGCTGGCTGCGGACCCGACCGGATTTGCGATCCAGTCGCCTGCGCGGATCGCCCTGGATTTTCCTGGCGCAGCCAATGCCACGGGCAAATCGATGGTCGAACTCAATCAGGGCAACCTGCGTTCCATCAATATCGTGGAAGCCTCGGGCCGCTCCCGGCTGGTGCTGAATTTGAAAACGGCGACTTCCTACCGCACTGAACGCCAAGGCAAGGCGTTGCTGATCCTGCTGGATCCTGTGGCCGTGTCTGCTGCGGTGAAGCCTTCTGCGCAGCAGGGTGTGTTTGAAGCCAAAACAGCCGCCAGTAATGATATCCAACCCATTCGGGATGTTGCTTTCCGTCGTGGCAGCGATGGCTCGGGCCGCATCGTCGTGGGATTGAGCAATAGCCAGATTGGCGTGGATCTGCGCCGCGAAGGCAAGGAACTGGTCGTCGATTTTCTGCGTTCTTCCTTGCCTGAAGGCTTGCGCCGCAAGCTGGATGTTGCAGATTTCGGAACACCGGTGCAGACAATCTCCTCGGTGCAGCAGGGGGAATCCGTGCGCATGCGTATCGCTCCCGTCGGTGACTGGGAGCACAGCGCGTATCAAAGCGACAGCCAGTTTGTGATCGAGGTCCGTCAGAAAAAGGTGGATGTGAGCAAGCTCACACAGGGCCCCGGCTACAGCGGTGAAAAGCTTTCCCTGAATTTCCAGAACATCGAAGTGCGCTCCCTGCTGCAGGTGATTGCCGACTTCACGAACTTCAATATCGTGACCTCGGACACGGTTTCCGGGGCGTTGACCCTGCGTCTCAAGGATGTTCCCTGGGACCAGGCGCTGCAGATCATCATGGATGCCAAGGGCCTTGGCATGCGCAAGTCGGGCTCGGTGCTCTGGATTGCGCCCAAGGATGAGATCGATGCACGCACCAAGCGTGACTATGAAGCCGCGATGGAAATTCAGAAACTGGAGCCGCTGCGCACCCAGGGCTTTCAGCTGAACTATGCGAAGGCGGCCGATATTCTTCAACAGATCAGCGCAAGCAGCGGTGGGAGCGGTGGGGCTGGCGGAACCTCCACCAGATTTCTGTCTGAGCGCGGATCTGCGATTTCGGAGCCCCGAACCAACCAGCTGTTCGTGACCGACACAGCCACGAAACTGGAAGAAGTGAAGGTGCTGTTGGCAACACTGGACGTGCCTGTTCGCCAAGTGCTGATCGAAGCTCGTATCGTTGAAGCCCGTGACACATTTGGCCGTGCACTGGGCGTTCGTCTAGGCGGCGGGGATTTGCGGGCTCAGCGCGGTGGCGACGGGGGATACAGTATTGGTGGGGATAACCGCGTGGCCATCGGCACTGGTTTTGATAATGCCAATGCTTCCGCTGGGGCAAGCGGGCAGGCTGTGAATACCTCGGGAAATTTTGTCAATCTGCCTGGGAAGCTGTCAAACGTGGCGAACTCCGGGACGTTTGCCATGTCTATTTTCAATGCGGCTGCAAATCGATTCCTGACTCTTGAGCTTTCTGCTATGGAGTCCGATGGACAGGGAAAGATCATTTCCAGTCCGAGATTGGTAACGGCTGATCAAACCAAGGCATTGATTGAGCAGGGTACTGAGTATCCCTACTCTGTGACCGCGCCTAACGGTGCGACGACCATTGCTTTCAAAAAGGCGGTTCTGAAGTTGGAGGTGACGCCTCAGATCACTCCCGAAGGCGATATCATTCTGGACCTCGATGTCAACAAGGATTCACGTGGTGAGAGCACGTTGCAAGGTGTTGCCATCGATACCAAGCATGTGCGTACCCAGGTTCTTGTCCAAAATGGTGGAACTGTAGTCATCGGCGGTATCTTCGAGATGGAGGAAACCAATACGGAAAACAAGATTCCGCTATTGGGTGATGTCCCTGTTTTGGGGCATCTTTTTAAAAGTCGCGTGAGAGAATCTCAAAAGCGAGAAATGCTGGTGTTTATTACGCCAAAAATGATATCTGATGGTCTCAAGCGTTAATTAAAATCTTTGGGAGATAGTTGATGAAAAGAATCTTGCTTACAATATTGGCGTCGTGCGCGTTAGTCGCCTGCGGTGGCGGTGGTGGAAATCCAGGAACTCCTGGAGGTGGGACAGGTGGAGCGACGCCTGATGTGGCCAGTGTGGAGTTCCTGCTGGATAAGACCGTTATTGCAAATTCCGGAAGCGATGTGGCAACAATCACAGTAACTGCATTGTCTGCCAGTAGAAACCCTGTGGCAAATGCTCCTGTCTCTGTGGTTTTGACTTCAGGTATTTTCACTCCCACCTCCAATGTGACGGATGCATCCGGACGCATGAGTGGGAAAATTGAGATTGGTGGTGATCGTTCCAATCGAGATATTCGGTTCGACCTCAAGGCTGGTGCTCAAACTGGTGCGGGTGTCGTTGCCGTCACCGGTAGTCAGATAGCATTGACGGTAGTGCCTTCTGCTCCGACCCCCGGACAGCCAGTGGAGGTAACGGCAAAAGTTGCCGATGTCAATGGTGCTGGAATCTCGGGGATTCCTGTCGTCCTCTCGGGATCTGCCCTGAGTGCAGCGATTACTGCCCAAACTGATACATCGGGTGTGGCGAAGTTCTCTGCATTTAACGCACCTGGTGCTGCTCAAATTTATTCCTTGCAAGCAAAGGCTTCGGGAGTGGTTTCCAATGAACAGATCACTGTTGCCGGCGGAGCTACTCAGGTGCCTGATGCTGTAGGTGTTGTCAGTGCGGCAAGCCTTTCTATAGTGCCGAATACTATCAAGCCCAATCTGGATGGCGGACGTACAAATATGGCGCAATTGAGGGCACTGTTCCTGGATAAGGACAACCGCGCCATTCCCAATATGCGCGTCCGCTTCGAGATCGTTCCGCCCGGGCTGGGTTCCGGAGAAGCTATCTCCACGGGCAGCCAGTCCGTGATTTCCAATGCCAGCGGTGTTGCCTTGGCGCAATATATTCCAGGCTTGCGCATCAGCCCGACCAATGGGGTCAGCATCCGCATGTGCTACGGCAATTCTGATGCCGCCGTATCCAATGGAAAGTGCCCCGCGTCGCGCGTCAGCACTCTGACGGTTGCCAGCGAGCCTGTTTCCATCACTATTGGCGACAACAATGAGCTGGAAAAGGGCGCCAACAACCTGACCTATATCAAGAAATTCGACGTGGCTGTTGCCAATGCTGCCGGCGAGGCGGTTGCGGATGCGGATGTTTCGGTCAGCGTGGATATCCTGCGATATGGATTTGGCAGCTATGACACTGTGAAGAATGCACATGTCGATGGATCCGGTTTTTGCCTGAATGAGGATATCAACCGCAACGGCAATCTGGACAGCGGTGAAGACGCCAATGGCGATGGCCGCTTGACGCCGCCCAAGGCAGACATCGTGGTTTCCTATTTCAATGGCCGCAAAACGGGAGCCAATGGCCGCGTGATCGTGCAGACGGAATATCCGCAGAACGTAGCCACCTGGCTGATCTACAAGCTGACGGTGAGCTCCAATGCGGCTGGTTCCGAAGGTCGTGCCGAGCGCATCTTTGTGACCTCGTTCGTCGAGGGCGACCAGAAGAACGGCTCCTTCCTGACCTCGCCTTACGGAGTGACATCCGTCTGCCTGCCCGAGTGAACAAGTCGGTGAATCCCGATCAAGGTCCTGCCTCGCTCCGTGCGCCGGTGGTGGCCCTGATCGGCCTGCCCGGCTCCGGCAAATCGACCATAGGGCGCCAGCTGGCGCGCCTGTGGTCGATGCGTTTTGTGGATTCGGACCATGTGATCGAGCAGCGCCTGGGCTGCAGCATCCGGGAGTTTTTCGAGCGTGAGGGCGAGCAGGCTTTTCGCGACATGGAGTCGCAGGTCATTGATGAGCTGTCGGCCTCCACATCCAGCCTGCTGTTGTCCACGGGCGGCGGCGTGGTGCTGCGCGAGCAAAATCGCCGCCATCTGCATGAGCGCACCCAGGTCTTCTACCTGGATTGCACGCCAGAGGACATCGCCGCGCGGCTGCGCAACGATGTGACGCGGCCCTTGCTGCAGGTGGAGGATCCGGCGTTGCGCCTGCGCGAGTTGCTGCTGCAGCGCGAGCCCCTGTATCTGGAGACGGCGCACTTCGTGATCCAGACATCCGGCCTGTCTGTGGCGCAGGCCGCCCAGCGCATACGCATGCAGGCGGAACTGGCCTGAACGCTGCCTGCTGGAACACCAAAGGCCTCGGCACTTGCCGGGGCCTTTTTCTTTAAGATCGGCATTTGCCGGGCGCGCTGCCGTGTCGCGGAAACCTTTTCATTCTTTCTCCCCTGGAGCGACATCATCTTGCCCCACGCCTCCTCCTCGCCTGCTGCCCAGGTCGTGACCATTGACCTGGGTGAGCGCTCCTATCCGATTGCCATCGGCACCGGCCTGCTGGACCAGGCAGCCACCTATGCCGCGCTGCCTTCTGCGGTACAGGCCGTCATCGTCAGCAACGATGTGGTCGCACCGCTCTATGAGCCAGCACTGCGCCGCGTGCTGGAGCAGCGCTACCGCAGCGTGCGGACCGTGGTGCTGCCCGATGGCGAAGCCCACAAGGACTGGCAGACGCTGAATCTGATCTTCGATGACCTGCTGTCCGGTGGTTGCGACCGCAAGACCGTGCTGTTCGCGCTGGGCGGCGGCGTCATTGGCGACATGACGGGCTTTGCTGCCGCCAGCTACATGCGCGGCGTGCCCTTCGTGCAAGTGCCCACCACGCTGTTGTCGCAGGTGGACTCGTCGGTGGGCGGCAAGACCGCCATCAACCATCCGCTGGGCAAGAACATGATCGGCGCCTTCTACCAGCCGCAGCTGGTGGTTTGCGATCTGGCCTCGCTGGACACGCTGCCCGCGCGCGAGCTGAGCGCCGGCCTGGCCGAGGTCATCAAGTACGGGCCCATCGCCGACATGGACTTCCTGGCCTGGCTGGAGGAGAACATGGACGCCTTGCTTGCCCGCGACCGCACTGCACTGGCGCACGCGATCAAGCGCAGCGTGGAGATCAAGGCCTGGGTCGTGGGGCAGGACGAGAAAGAGGCTGGGCTGCGCGCCATTCTCAATTTCGGCCACACCTTCGGGCATGCGATCGAAGCCGGCATGGGCTACGGCAACTGGCTGCACGGCGAAGGCGTGGGCGCCGGCATGGTCATGGCGGCCGAGCTGTCGCAGCGCCTTGGCCTGGTGGATGCCGCCTTTGTGCAAAGGCTGCGCGTGCTGATCGAACGTGCGGGCCTGCCGGTGCGCGGCGCCGTGCTGGATGCGCGTGACAACGCTGGCCGCTATCTGGAACTGATGCGCGTGGACAAGAAGTCCGAGGCGGGCGAGATCCGCTTCGTTCTCATTGACGGGCCGGGAAAGGCCGTCATGCGCTCGGCGCCCGATGCCTTGGTGCGCGAAGTCATAGACGCCTGCTGCGCCTGACGCGCGGCGCTGGGGGCAAGCCGGAACTGCTAGAGTGCCCTTGTCAGCATGATGAGGCGATCGAATGCAGAAACAGGCCCTGGCCCCCTATGCCTGCAACCCGGCGTTCAGCCGGGGGCGGCGTTTCCCGGAGGCGCCTGCGCCCACGCGCAGCGATTACCAGCGCGACCGGGACCGCATCGTCCATTCCTCGGCGTTCCGGCGGCTGGTCTACAAGACCCAGGTCTTCGTCAACCATGAAGGCGACCTGTTCCGCACACGGCTGACGCACTCGCTGGAGGTTGCCCAACTGGGCCGCTCGGTCGCCCGGTCCCTGCAGCTCGACGAGGATCTGGTCGAAGCCATCTGCCTGGCCCACGACCTGGGCCACACCCCCTTCGGCCATGCGGGCCAGGACGCGCTCAATGCCTGCATGCAGCCGCATGGCGGCTTCGAGCACAACCTGCAAAGCCTGCGCGTGGTGGACCGGCTGGAAGAGCGCTATCCAGCCTTTGACGGCCTGAACCTGAGCTTCGAGACGCGCGAGGGCGTTCTCAAGCATTGCTCGCGCACCAATGCCGAGCACCTGGAGGCGCGCGAGCCCGGCGGGGTGGCGCAGCGTTTTCTGCTGGGCCGGCAGCCTTCGCTGGAGGCCCAGCTGTGCAACCTGGCCGATGCCATTGCCTACAACGCCCATGACGTGGACGATGGCGTGCGCTCCGGCCTGATCACCATGCCCCAGCTGTGCGAGGCTGTTCCCCTGTTCGCGCGCTATCACGACGCAACACTGGCCGAGCATCCTCAACTGGGCATGCCCCTGGCCGAGCGGCGCCTGCTGTACGAAAGCATCCGCCGCATGCTCAGCGATCAGGTCTATGACGTGATCGCCGCCACGCAGCAGCGCATTGCGCAGGCGCGGCCCTGTTCGGTGGACGAGGTGCGCGCCCAGCCTGGCCCTCTGGTGGGCTTCAGCGATACCATGAGGCAGCAGTCGCAGCAGCTCAAGCAGTTCCTGTTCCGCAATCTCTACCGCCATGAGCAGGTGGTGAAGACCATGGAAGGCGCGCAGCAGGTGGTGGCCGAGCTGTTTGCGGCCTACATGGTCGAGCCCGATCGCATGAAGCCGCGCTTCGTGCAGCGGGCCATGCTGGCCGAGGACGTATCGGCGCGTGCGCGGGTGGTGGCCGACTTCATCGCCGGGATGACGGACCGCTACGCGGCCCGTGAGCATGAGCTGCTGACGGGCCTGCGCCTGCTGGGCTGAGAAATCCGAGCAACGGCGTCGCCGGGGCGGCGCGGCTAGAATGCGGACCCTGCGTGACAGGGCAGGGAAGGGTTCCTGGACGGTTTCGCAATGTCTGGGGGCGCAGTGCCCCCGTTCGCATTTTTGAAGGGCACAGCCATGACCGATACCAACCACGAGATTCGCGCGGCCGAGTTTCCGCCTGTCACCGTGATCGAGGATACGGTGCACTGGCTCGAAAAGGCCGTGATCGGCCTGAACCTGTGCCCCTTCGCCAAGGGCGTGCACATCAAGGGCCAGATCCACTACACGGTCAGCCAGGCCACCGACGCCGAAGGCGTGGCGGCAGACCTGCACCGCGAGCTGGAAGCCCTGGCCGAGGCCTCCCCGGACAAGCGCGACACCACGCTGCTGATCCTGCCGCACGCATTGCAGGACTTCCTGGACTTCAACGACTTTCTCGAAGTGGCCGACGCCATGGTCGAGGAGCTGGACCTGGGCGGCATACTGCAGGTGGCCTCGTTCCACCCGCAGTTCCAGTTCGAGGGCACCGAAGCCGACGACGTCACCAACTGCACCAACCGCTCTCCCTATCCCACGCTGCACCTGCTGCGCGAGGACAGCATAGACAAGGCGGTCGAGGTGTTCCCCGAAGCCGAATCCATCTACGAGCGCAACATGGAGACGCTGGAGAAGATCGGCATCGAAGGCTGGCTGGACCTGGGTGTGGGCGCGCGCTGCCCTATGGCGCACGCAGCCAAGCCGGGCGCTGCCGAATGAAGGCGCGCCAGGGCAAGCCTGCCGCAAAGCCCGAGCAGGATGTGACCGCGCAGCTGGGCCTCAAGCCCGGCCAGTCCATTGAACTGCTCAAGGCACTGCACATCCTCACGCGCGAAGGCAAGATCAACCAGGATTCGCGCCGCAAGCTCAAGCAGGTCTACCACCTCTACCAGTTCATCGCGCCCATCCTCGAAGAACTGTCGGCCGACGGCCATGCGGTCACCCTGGCCGACCACGGCGCCGGCAAGTCCTACCTGGGATTCATCCTCTACGACCTGTATTTCAAGCCGCTGGGGCGCGGCCATATCTACGGCATAGAAACGCGCGCGCCGCTGGTGGAGGCTTCGCAGAAGCTGGCTGCCGAGCTGGGCTTCGAGCGCATGGGCTTTCTGAACATGTCGGTGGCCGAGTCCACGCATGCCGACTTCATGCCTGCGCAATTCGACGTGGTCACGGCCCTGCACGCCTGCGACACCGCCACCGACGACGCCATCGCCTTCGGCCTGGAGAAGAAGGCCAAGGCCATGGTGCTGGTGCCCTGCTGCCAGGCCGAGGTCGCAGCCTGCCTGCGCCAGACCAAGGCGCTGAGCCTGACGCGCACGCCGCTGGCCGAACTGTGGCGCCATCCCATACACACCCGCGAAATGGGCAGCCAGCTCACCAACGTGCTGCGCTGCCTGTACCTGGAGGCCTGCGGCTACCAGGTCACCGTGACAGAGCTGGTGGGCTGGGAGCACAGCATGAAAAACGAACTGATCATTGCGCGCTACACGGGGCAGAAAAAGCGCAGTGCGGTCGAGCGCATGCGCGCCATCCTGGCGGAGTTCGGCCTGCAGGATGCGATGGCACAGCGCTATCCGCTGCTGCAGGCAGCCTGAGCCGGCTGCCGCTGCAGTCTCAGGCCCCCGCCACGGCGCGGTACCAAGCGATGCCATCGGCATCGATGCTGCGCTGCACCTGCCCCGCATGCATCAAATGATTCAGGCAGGCCAGGCTTTCGCCCGTGGCCATGCCCAGCAGGGCGGGGCTGGATTCGCTGATCGGGCGTGAGAAGAGGGCGCCGAAGACATCGACGGCGCGACGCGGCTCGGCCAGGGCTGCCAGCAGCCGGTCGCTGGCACGCTCCTGGCCTGCCACCAGCGAATCGATGCGCGCATGCAGGCCGCGAAAGCAATCGCCGTGCGCGGGCAGGACGAGCACATCGTCGGGCACTTCGCGCCTGACCTTTTCCAGAGACTCCATCCAGTCGGCCATGGGGTTGGCGTCGGGTTCCATGGGGTGGACCGAGACGTTGGACGAGATGCGCGGCAGCACCTGGTCGCCCGAGATCAGCAGCTTGAGATCGGGGCAGTACAGGCTGGCGTGCTCGGGCGAGTGGCCGCTGCCGACCACCACGCGCCACAGGTGTTTTCCTATGCGCAGTTCCTCTCCATCGTGCAGGCGGCGGTAGCTGTCGGGCAGGGCATGGATGTGCTTGCCGAAGTTGCCGAAGCGGGCGCGGTAGGACTCCAGTGCGCTGTCGCTCCAGCCTGCGCGGCGGTAGAAGGCGATGGCGTCGGGCGGGGCCTCGCGGCTGCAGTCCGAGACCACGACGCGACAGTTGAGGTACTCCAGGCGCGTCATGTACAGGGGCACATGGAACTTGCGCGTCAGCCATCCGGCCAGGCCCACATGGTCGGGGTGCATGTGGGTGACGAAGACGCGCGTCAGCGAGCGGCCATCGGTGGATTGGGAGAACAGCGCGCGCCAGGTGGCCACGCCTTCGTCGGTGCGCGCACCCGTATCGACGATGGCCCAGCCCTGGCCGTCATCGATGGCCCAGAGATTGATGTGGTCCAGCGCATAGGGCAGGGGCATGCGCAGCCAGAGCACGCCGGGCGCCACCTCCAGCGTCTGCCCGTGCTGCGGCGGCGCCTCGAACGGGTAGTCGAGCACCGGCCTGGGCGGCGCTTCCGGGGCCTGCGAGGCGATCGGGTCTTGGGCTGTCTGGTTCATGGGGTTCCTTGTTCCGTCGCTGGGCTGGCCGCAATGCTATCCGGCCCTCAGCGCCTTGCCTGCAACGATACGCCTGCCGGCCTGGGCTGACTGTCACTGGCTCGTCACGGGCTGTTCCTACAGTGCACAAATCAATCAACAGGGGGAGGGCGCGGCCTTGCCGCGGGGTCCCCTGCCTACAGAGGGATATCCGCATGAAACTGAAGATGTTGTGCAGCGCGCTGGCCGGTGCGTCGCTGCTGTTGAGCGCCTGTGGCGGCAGCGATGGATCGTCCGCTGCCACCCCGACCAAGAACGTGCTGTTCTTCCTGGGTGACGGCATGGGCATCACCACCATGACCGCCGCGCGCATCTACAGCGTGGGCGAAGACGGTGAGCTGACCATGGACAAGCTGCCCGAGACGGCCTTCGTCCACACCTTCTCGAACGACGCCCAGGTGACGGACAGCGCACCCTCGATGGCCGCCTACATGACCGGCGTGAAGATGAACAACGAAGTCATCTCCATGACGCCCGACACCAAGGCCACGGATGCCAGCGGCAAGGCCTATCACACCAACTACGACAGCACCTGCCCCAGCGGCAACGGCCAGGCCGTTCCCACGCTGCTCGAGCAGATGAAGTCCGCCGGCTACGGCACGGGCGTGGTCTCCACCGCGCGCATCACGCATGCCACGCCGGCAGCCACCTATTCGCACGTCTGCCACCGCGATGCGGAAAACACCATTGCCGCGGCCCTGGTGCCTGGCGGATCCGGCTACAACAGCAAGCTCGGCGACGGCGTGGACGTGATCCTGGGCGGTGGCTCGTACTACTTCACGCCTAAGGCCGACGGCGGCCGCCGCAACGACAGCCGCAACCTGATCGCCGAGTTCAAGACGCAAAAGTACAGCTACGCCGCCAACAAGAGCGAGTTCGACAAGCTGCCCGTGGACGGCAGCAAGATCGCCGGCCTGTTCACCAAGGACCACATGGCCTATGACCTGGACCGCGACGCGACCAAGGAACCGAGCCTGGCCGAGATGACGGGCAAGGCCATCGACGCACTGTCGGCCAAGAAGAAGGGCTTCTTCCTGATGGTGGAAGGCGGCCGCATCGACCATGCGCTGCACGCCACCAACGCGCGCCGCGCGCTGCAGGATACCGTGGCCTTCGACAACGCCATCCAGACCGCGCTGGACAAGATGGCCAAGCTCGATCCGGGCCTGAAGAACACGCTGATCGTCGTCACAGCCGACCATGACCACACGCTGCACCTGAACGGCTATGCCGCGCGCACCGGCAAGACCGAGGCCGGCAAGCCCGGCGTGCTGGGCCTGGTCAAGAACTACGTGGACGGCAAGGCCTCCACCGATGTGGATGGCAATCCCTACACCATCCTGGGCTTCGGCAACGGTCCCAAGCGCCTGGCCACGCGCGGCCCCATCGACGCGGCCTCGCTGGAGAGCCCCGACTACCTGCAGGAGGCCGTGGTGCCCCTGGCCTCCGAAACCCACGGCGGCGGCGACGTGTTCCTGGGGGCTCAAGGCATGGGCGCCGATACGTTCTCGGGCGTGATCGACAACACGGCCGTGTTCAACCTGATCAAGAAGAGCATCGGCTTGTGATGCCGCACGCTGCATTCAAGGCACTCAAGGAATTCCACATGCATCCGATCCTCCAAAAGACCTCCCTCGCCCTGGCGGCGGCCGGCGCGCTGGCGCTGCTGGCGCCTGCAGCCCATGCGGCTGGCGAGGCCAAGAACGTCATCTTCTTCCTTGGCGACGGCATGGGCCCGGTCACCGTGACCGCCGCGCGCATCTACAAGGGTGAAAAGCAGCTGGCCGAAAAGGCCGGCTCCCTGGCCAGCAGCGAACGCGCCACGCTGACCATGCAGTCCCTGCCCTACGCCAGCCGCATCAAGACCTTCTCGCGCGATGGCCAGACCACGGACAGCGCGCCCTCGATGGCCGCCTACATGACCGGCGTGAAGATGAACAACGAAGTCATCTCCATGTCGGCCGAGACCATGGCCTACGCGGCCAACGGCCAGCAGTACATCAACGGCGAGGACACCACCTGCCCGGCCGGCAACGGCCAACCCGCGCAGACCCTGCTGGAGCTGTCCAAGGCCAAGGGCCGCGCCGTGGGCGCCATCTCCACCACGCGCGTGGGCCATGCGACGCCTGCGGCCACCTATGCCCATATCTGCAACCGCAATGGCTACAACAGCATTGCCGAGCAGTCCGTGCCCGGCCATGCCAACTACAACGCCAGGCTGGGCGACGGCATCGACGTGCTCATGGGTGGCGGCCAGCGCAACTACCTGCCCAAGTCGGTCAACCCCAGCAGCAAGCGCACGGACACGGCCAACCTCGTGGACATGATGAAGGCCAAGGGCTACGCCTATGTTGCCAAGGGCAGCGAGCTGGCGGCCCTGGACGCGACCAAGGCGCCCAAGCTGCTGGGCCTGTTCACGCAAAGCGAAATGGCCTACGAGCTGGACCGCGTCAAGCAAAGGCTGGACGAGCCCAGCCTGTCCGACATGACCGGCAAGGCGCTGGACGTGCTCAGCCGCAATGACAAGGGCTTCTTCCTGATGGTGGAAGGCGGCCGCATCGACCACGCACTGCACGGCACCAATGCCAAGCGTGCGCTGGAAGACACGCTGGCCTTCGACCGCGCCATCGAGACCGCCATGGCCTACATGGAAAAGAAGGATCCGGGCCTGAAGAACACGCTGATCGTCGTCACCGCCGATCACGACCACAACATGGTGTTCAACGGCTACTCCAGGATCGGCAACCCCATCCTGGGCAAGGTGCAGGACTACCAGAGCGGCCAGATGGCCAAGGCCCAGGACGGCAAGCCCTACACCACGCTGGCCTTCGGCAATGGCGGACGTCCCAACGCCACGGCCTCCAGCCAGGTCAATGCCGAAGATGGCAACAAGCCCTGGATTGCGCCCACACGCGGCGCGGAGCGCCAGGACCTCAGCGGCGTGGACACCACGGACGACAACTACCTGCAGGAAGTGGGCCTGAACCTGGGCACGCCGGGCTCCGAGACCCATGGCGGCGGCGACGTGATGCTGTTCGCCGGCGGCGCGGGCGCCAAGATCTTCAAGGGCACGATGGACAACACCAAGGTGTTCTCCAAGGTCCGCGAAGCCGCTGGCCTGTAATTGTTTCTTCCTTCGTTGGCTGCTTGCCAACCCCTGGCCGGAGCCGTGGCGCATGCGTGTGCCCGGCCCCGGTTTTTTCGCATTGGCTGGATTCCATGACGCTCTCCCTTCCGGCGCCGCGCGCGGCGCGCCACATCTACGCGGCCGCGCTGCTGGCCTGCTCCGTCTCCGCAGCATGGGCCGCCGAGCCGCCCAAGCCGGCACCCGCACCCACGGCCGCAGTCCCTGCGGATTCCGTGGCGCGCACCACGGCCGCCGTGCAGGCCACGCCTGAAGCCGACCTGCGCATCACCTATGAAGCCATGAGCGTGGGCAGCGACGGCGTGCAGCGCAGCAGCGTCTATACCAACCGTGTCTACCGCCGCAAGGCCCAGCTGTGGATAGAGCGCGAAATGCCCGCCGCCCTGCGCCAGAGCCAGGACCACGGCCATGACCACGCCCACGGCCCGCACGCCGGCCACGCCCATGACGAAGCCCGCGCTGCGCCCATGTCCATCCGCCGCGCCGATGACGGCAAGGTCGGCGTGGAAGTCATCCTGGCCAAGCTGCGTCGCGTCATCAGCGTGGACCTGGCCCACCACGGCAACGTGGGCTACGGCGGCTCCTTCGACAACGTCTACTGGATCGTGCCTCCCACCGCGCTGCAGGGCATGGAGCGCGTGGGCAAGCCGCACAACGGCGTGCAGCGCTACCGCGGCAAGGCAGGCGAGCAGACCACTGTCATCGACTGGGACGTGGCCAACCAGTTCGCCCGCCGCGTGGAGCGCAGCGACTCCCACGGCACCGAGCGCATCGTCGTCACCGCCAGCAAGCTGCCCGCACCGCTGGCCCAGCCCTGGAAGGCCATCGAAGGCTACGACAAGGGTGACTACTCCGATCTGCTGGATTGAAATGATTACCCCCTGAGTCGCTTCGCGCCTTCCCCGTTGCACGGCGCCCCTGAAGGGGGACGACACCCTCGGTGCGGTGCGGTGCGGTGCGGCGCGGCCGGCTCAGGCCCTTCCTCGGTGTCCCTGAGTTGGGCCGCGCTCGTTCGTGCGATGTGGGCGGTGCTTCGCAATAGGTCGGTGCTCCAATGAAAAAGAGCTGCACGCAGCAGCTCTTTTATACGGAAACGAGGGTCAGACTTGCGCCCCGGAATCCTTGACGACCTTGCTCCACTTCGTCGATTCGGCCTTGATGTAGGCGAGGAATTCGGCCGGCGTATCGATCACGACATCACCTCCCTGGTCGTTGATCTTCTTGACCACGGCCGGGTCCTTGAGCACCTTGGCAATGGCCGTGTACAGGCGCTGCTGCACGGCGGCGGGCGTCTTGGCCTGGGTCCACAGGCCGAACCAGGAGGTGGCCTCGTAGCCTGGCACACCGGCTTCGGCCACGGTGGGCACATCGGGCAGTTCCGGCGAGCGCTTGGCCGTGGTCACGGCGATGGGACGCAGCTTGCCCGAGCGCACATGCTGGATGGCCGAGGGCATGTTGTCGAACATGATGGCGATCTGGTTGCCCAGCAGGTCGGTGATGGCCGGGGCGCTACCCTTGTAGGGCACGTGCACCATGTCCAGGCCCGTCATGGAGCGGAACAGCTCGCCCGACAGGTGGATGGAGCTGCCGCTGCCCGAGGAGCCGTAGTTCAGCTTGCCGGGGTTGGCACGCGCATAGGCGATCATTTCCTTGACGGTCTTGAACGGCTGGCTGGGGTGGGCTACCAGCAGGTTGGGCACGTTGGCCACGCGCGTCAGGGGCGAGAAGTCCTTGATGGGGTCGAAGCCGGGCTTGGCGTAGAGCGCGGCATTGATGGCATGCGTGCCCACGGTGCCCATGAACAGCGTGTAGCCGTCGGCCGGCGCACGTGCGGCGGCCACGGCGCCGATGTTGCCGCCCGCGCCGGGCTTGTTGTCCACGATCACGGTCTGGCCCAGCTCCTGCTGCAGCGCCTGGGCGACGATGCGCGCCAGGATGTCGGTGGTGCCGCCAGCGGCGAAGGGCACGAGGATGGTGATGGGCTTGCTGGGGAAGCCGTCCTGGGCCAGGGCGGCGGGGCCGGACAGGGCGCCGAGCGCGGTCAGGGATGCGGCGGCCAGCGCCTGCAGGCCACGGCGGCGGGTGAAACGGGTGGTTTGATCAAACATCGAGAGGTCTCCTGATTCGGCAATAAGGTGGATGGCCGGGCCCGGCAACGCCGGGCTGGGCCAGGGCAATGCCCTGTGTGGCGCCCGCCTGTGCAGGCGGGCGCTTCCAGTGGTTCTTCTTGAAGGGGGTTGTGCCTGGGAAGGCGTTCGGTCAGGCGTTCGGTTAAACGGTCGGTCAGACGGGCGCCACGCCCAGCGTGGTGCCGCCGCAGATGTAGAGCACCTGGCCGGTGACGAAGCCGTTGTCGGGCGACAGGAAGAACAGCGCGGCGCGCGCCACGTCTTCCGGTGTGCCCATGCGGCCCACGGCAATGCTGTTGAGGATGCGCTGGGTCTGCGGCGCGCCTTCGGGGTTGCTCTTGGTGAACAGCTCGGTGGCGATGGGGCCGGGGCCCAGGGCATTGACCGTGATGCGATCGCGGCCCAGTTCCATGGCCAGGGTGCGCGTCAGGCCGATCAGGCCCGCCTTGGTCGCCGAGTAGACGATGCGGTCGGGCTTGCCCAGCGCGGCGCGCGAGGACATGTTCACGATGCGGCCCTCGCCGCAGGCACGCAGCGTGGGCAGGAAGGCCTGGACCAGCAGCATGGGCGCGCGCAGGTGCAGTCCCACCACGTCGTCGAGATGCTGGGTGCTGGCGTTGTCGATGGTGCCGGGGCGCGTGGCGCCCGCGTTGTTGACCAGGGCCACCACGTTGTGCGCGGCGGCAATGCGGGCCGCCGCCTCGGCGGTGGCCTGCTCGCTGGTCAGGTCGGCCTGGTAGCTCACCAGCAGCGGATGGCTCCAATCGGGCAGCACGTAGTCGAGGTTGACCACGGCGCGGCCCTGGGCCAGCAGGGCCTCGGCGATGGCGCGGCCGATGCCGTTGCTGGCGCCGCTGACCACGGTGACGGGTGTCTTGTTATCCACGGTGCTCATCGCAGTCTCAGACCTTTTCCAGGATCACGGCAATGCCCTGGCCCACGCCGATGCACATGGTGCACAGCGCGTAGCGGCCGCCCAGCGTGTGCAGCTGGTTCACGGCGGTGGTGGCCAGGCGGGCACCGGAGGCACCCAGCGGATGGCCCAGCGCAATGGCGCCGCCCCATTGGTTGACGCGGCGGTCGTCGTCGGCAATGCCCAGATCGCGCAGCACGGCCAGGCCCTGCGCGGCGAAGGCTTCGTTCAGCTCGATCACGTCCATCTGCTCCAGCGTCAGGCCGGTCAGGGCCAGCACCTTGCGCACGGCGGGCGCGGGGCCGAAGCCCATGATGCGCGGCGCCACGCCGGCCACGGCCATGCCGACCACGCGGGCGCGGGGCACCAGGTTGTATTGCTGGGCGGCTTCCTCGTTGGCCAGCAGCAGGGCGCAGGCGCCATCGTTCACGCCGCTGGCATTGCCGGCCGTCACTGTGCCATCCGGGCGCACCACGCCCTTGAGCTTGGCCAGCGCCTCGATGGTGGTGGCGCGCGGATGTTCGTCCTGGCTCATCACGATGGCGTCGCCCTTTTTCTGGGCAATGGACACGGACACGATTTCCTTGGCCAGGTAGCCGGCTGCAATGGCGGCGGCCGCCTTTTGCTGGCTGGCCAGGGCCATGCGGTCCTGGGCTTCGCGCTCGATCTTGAAGTCGTCGGCCACGTTCTCGGCCGTCTCGGGCATGGAGTCCACGCCGTACTGCTGCTTCATCAGCTTGTTGACGAAGCGCCAGCCGATGGTGGTGTCGTACACGGCGTTGCTGCGGCTGAAGGCGCTTTCTGCCTTGGGCATGACGAAGGGCGCACGGCTCATGCTTTCCACGCCGCCTGCGATCATCAGGCGGGCCTCGCCCGCCTTGATGGCGCGCGCGGCCGTGCCCACGGCGTCCAGGCCCGAACCGCACAGGCGGTTGATGGTGGCGCCTGGCACATCGATGGGCAGGCCGGCCAGCAGGGCGGACATGCGTGCCACGTTGCGGTTGTCTTCGCCGGCCTGGTTGGCGCAGCCGTAGAGCACGTCGGCCACGGCCGTCCAGTCCACGCCGGGGTTGCGCTCCATCAGCGCCTTGATCGGCACGGCGCCGAGGTCATCGGCACGCACCGGGGACAGGGCGCCGCCGTAGCGGCCGAAGGGGGTGCGGATGGCGTCGCAGATGAAGGCCTGGTTGGACTGGCTCATGGTGTCTCCTGGAAAAAGAATGAAGAGGTGCCGGGGTGCGCCGCAGCGCACCCACTGGGTGGGGAGCTGAGGGATCAGGCCGTGGCCGTCGCGTCCTTGATGGGCAGGCCCACGATGGACTGCAGCTCGGCGTGCGAGAGGCCGGGCACGGTGTCGATCAGGCGCAGGCCCTCGGGCGTGCATTCCAGCGTGCACAGGTCGGTGTAGATGCGCTTGACGCAGGACAGGCCCGTGAGCGGATAGCTGCAGGCCTCGACGACCTTGCATTCGCCGGTCTTGGTCAGCAGGTCCATCATCACCCAGGTCTGGCGTGCACCCACGGCCAGGTCCATGGCGCCGCCCACGGCGGGAATGGCACCGGCCTCGCCCGTGCTCCAGTTGGCCAGGTCGCCCGTGGCCGAGACCTGGAAGGCGCCCAGCACGCAGATGTCCAGGTGGCCGCCGCGCATCATGGCGAAGCTGTCGGCATGGTGGAAGTAGCAGCCGCCCGGCAGCAGGGTGACGGGCTGCTTGCCGGCATTGGTCAGGTCATAGTCCTCCTGGCCTTCGGCGGGCGCCGGGCCCATGCCCAGGATGCCGTTCTCGCTTTGCAGGATGACCTCGCGGCCGGCCGGGATGTGGTTGGCCACCTGGGTGGGCATGCCGATGCCCAGGTTGACATAGGCGCCGTCGAAGATGTCTTCGGCCACGCGCCGGGCCAGCTCTTGCTTGCTGCGTTTCTGGTAGCTGCTCATGCTCTTGCTTTCGGCGGTTGGGGCGCTCATGCGGTTTTCTTGAAGCCGCCGGCCTGGGTGGCCACGCGGTCGATCTTCACGATCTGGCTCACGTAGATGCCGGGCGTGACCACGGCCTCGGGGTCCAGCGCGCCCAGCTCCACGATCTCGTGCACGGTGGCGATCGTGTGCTTGGCCGCCGTGGCCATCACGGGCCCGAAGTTGCGGGCCGACATGCGGTAGGTGAGATTGCCCCAGCGGTCGCCCTTCTCGGCCTTGACCAGTGCCACGTCGCCGTGGATGGGATGCTCCAGCACATAGTGCTTGCCGTTGATCTCGCGCGTTTCCTTGCCGTTGGCCAGCTCCGTGCCATAGGCCGTGGGGCAGAAGAAGCCGCCGATGCCGGCGCCGGCGGCGCGCAGGCGCTCGGCCAGGTTGCCCTGGGGCACGAGTTCCAGCTCGATCTTGCCGCTGCGGTACAGGTCGTCGAACACCCAGCTGTCCACCTGGCGGGGGAAGCTGCAGATGATCTTGCGCACCTGGCCGCTCTTGAGCAGCGCGGCCAGGCCCTGGTCGCCGTTGCCCGCGTTGTTGTTGACCACGGTCAGCTCGCGTGCGCCCTGGGCGATCAGGCCGTCGATGAGTTCGGTGGGATTGCCCGAGGTGCCGAAGCCCCCGATCAGCACGGTGGAGCCGTCCTGGACGCCCGACAACGCCTCGGCGATGGTGTCGGTGATTTTGTTGATCACTTGCTTGTCTCCGGTATGCAGGCCGCTGGCGCTGCGCTAAAATGTTCGTATGTAGAACAAAAGTTCGCAGAAAGAATTATAGAGCCATGGAAAAAAAAGCCGCTTCCGTAATTTCCACAGGTGGGGTTGAAGAAGAGGGCGGCACGCCGCGCCCCGGCGACAGCTATGTGCAGTCCTTTGCGCGCGGCCTGGGCGTGATCCGCTCGTTCAGCGCCGAGGCGCCTGCGCAGACGCTCAGCGAGGTGGCGGCGCGCACGGGGCTCACGCGCGCCGGGGCCCGGCGCATCCTGCTGACGCTGCAGACGCTGGGCTATGTGAAGAGCGACGGCAAGCTGTTCCAGCTCACGCCGCGCATCATGGAACTGGGCTTTGCCTACCTCAGCTCCACCCCGGTCTGGAACCTGGCCGAGCCCGTGATGGAAAACCTGGTCGACGAGGTCAAGGAGTCCTGCTCGGCTGCCGTGCTCGATGGGGGCGACATCGTCTATGTGCTGCGCGTGCACACCCACAAGATCATGAGCACCAACCTCAGCGTGGGCTCGCGCCTGCCGGCCTGCTGGACCTCGATGGGGCGCGTGCTGCTGGCCGGCGAGAGCGATGAATCCCTGCAGGCCCTGCTGGATGCACGCGAGCGCCGCCAGTTCACGGCGCTGACCGAGCAGAACGACGAGCGCCTGCGCCAGCGCATTCTGGAGGTGCGCGCCCAGGGCTGGGCCCTGGTGGACCAGGAACTGGCCGAAGGCCTGATCTCCATCGCGGCGCCCGTGAAGAACGCGGCAGGGCGCACCGTGGCCGCGCTCAACATCAGCGGCCAGGCCAACCGCAACAGCGCCGAGATGATGCGCGTGCAACTGCTGCCCCGGCTGCTGGCCGCCACACAGCTGGTGAGCCAGCTGCTGAGGGCCTCGTCGCGTCTTTCCCTGTAAAACGGAGTGTGGCGCAGTGCGGCAGCGCGGGGCGGGGCGGGGCGCTCCATAATTGCCGCTCCACGCCCTGCACCCGCTTGCCTGCACCCAGCACCATGGCCCGCCTGCCCAGACTCACCATTGCGGATCTGCCGCACCACATCATCCAGCTCGGCAACAACGGCGCGGACATCTTCATCGATGCCCAGGACCGGGAGACCATGCTGGGGCTGCTGCGCGAGATGGCACGCAGCTGCGAGCTGGCCGTGCATGCCTACGTGCTCCTGCCCAGCCAGTTCCACCTGCTGGCCACGCCGCGCACCGACGATGGCCTGCCCAGGTTCATGCAGGCCGTGGGCCGGCGCTATGTCCGCTACTTCAACGACCGCCACGGCCGCAGCGGCACGCTGTGGGAAGGCCGCTATCGCGGCACGGTGCTGCAGCCCAGCTGGCTGCTGCCCACCATGGTCTTCATGGACGACAGCCCCGTGCGCGCCGGCCTGGTCCAGCGGCCGGCCGACTGGCCCTGGTCCAGCTACGCGCACAACGCCGGCTTGCGCAGCGACGCGCTGATCCAGCCGCATGCCGTGTTCTGGGAACTGGGCAACACCCCGTTTGCGCGCGACGCGGCGTATGTGTCGGCCGTGGAAGAGGGCGTCAGCAGCGATGACGGCGAACGCATCAGCCAGTCGGCGCTGCGGGGCTGGGCGCTGGGCGATGAGCAATTCATTGCCGATTTACAACAGCGCACCGAGCGCCGCGTGACCCGCCAGCGCGCCGGCCGTCCGCCAGGACGGACCAATGAGCGCACCACAACAGTGCGTTAGTACCCACTGATGGCCTGCAAGTGCTTGATTCCTCATCGCAGGCCTCTGTGAAATAAATATGTCCCTTATTAATTTCCGATTTTTTTGTTCTGGAATTAATTGGGATCTGACCCTTATATAAATTTATTGCATGAGGTGATGCCTTGCCTTAATCTTGCGTTCCCTGCGAAAAATTTGAGGATTCCGCCATGACGACGGCTGCCGAGATCAAGCATCTCCAAGACCACGGTCTGTACTCCAAGAGCAACGAGCACGACGCCTGCGGCCTCGGCTTTGTTGCACATATCAAGGGCGTCAAGCGCCATGACATCGTCACCGGCGCGCTCAAGATCCTCGAAAACATCGACCATCGCGGTGCCGTGGGTGCCGACAAGCTCATGGGCGATGGCGCGGGCATTCTGATCCAGATTCCCGACCAGCTCTACCGCGAAGAGATGGCAAAGCAGGGCGTGGCCCTGCCGCCCGCGGGCGAGTACGGCGTGGGCATGATCTTCCTGCCCAAGGAACACGCCTCGCGCCTGGCCTGCGAGCAGGAGATGGAACGCGCCATCAAGGCCGAAGGCCAGGTCCTGCTGGGCTGGCGCGATGTGCCCGTGAACCGCGACATGCCCATGTCGCCCACGGTCCAGGAAAAGGAACCCATCCTGCGCCAGGTCTTCATCGGCCGCGGCGCGGACGTGATCGTGCAGGACGCGCTGGAGCGCAAGCTGTACGTGATCCGCAAGACGGCCAGCGCCGCCATCCAGAACCTCAAGCTCAAGCACAGCAAGGAATACTACGTTCCCAGCATGAGCAGCCGCACCGTGGTCTACAAGGGCCTGCTGCTGGCCGACCAGGTGGGCGTGTACTACAACGACCTGTCCGACGAGCGCTGCGTCTCGGCCATCGGCCTGGTGCACCAGCGCTTTTCGACCAACACCTTCCCCGAGTGGCCGCTGGCCCACCCCTACCGCTACGTGGCCCACAACGGTGAAATCAACACCGTGCGCGGCAACTACAACTGGATGCTGGCGCGCGAGGGCGTGATGGCCTCGCCCGTGCTGGCCGAGGACCTCAAGAAGCTCTATCCCATCAGCTTCGCCGGCCAGTCCGACACGGCAACGTTCGACAACTGCCTGGAACTGCTGACCATGGCCGGCTACCCCATCAGCCAGGCCGTGATGATGATGATTCCCGAGCCCTGGGAACAGCACGAGTCCATGGACGAGCGCCGCCGCGCCTTCTATGAATACCACGCCGCCATGATGGAGCCCTGGGACGGCCCGGCCTCCATCGTGTTCACCGACGGCCGCCAGATCGGCGCCACGCTGGACCGCAACGGCCTGCGCCCCTCGCGCTACGTGATCACCGATGACGACCTGGTCATCCTGGCGTCCGAAGCCGGCGTGCTGCCCGTGCCCGACAGCGCCATCGTGCGCAAGTGGCGCCTGCAGCCCGGCAAGATGCTGCTGATCGACCTGGAGCAGGGCCGCCTGATCGAGGACGACGAGCTCAAGGCCAACATCGTCAACACCAAGCCCTACAAGCAGTGGATCGAGAACCTGCGCATCAAGCTGGGCAGCGTGGGCGGTGACACCCATGCCGGCCCCGAGGCCGCCAGCCTGCCGCTGCTCGAGCGCCAGCAGGCCTTCGGCTTCACGCAGGAAGACATCAAGTTCCTGCTGGCCCCCATGGCCAAGAACGGCGAGGAAGGCATCGGCTCCATGGGCAACGACAGCCCGCTGGCCGTGCTGTCGGACAAGAACAAGCCGCTGTACAACTACTTCCGCCAGATGTTCGCGCAGGTGACCAACCCGCCGATCGACCCCATCCGCGAAGCCATCGTGATGTCGCTGGTGTCCTTCATCGGACCCAAGCCCAACCTGCTGGACATCAACCAGGTCAACCCGCCCATGCGCCTGGAAGTGCACCAGCCCGTGCTGGACTTCGCCGACATGGCCAAGCTGCGCGACATCGAACGCCACACGCAGGGCAAGTTCAAGAGCGCAACGATCGACATCACCTACCCGCTGTCCTGGGGCAAGCAGGGCGTGGAAGCCAAGCTGGCATCGCTGTGCGCGCAGGCCGTGGACGCCATCAAGGGCGGCGCCAACATCCTGATCATCAGCGACCGCCATGTGAGCGCCACCCAGGTGGCCATCCCCGCGCTGCTGGCGCTGTCGGCCATCCACCAGCACCTGGTGCGCGAGGGCCTGCGCACCACGGCCGGCCTGGTCGTGGAGACGGGCACGGCGCGCGAAGTGCACCACTTCGCCGTGCTGGCAGGCTACGGCGCCGAGGCCGTGCACCCCTACCTGGCCATGGAAACCCTGGCCGACATGCACAAGGAGCTGGGCGGTGACCTGTCGGCCGACAAGGCCATCTACAACTACGTCAAGGCCATCGGCAAGGGCCTGTCCAAGATCATGTCCAAGATGGGCGTGTCCACCTACATGTCCTATTGCGGCGCCCAGCTGTTCGAGGTGATCGGCCTGAACAGCGACACCGTGGACAAGTACTTCACCGGCACGGCCAGCCGCGTCGAGGGCATCGGCGTCTTCGAGATCGCCGAGGAAACCATCCGCAACCACCGCGCGGCCTTCGGTGACGATCCCGTGCTGGAGACCATGCTGGACGCCGGTGGCGAATACGCCTGGCGCGCCCGTGGCGAAGAGCACATGTGGTCGCCCGACGCCATCGCCAAGCTGCAGCATTCCACGCGCTCCAACAACTGGAGCACGTACAAGGAATACGCCCAGCTGATCAACGACCAGAGCAAGCGCCACATGACGCTGCGCGGCCTGTTCGAGTTCAAGTTCGACCCGGCCAAGGCCATCCCGCTGGACCAGGTCGAGTCGGCCAAGGAGATCGTCAAGCGCTTTGCCACGGGCGCCATGTCGCTGGGCTCCATCAGCACCGAGGCCCATGCCACGCTGGCAGTGGCCATGAACCGCATCGGCGGCAAGAGCAACACCGGCGAAGGCGGGGAAGATCCCCAGCGCTACCGCAACGAGCTCAAGGGCATCCCGATCAGGAAGGGCGAGACCCTGGGCTCCATCATCGGCGCCGACAAGGTCGAGGCCGACATCGAGCTGCAGGACGGCGACTCGCTGCGCTCCAGGATCAAGCAGGTGGCATCGGGCCGCTTCGGCGTCACGGCCGAGTACCTGTCGTCCTCGGACCAGGTGCAGATCAAGATGGCCCAGGGCGCCAAGCCCGGCGAGGGCGGCCAGCTGCCCGGCGGCAAGGTGTCCGACTACATCGGCAAACTGCGCCACTCCGTGCCCGGCGTCGGTCTGATCTCGCCCCCGCCCCACCACGACATCTACTCCATCGAGGATCTGGCCCAGCTGATCCACGACCTGAAGAACGTGGCGCCGCACGCCGACATCTCGGTCAAGCTCGTGTCCGAAGTGGGCGTGGGCACCATCGCGGCCGGCGTGGCCAAGTGCAAGAGCGACCACGTGGTCATCGCAGGCCATGACGGCGGCACGGGCGCATCGCCCTGGTCGTCCATCAAGCATGCGGGCTCGCCCTGGGAAATCGGCCTGGCCGAGACCCAGCAGACCCTGGTGCTCAACCGCCTGCGCGGCCGCATCCGCGTGCAGGCCGACGGCCAGATGAAGACCGGCCGCGACGTCGTCATCGGCGCGCTGCTGGGCGCCGACGAGTTCGGCTTCGCCACGGCGCCCCTGGTCGTCGAGGGCTGCATCATGATGCGCAAGTGCCACCTGAACACCTGCCCCGTGGGCGTGGCCACGCAGGACCCGGTGCTGCGCGCCAAGTTCTCGGGCAAGCCCGAGCATGTGGTGAACTACTTCTTCTTCATCGCCGAGGAAGTGCGCCAGATCATGGCCCAGCTCGGCGTGGCGAAGTTCGACGACCTGATCGGCCGCTCCGACCTGCTGGACACCCGCAAGGGCCTGCAGCACTGGAAGGCCCAGGGCCTGGACTTCTCGCGCCTGTTCGCCCAGCCCGAAGTGCCCGCAGACGTGGCGCGCTTCCATGTCGAAAAGCAGGACCACCTGCTGGACAAGGCGCTGGACGTGAAGCTCATCGAGCGCTGCAAGCCCGCCATCGAGAACGGCGAGCGTGTGCGCATCATGGAAGTGGCGCGCAACGTCAACCGCTCCGTGGGCGCCATGCTCTCCGGTGCCGTGACGCGCGTGCATCCCGAAGGACTGCCCGATGACACCATCCGCATCCACTTCGAGGGAACCGGCGGCCAGTCCTTCGGCGCCTTCCTGTGCAACGGCATCACGCTGAACCTGCGCGGCGACGCCAACGACTACACGGGCAAGGGCCTGTCCGGCGGCCGCGTGGTGGTGCACGCCAGCCATGAGTTCCGTGGCGATACCACCAGCAACACCATCGTGGGCAACACCGTGATGTTCGGCGCCACCAGCGGCGAGGCCTTCTTCGGCGGCGTGGCCGGCGAGCGTTTCGCGGTCCGCCTGTCTGGCGCCACCGCCGTGGTCGAAGGCGTGGGCGACCACGGCTGCGAATACATGACCGGCGGCACCGTGGTGGTGCTGGGCAAGACCGGCCGCAACTTCGCGGCCGGCATGAGCGGCGGCGTGGCCTATGTGTATGACGAGGATGGCCGCTTCGCCGAGCGCTGCAACAAGGCGTCCGTCTCGCTGGACCAGGTGCTGCCCCACGACGAGCACCTGGCCCAGGTCTCGCCCGCCGTCTGGCACCGCCGCGAAACCGACGAGCGCCAGCTGCGCGCGCTGATCGAGGCGCACAGCCGCTGGACGGGCTCCAAGCGCGCCCGCGATCTGCTGGACAACTGGGCGGCAGCCCGCTCCAAGTTCGTCAAGGTCTTCCCCAGCGAGTACAAGCGTGCCCTGTCCGAGATGTACGAGCGCCAGGTGATGGAAGAGCCCGCCACGCCCGAGGTCGAGGAACACGCCAAGGAGGCGGTGGCCGCCAAATAACAAGGAAGCGAAGGATGCGGGCAGCAGCCCGCATCCATCCCTGCACCCCACACATCAGGACAACGAATCATGGGAAAGACCACCGGCTTCATGGAATATGAGCGCCTCGAGGAGGGCTATGCGCCCGTCGCCGAGCGCGTGAAGCACTACAAGGAATTCGTCATCGGCCTCGATGACAGCCAGGCCAAGATCCAGGGCGCGCGCTGCATGGACTGCGGCACGCCGTTCTGCAACAACGGCTGCCCGGTCAACAACATCATTCCGGACTTCAACGACCTGGTCTTCCACGGCGGCTGGAAGAGCGCCAGCGCCGTGCTGCACAGCACCAACAACTTCCCCGAGTTCACCGGCCGCATCTGCCCCGCCCCCTGCGAGGCCGCCTGCACCCTGAACATCAACGACGACGCCGTGGGCATCAAGTCCATCGAGCACGCCATCATCGACCGTGCCTGGGCCGAAGGCTGGGTCAAGCCGCTGCCCAGCAGCCGCAAGACCGGCAAGAAGGTGGCCGTGGTCGGCGCCGGCCCCGCAGGCCTGGCGGCCTCGCAGCAGCTGGCCCGCGCCGGCCACGATGTGACGCTGTTCGAGAAGAACGACCGCGTCGGCGGCCTGCTGCGCTACGGCATTCCCGACTTCAAGATGGAGAAGTCGCACATCGACCGCCGCGTCGAGCAGCTCGTGGCCGAAGGCGTCAAGATCCGTACCGGCGTGCTGGTGGCGGGCAAGGACGGCCTGGGCGAAGACTCCAAGGTCACCAACTGGGCCAAGGAAACCGTCAGCCCCGAGCAGCTCATGGCCGAGTTCGATGCCGTGCTGCTGACCGGCGGTGCCGAGCAGTCGCGCGACCTGCCCGTGCCCGGCCGCGAACTCAAGGGCATCCATTTCGCCATGGAGTTCCTGCCGCAGCAAAACAAGGTCAACGCCGGCGACAAGCTCAAGGGCCAGCTGCGTGCCGATGGCAAGCATGTCATCGTCATCGGTGGCGGAGACACGGGCTCCGACTGCGTGGGCACCAGCAACCGCCACGGCGCCGTCAGCGTGACCCAGTTCGAGCTGATGCCCATGCCGCCCGAGCAGGAGAACAAGCCCCTGGTCTGGCCCTACTGGCCGATCAAGCTGCGCACCAGCTCCAGCCACGAGGAAGGCTGCGAGCGCGAGTTCGCCATCGCCACCAAGGAGTTCATCGGCGAGAAGGGCCAAGTCACGGCCGTCAAGACCGTGCGCATCGAAATGAAGGACGGCAAGATGGTCGAGGTGCCCGGCAGCGAGCAGGTGCTCAAGGCCGACCTGGTGCTGCTGGCCATGGGCTTCGTCAGCCCCGTGCAGGCCGTGCTCGATGCCTTTGGCGTGGACAAGGACGCACGCGGCAACGCCAAGGCCACCACCGACTTCACGGGCGGCTACGCCACCAGCGTGCCCAAGCTCTTCGCCGCCGGCGATGTGCGCCGCGGCCAGTCCCTGGTGGTCTGGGCCATCCGCGAAGGCCGCCAGGCCGCTCGCTCCATTGACGAGTTCCTCATGGGCACGTCCGACCTGCCTCGGTGAGATGCCAACCCCGGAAGGGGCTTGGCCATAGACAAAGAAAAAGCCCTTGGTGATGAACCAAGGGCTTTTTATTACAAATTCCTCGTGTTTCAGCGTAGGCCCTTGAAACTGGCGCGCCCTAAAGCGAGGGACACCGAGGAAGGGCCTGGGCCGGCCGCGCCGCCCCGCACCGAGGGTGTCGTCCCCCTCTGGGGGAAGGCGCGAAGCGACTCAGGGGGAGGGTTTATCCTCTGCGGGCTTGTCCACTGCGGTGCCGGGTTCGGCTTCTTCTTCCGGCGCCTTGGAGACGCGGCTGAACCAGCCGGCACCCAGGATGCCGATCTCGTAAAGAATGCACATGGGCACGGCCAGGGCCAGCTGGGAGATCACGTCGGGCGGCGTGACCACGGCGGCGATGATGAAGGCCACCACGATGAAATAGCCGCGGAAGGACTTGAGCTTGGCGATGTCCACCAGGCCGAAGCGCACCAGCAGCATGACCACGATGGGCACCTGGAAGGCCAGGCCAAAGGCCAGGTACAGCGACAGGATGGCCTCCACATACGATGCAATGTCCGGCGTGGCCGCCACGCTGTCCGGGGTGAAGCCCTGGATGAAGGCGAACATCTTGTCGAGCACGAAGAACTGCACGAAGGCGATGCCGATATAGGCCAGCAGGCTGCCGAAGATGATCAGCGGCAGCGCAAAGCGCTTTTCATGGCTGTACAGGCCGGGCGCCACGAAGGCCCACATCTGGTACATGATCCAGGGCAGCACGGCCAAGATGCCCACCATCATCAGTACCTTGAGCGGCACGAAGAAGGGGGTGAACACGCCGACTGCGATGAGCTTGGCATCGGGCGGCATGTGGGCCTTGATCGGGTGGGCGATGAAGTCGATGAGCCCGTTGGGGCCGGGCCATATGGCCAGCACGGCGATCGCCAGACCGATGCCGTAGATGCAGTAGAGCAGGCGGTCGCGCAGCTCCATCAGGTGCTGGACGAAAGGCTGCTCGGTGCCTGCCAGCTCGTCGTCTTTAGGTGGAATGTCGGACATGGTGCGAAACCGCGGCGGGCCGCAAGGGCGTCCACGGACCTGGTATGAAAAGCAGAAAGCCCGACGGATCGGGCAGGGTGGGGCGTTGGCGGGTGCCCGGGTGGCAGAGGCTGGGCCGGTTGCCTCGTGGCCCGCTGCGCGCCAGCATCTTCAGCGGGACTTCTGGGGACGAAAGCGCGCCACGCGCGCCGCGCCCGACTGCGCCTTGGTGCGCACGCCGGCACGGGCCTTGTACCACTGGGGCACGGCGGCACGCTTGAGGCGCCAGTTCTTGCCCGGGTGGCGGTAGGCCGGCGCCACGGCGCTGTACGTATCGCTGCCTGAATCGTAGGAAGAGGAGTCGTACGAGGAAGACGTGCCGTTGAGCGATGCCGTGGACTCGTTCCAGTCCTTCTCGAAATTGGCGGCCGAAGTGTGGATGGACTGCTCGACGTCACGCGCCGCGCCTTCCACCGTGTCCTTCATCTTGCGCAACTCGTCGAGTTCCATCGAACGGTTGACCTCGGCCTTCACATCGGAGACGTAGCGCTGGGCCTTGCCCAGCAGGGTACCGACGGTGCGCGCCACGCGCGGCAGCTTCTCGGGGCCGATGACCACGAGAGCCACGGCGCCGATCAGCGCCATCTTGGACAGACCGATATCAAACATGGAGGCTTGGCGTGCGGACCATCAGCTCTTTTGCTTGGCTTCGACGTCGATGGTGGCCTTGTCGGTGGCTGTCTGGCCTGCAACCTGGCCAGGGGCAGCTGCGGGGGTGTCGGTGGAGGTCGAGCCGTCCTTCACACCGTCCTTGAAGCCCTTGACGGCGCCGCCAAGGTCGGAACCGATGTTCTTCAGCTTCTTGGTTCCGAACACCAGAACCACGATGGCCAGGACGATCAGCCAATGCCAGATGGAAAACGAGCCCATGAGAATCTCTCCTAAGAATTGCAGATCATTTTAGACGCCGGGCCATGGCGGCAGTTCGCAAGGCCCCACAAAAGCCGTTCGGCCGGCGCATGTACGCAGAAGTCGCAAGCAAGAGGCGGGCCATCTTGCGCGCAAGCCTGCGTCCAGCAAAGGCTTCAGCCCTTCAGCCAGGGGCGGGGGCCGCCCATGACATGGATGTGCAGATGGTGGACTTCCTGTCCGCCCTCGGTGCCGGTGTTGACCACCAGACGGAAACCGCCATCGGGATACGGATTGCAGCCTTGCTCGGCGGCCAGGCGGGGCGCCAGCACCATCATGCGGCCCAGCAGCGCAGCGTCGTCGGCCTGGACCTGGGCCATGGAGGGGATGTGCTTCTTGGGCACCATCAGAAAGTGGATGGGCGCGCCGGGATGGATGTCGTGGAAGGCGAAGACTTCATCGTCCTCATAGACCTTGCGGGAAGGGATCTCGCCTTTGATGATGCGGCAAAACAGGCAGTTCGGGTCGTGGTCGTGCATGGCGCTACGGGAGTCCTGGGAAGCTGGCGGTGGATCGAAAAATCAGGGTGAATTGTCGTTGATGTGCAGTGTCTGGCGCACGCCGATGTCGCTGCGGTGCTGCTGGAGCCAGTGCTGTCCCTGCTCGCGCCCCAGTTCGAACAGCTCGCGCACGAAACGCATGTCCGAGCGCGTCTTGGTCGAGGCGCCGTAGCCCTTGAGCACCGCGCCGCCGTCCACGCGGTGCAGCAGCACCTTTTTGTAGCGTGCCGGGTCCAGCTTGCCCTGCTCCAGCAGGCGCTTGACGAATTCGATGGCGCGCAGCTCGGACAGCAGGCCGGCGTTGAAGGTGACCTCGTTCATGCGGTCCATGATGTCGGCCGCCGTGTTGGGCAGGTCGGTGTGCTCGATGGGATTGATCTGCACCAGCAGGATGTCGCTGGACGCCGTGCCGTAGATCAGGGGATACAGGGCGGGATTGCCCGAGAAACCGCCGTCCCAGTAAGGCTCGCCATCGATTTCCACGGCCTTGAACAGCTGGGGCAGGCAGGCCGAGGCCATGACCGCGTCGGCACTGAGCCTTCTGCCCGAGAAGATGCTTCCCCGGCCCGTGCGCACATTGGTGGCGCAGACAAAGACCTTGGGCACCACGCCCTCCACGGGCGGACGCGTCAGCGCCTCGAAATCCACGACCCGTTCGAGCAGCTTGCGCAGCGGGTTGATGTCCAGCGGGTTGGTCTGGTAGGGCGAGAAGAACTGGTTGAGCACGCCCATGAAGGGGCTGCCCGGCAATGGCGCGCCCCACATCAGGCTGCCCATGGTGCCCACGCCTTCCCACAGTTCGGTCAGCGAGGCGCGGGCCAATTGGGCGCCCAGCGCCTGGGCGGCCACAGGATCGCTTTCCTGGCGCGCGGCCTGGGCAAAGCCCTGTGCCAGGGCCACGGCATTCATGGCGCCGGCGCTGGTGCCGCTGATGCCGTCGAAGACAAGGCTGCCGTCTTCCAGCAGTGCGTCCAGCACGCCCCAGGTCAGGGCGCCGTGCGAGCCCCCGCCCTGCAGGGCGAGGTTGATCTTGCAGGTCGGGGTGAAGGACATGGCGGGCGGGCCGGCGGCTTCAGCGGTCCACGGCCTGGTTGCGGTTCATGGCGACCATGCCGCGCACGATGCGGTACAGGAACCAGATGGAGATCACCGTCCAGGCGATCCAGCCGGGCACGAAGAACAGCAGCCACAGCGGTGCCGTGACCAGGTACAGGATGCCGGCCCAGATCACGCTGCGGATGCGCCACGAGAAATGGTTGGCCATCCAGCTGCCTTCGGCGTCGCCGCGCTTGACCAGGTCGATGATCAGGGCGATCACCAGCAGCGCGATGCTGGGCTGGGCGCCGGGCACGACGGCGGCCACGGCCACCACCAGGTGCAGCAGGTAGCTGACCCAGCCCCAGGCCTTGAGGCCTTCGATGCGGGACTGGTCCAGGGCACGGACTTCGATGTAATCGTCATTCATGGCAGCGGTCCTTTCTCGTTCACATCACGTTCCTGGGCCTTGCGCAGCGCCTTTTCCTCGATGCCGCTGGTGCCTTCGCGGCGCTCCAGCTCGGCAACGACCTGGGCGGGCGTCAGGCCATAGTGGGCCAGGGCGATCATGCTATGGAACCACAGATCGGCCACTTCGTAGAGGATTTTGCCGGCGTCCCCGCCATGGTCTGCGTCCTTGGCGGCCATGACCACTTCGGTGGCCTCTTCGCCGATCTTCTTCAAAAAGGCATCCGGGCCCTTGTGCAGCAGGCGGGCGACGTAGCTCTTGTCGGGGTCGCCGCCGTTGGCGGGCTTGCGGCTTTCGATGACGGCGGCCAGGCGCGCCAGGGCGTCCTGCGAGGAAGTGCTTGTGGTGTCGTTCATGTTCGTGGAATTCATTTGTAGATCGATTCGGGGTCTTTCAAGACCGGATCGACGGCCTGCCACTGGCCATCGCGCAGCACGCTGTAGAAGCAGCTGTGGCGCCCCGTGTGGCAGGCAATGCCGGGCTCGTGGCCGGTCTGGGTGATCTTGAGCAGGACCACGTCGTTGTCGCAGTCGATGCGCACCTCGTGCACGGTCTGCACGTGGCCCGATTCCTCGCCCTTGAACCACAGCTTGTTGCGCGAGCGGCTGAAGTAGACGGCGCGGCCCAGCTCGGCCGTCTTGGCCAGGGCCTCGCGGTTCATCCAGGCGAACATCAGCACGTCGCCCGTGTCCTTTTCCTGCGCGATCACGGGCACCAGGCCCTGCGCATCCCATTTGACTTGATCTAGCCAGTTCATTGCCTGCATTGTGAATATCCTGGGTTGGAATCCCTGTGACAGCATTGTCAGGAATTGCCTGGATTGAAAATACACCCCCTGAGTCGCTTCGCGCCTTCCCCCTCTCTCGCTGCGCGGGAGGGAGACGACAGCCTTGCTGCGGGGCGGCCCTTGCTCGCTGTCCCTGGTCCCTTGGGCCGCGCCGGTTTCATGGGTTGTGGGCGGCGCGAGCGCCATGGAAAACTGAAATGAAGGAGTCCACCGACGCGCCGTATCAGAGGCGCACGGGCACGCCGCGCTCGGCCATGCGCTGCTTGGCCTGGCCCACGGTGAATTCGCCATAGTGGAAGATGCTGGCGGCCAGCACGGCGTCGGCGCCGCCCAGGGTCACGCCATCGGCCAGGTCGTCCAGCGAGCCCACGCCGCCGGAGGCGATCACGGGCACGGGCACGGCGTCGCTGACGGCGCGCGTGAGCTTCAGGTCGAACCCGGACTTGGTGCCGTCGCGGTCCATGCTGGTCAGCAGGATCTCGCCCGCGCCGCGGCGCGCCATCTCGGCGGCCCACTGCACGGCGTCCAGGCCGGTGTTCTTGCGTCCGCCGTGGCTGTAGACATCCCAGCCGGGGCCGGCGGCGCGGCCGTCGGTGCCGATGCGCTGCTCGTCTTCGGCGGTGCGGCGCTTGGCGTCGATGGCCACGACGATGCACTGCGCGCCGTACTTGTCGGAGGCGGCATTGATCACATCGGGATTGGCGATGGCGGCCGAGTTGAAGCTGGTCTTGTCGGCGCCCGCGTTGAGCAGGCGGCGCACGTCCTCGACGGTGCGCACGCCACCGCCCACGGTCAGCGGAATGAAGACCTGGCTGGCCACCGATTCGATGATGGGCAGGATCAGGTCTCGGCCATCGCTGGTGGCCGTGATGTCCAGGAAGGTCAGCTCGTCCGCGCCCTGGGCGTTGTAGCGCGCGGCGATCTCCACCGGGTCGCCCGCATCGCGCAGCTCCACGAAGTTCACGCCTTTGACGACGCGCCCTCCCGTGACGTCAAGACAGGGGATGATGCGTTTGGCAAGCATGGGCAGACTCGTGGCTAGGGCGTGAAACAAGGGCGAAAAGATACCACGCCCTCGGCGTCCGCAGGCGCTGCGGGGTTCAGCGCTTGAGACCTGCGGCCTGGCTTTGCCAGCGCCATGCGTCCTCGCACATGCGGTCCAGGTCCAGCATGGCCTTCCAGCCCAGCAGGCGCTCGGCCTCGGCGGGGTCGGCCCAGCACTGGGCCACGTCGCCGGGGCGGCGCGCCACGATCTGGTAGGGCACGGGGCGGCCGCTGGCGCGCTCGAAGGCCTTGACCATCTCCAGCACCGAGACCGGGCGCCCCGTGCCCAGGTTCACCGTCAGCAGGCCTTGCTGTTCACGCAGATGGCGCAGCGCCGCTAGGTGGCCGCGCGCCAGGTCGGTGACGTGGATGTAGTCACGCACGCCCGTGCCGTCCGGCGTGGCGTAGTCATCCCCATAGACACTGAGCTGCTGGCGCTGGCCGATGGCGACCTGCGACACATAGGGCATGAGGTTGTTGGGGATGTCGCGCGGGTCCTCCCCGATCAGGCCGCTTTCATGGGCGCCCACGGGATTGAAGTAGCGCAGCCGTGCCAGGCGCCACTGGCCGGGCTCGGCGCGGTCCAGGTCGGCCAGCATTTCCTCGATCCACAGCTTGCTGCGGCCGTAGGGGTTGGTGGCAGACAGCGGGAAATCCTCGCGGATCGGCAGGCTGGCCGGGTCGCCGTAGACCGTGGCCGAGGAGGAGAACACCAGGCTGTGCACGCCCGCCGCCTGCATGGCCTGCAGCAGGGCGACCGTGCCGCCCACGTTGTGTTCGTAGTAGCGCAGTGGCTGGGCCACGGATTCGCCCACGGCCTTGAGTGCGGCGAAGTGGATCACCTCGCGGATGGAGTGCTCGGCAAACAGCCGGTCCAGCGCGGCGCGGTCGCGCACGTCGCCCTCGACGCACAGCGGGCGCCGGCCCGTGATGCGTTCCATGCGGTCGAGCACATCGGGGCTGCTGTTGCTGAAGTTGTCGTAGATCAGGTAGGGCTCGCCTGCGGCGGCCAGCTCCACGCAGGTGTGGGAGCCGATGAAGCCGGCGCCGCCTGTGACCAGGATCATGAATACCTCTCATTGGTGATTTTTTGGCGTGCCTAGTATCGCAATAACCCAGCTTCTCCCCGGGTTCAAGTGGGCTGAGCACAAAAGTAGGGAGAAAACACATTTGTAGACAAACAACGTTATGCTCGGCCCGCTTTTCGTCGGATTGACGATAGCTTTCATCAAATTGTTAAGAAATTTGATGCATAAAAACTATGAATTGATGGGGCATCACCACGCCCTGAGGAGAAGGCCATGAACGGTTTCCTGCGAAGCTGCCTGGTCTGCTGGGGGTTGCTGTGCGGCTGGGTGGTGCAGGCTGCCGAACCCGCGGTGGCTGTCTATTACGGGAACAAGGCATCGCTCAGTGAATTGAGCCTCTACGACATTGCCGTCGTGGAGCCGGGCCATGGCTATGACCCGGTCCGGTTCCGCAAGCAGGCCCCGGGCAGCGAGCTGTATGCCTACGCTTCCGTGGCCGAGGTGCTGCCCGAGCGCGCCTACTTCGGCAAGATTCCCGAGGCCTGGAAGATGGCGCGCAACGGCGCCTGGCAGTCCATCGTCCTGGACCAGACACCCGCGCAGTGGCCCGCCTTCTTTGCCGACGAGGTGATCGCGCCGCTGTGGAAGCAGGGCTTTCGCGGCTTCTTCCTGGACACGCTGGACTCCTACCGCCTGGCCGCGAATTTCGACGAAAAGGCCCAGCAGGACGGCCTGGTGCGCGTCATCGAGACGCTGCACCAGCGCTATCCCGGCATCCGCCTGATCCTGAACCGGGGCTTCGAGATCGTGCCGCGCGTGAGGGACAAGGTACAGATGGTGGCGGCCGAGTCGCTGTTGCGGGGCTGGGATGCCAGCCTCAAGCGCTATGTGAGCGTGCCCGAGAAAGACCGCGAATGGCTGCTGCAGCAACTGCAGACCATCCGCGAGCGCGACCGCCTGCCGGTGCTGTCCATCGACTACGTGGCCCCGCATGACCGCGACGCCACGCGCGAGACCGCCCGCCGCATTGCGCAGCTGGGCATCATCCCCTGGGTTTCCGATGCCGGGCTGCAGACCCTGGGCATAGGCCAGGTGGAGGCGGTGGCGCGCAGGGTGTTGATTCTCTACAACGGTGCCGACTATCCGTCCATCAACGGCGCATCGGCGCACCGCTTCCTGGAAATGCCCCTGAACTACATGGGCTACGTCGCCGACTACGCCGATGTGCGCGAGCCCCTGCCCGAAGGCGTGTCGCGCGACCGCTATGCCGGCGTGGTGAGCTGGTTCGGCGGCGCGGTGCCCGAGATGCGGGCCAAAAGCGTGCGGCAGTGGCTGGCCAACCAGGTGCAGCAGGGCATGCCGCTGCTGGTGCTCAATACGCTGGGCCTGTCACAGGACCGCACCACGTCGGCCGCCCTGGGCACGCGCAGCACGGAAGCGGCACCCGTGTTCCCGCTGCGGCGCGCCGAAAAAGCGCCGGTCATGGGTTTCGAGATACAGCCGGCCGAGCCAGCGCACGATTACGAAGGCTGGGAGTTCACGCCGCAGATGGCCAGGGGCAGCCGCGAGTTGCTGTCCTTCGACGACAAGCGGGGGCGCCGCTTCGTGTCGGCCGCCATCACGCCCTGGGGCGGCTTTGCACTCATGCCCTATGTGGTGGTGGGCATGCCGGGCACCGACCAGTCGCGCTGGGTGATCGACCCCTTCGCGCTGTTGCGCGAGGCGCTGCGCCTGCAGGACTTTCCGGTGCCCGACGTCACCACCGAGAACGGCCGCCGCCTGCTGCTGGCCCATGTGGACGGGGACGGCTTTCCTTCCAAGGCCGAGCTGCCGGGCACGCCCTTCGCGGGCGAGGTGCTGCGCCGCGAGATCCTGGAGCGCTACAGGATTCCGCACACCATCTCGGTCATCGAGGCCGAAGTCTCGCCGCAGGGCCTGTATCCGCAATGGGCCGACCAGCTGGAGGGCATTGCCAAGCGCATCTTCGCCATGCCCCATGTCGAGATCGCCAGCCATTCCTATTCCCATCCCTTCTTCTGGGAGCCCGGGGCAGCGCCCGACGGGGATGACAGCAAGGAAGTGAACCTCAACCTCCACATCCCCGGCTACCAGATGGACATGAACCGGGAGATCAATGGCTCGGTCGACTACATCCGCAAGCGCCTGGCGCCGCCCGGCAAGCCGGTGGACGTGTTCCTGTGGACCGGCAACACGGCGCCCAGCGCCGAGGCCCTGGCCATCTCCGACGCGGCGGGACTGCTCAACATGAATGGCGGCGACACGGCCATCACGCGCAGCAATCCCTCGCTGACGGAGGTGCGCAGCTGGGGCCTGCGCAAGGGCGGCCATCTGCAGATCTATGCGCCCGTCACCAACGAGAACATCTACACCAACCTCTGGCACGGGCCGTTCTACGGCTTCGAGCGCGTCATCGAAACCTTCGAGATGACCGACGCGCCCCGGCGCATGAAGGCCGTGGACATCTACTACCACTCCTACTCCGCCAGCAAGCAGGCCAGCATCAAGGCCCTGCAAAAGGTCTACCAGTGGGCGCTGGCGCAGCGGCTGAACCCGGTCTACAGCTCCGAGTACATCCGCAAGGTGCAGGATTTCTACGAATTCGCCATCGGCCGCGACGCGCAGGGCTGGCGCCTGCGGGGCCCGGGCCAGTTGCGCACGCTGCGCATGCCGCCCGGCATGGCCCTGCCGTCCATGGCTGCCAGCCGCGGCATCGCCGGCTATGCCAAGGGCACGGACGGAAACTACCTTCACCTGGCCGGCGGCGCCGGATACCTGGTGCCGCAGGATGCCGCAGGCGCGGCCGCCTCCGCGGCGCGCCCCTATCTGGTGGATGCCAATGCCCGGCTCACGCAATGGCTGCCCCAGGCCGATGGCGGCGTGCGCTTCACCCTGCAGGGCCATGTGCCGCTGGAGCTGCGCATGCACCTGCCGTCCGGCTGTGCGCTGAGTTCCCTGAACGCCGCCAATCCCCTCATTGCCGTGGCGGGTGCCGATACGGGCAGCTCCAACCTCCGTTCCTTCAGAAGTACCCATCACAGTGTTGAACTCCAAGCGCAATGCCTGGGGCTCTGAGCGCCCCGTCACGGTTCCCTTCTGGCTGATCGTGCTGCTGGCGGTACTGATCGGCGGCGCCCTGTGGATGCTGTTTCCCAAGCAGGATCTGGAGCGCCGGCTCTCCGTCACCGGAGATGATTCCGAGCTGTCCTACAACTACCTGAGCAACCTGCTCAAGAGCGACCCGGGCAATGAAAACCTGCGCGCCCTGCTCAAGGCCAAGGAGGAGCGCCTGAAAGCCATCAAGCTGGCGCGCGAAGAGGCAGCCAAGCAGGCGCTGCCCAGCGCCGCCGTCCAGGCCTGGGAGCGCTGGCAGGCCGCCTACCAGAACTATCTGGAGGCGCAAAAGCAGGACCATCGCGCCGGAGGGCAGGCCGATGCCCTGGCGCTCCAGGTGATGCAGGCGCTCAAGGAGGTCCCGCTGGCGGGTCTGACCCAGGAGCAGGCGCTGTACCTGGCCTCTTCGGCGCTGGTACTCAAGGACGCACCGCTGGCCCTGGGCATCTACGACGACGTGGCAGAGCGCCAGGCCGATCCCGCGCGCAAGGCGCAGGTCTATGAGTCCGCTGCGCGGCAGGCGCTGGGCATGTCCCTGTACGAGGAATCGGCCCGGCTGCTGCGTCAGGCCAGCGCCACGACCGAGGACGTCCAGCAGTCGCGCGCCTATCTCTGGCAGGCCCTGCAGGTGCTGCAGTCCGGCAACCGTGCCAGCGAAGCGCTGGCGCTGGCGCGCCAGCAGGAAGAACTGTTGGGCAGCGACCCGGAAACGCTGCGAAGGCTCATCGGCCTGGCGCGTGCGGCCGGCAACCGGGCCGAGGCCGAGCGCTATGCCAAGCGGCTGCTGCAGCTGTCCCTGCTGCAGCAATGGCAGGTGCAGGTGGCAGGCGCTTCGGGAGCAGGCCCGGCCTTAGCGTCCACAGTGGCCGACGACGGCGCCTGGGCACTGCAGCCCGTGGCCTGGACCGCCCCGGGCTGGCGCATGCTGCGCACGGCCGACCCCGCACGCAAGCCGCCGCCGGGCCTGCCCTTTGACGACAAGACCTACCAGCTGGGCTACGAGGTGTTCCTCGAAAACCGCAACCTGGAAGATGCCTGGCGCGTGGCCACGGCCGCCGTGCGCCAGGCGCCGCAGGACATGGCCTGGCGCGAGCGCCTGGCCCAGGTGTCCGAATGGATGGGGCAGCAGCAGCAGGCCCTGGACAACTGGCTGGTCATTGCGCAGAACACGGGCCGTGAAGATGCCTGGAAGACGGTGATGCGCCTGGCGCCGGGCCTGTTCGACGACCGCGCCCTGATTGCCGGCCTGCGCCACCAGTTGAGCCGCCGTCCCCAGGATGCCGCGCTGCTGCAGGCGCTGGTCCAGGCCTATGAGCGCCAGGCCGAGCCGGGCGCGGCCATCGACTATCTGCAAAAGCACGGCAGCACGCCGCAGTCGCAGATTCTGCTGGCCCAGCTGGCCGAGCGCGCAGGCCGTTCGCCGCTGGCGCTGCAGGCATGGAAGCGCGTGCTCAACGATCCCGAGCAGCGCACGCCGGCCCATGTCATGCCCGCCGCCGTGCTCGCGCTGCTGCAGGGCGAGCCGGCGCTGGGCCTGCGCTGGCTGGAAGACGCACAGACGCGCGTTCCGGCCGGCATGCAGGACGAAGGCGAGTACTGGCGCCTGCTGGGCGACCTGGCCCAGGACCAGCGCCAGGAGGCGCTGACGCTCAAGGCCTACCGCCGCCTGCTGCAGACGCCGCACGCCGGCATCAGCGACTACGACGAAGTGATCCGCCTGCTGCAGCGCACCGACCGGCGCGAGGCGGCCCAGATGTCCCTGCATGCCTGGGAGCAGTTCCAGGACGTGCGCCATCTGACACAGGCCTTCTACCTGCTGGAGGACCAGGAGGACTGGACGCAGATCGGCCGCCAGGTCGAGCGCATCATGGCCGACCCGGCCTTGCTCAAGCGCCTGATGGGCCAGCCCACCTTCTTCCAGATCCTGGGCGCCTACTACCAGCGCACTGCGCAGCCGAAAAAGGCCATGGAAGCCTTCGAGAAGGGCCTGGCGCTGGACCCCGGCTCCACGCCGCTGCGCCAGGGCCTGATGTGGCTGCTGATCGACACGCAGAACGCGGCGGCCCTCAAGCTGCTGCTGGCGGCGGCCGAGCCCGTGTGGGCACGTGATGCCGACATGCACGGCGCCCTGGCGGCGGCCTACATGACGCTGTCGCGCCCGGCCGTTGCGCTGGAGCGGTATCTGAAGCCGCACCGCACGGAGCATGCCGACGACTTCCTGTGGATGATGCAGTACGCGGACGCGCTGGAGCAGAACCAGCAGGCGGACCAGGCCTGGAACCTGAGGCAGCAGCTGTGGCAGCGCGAGAAGGCGCGCACGCGTGCGCAGCAGGGCCCTTCGGCCGATGCGGCCCGCCGCTGGCTGACCGCCGAGGGCCTGGACGAGGTCCAGCGCCAGGCCCGCAGCCGGCTCATGCTCTTTCATACCCAGGGCGATGCCGAATTCGCCCTGATGCGCGAGCTGCTGCGCATGGACCTGGAAGGCGGGCGCCGCGAGCATTCCGCTGCTGCGGCCGAGCTGGCCATCGCCTGGCTGCAGGAGCGCGGCGAATACCAGGCCGAGCGCGGCTACCTTTGGCAGCAGTACGCGCGCAGCCGCAGCAAGAGTGCCAGCGCACCGCTGTGGGCCGAGATCACGGTGGCCCTGGCGGAAAAGGATGTGGCCCAGGCCGGGCAACTGCTGCAGCGCCATGACGAGGCACTGCCGCGCTACGACCGCATCAACGCGGCGGCCATGGTGGGCGATGTGCGGCTGGCGCAGACCGCGGGCTTCGAGAGCATGGCCTACCAGCCCGACGACGATCCCCTGCACCTGGGGCTGACCGAGCAGTTGCTGGCCTTCAGCGACTACGGCGGCCTGCAGTTGCGCAATCGCCGCATGGACGCCATCGACGAGCAGGTCTCGCGGCTGCGCTGGCATGTGGGTCTCAACCCCCGCTGGGCGCTGGACCTGGATGCCGAGGACGTGCGCCGCACGGTCAGCAAAAGCACCCTGGTGCGCGGACCCTCCCAGGAGCGGGGCATCGGCCTGCGCCTGACGCGCAAGACGCAGTCGGCCTCCAGCGAGTTCATGCTGGGCCGGCGCGAAAGCCTGGAGAGCTACACGCCGATGCAGTTCACGCAGACCTACAACGTGGACAGCCGCTGGAGCCTGCAGGCATCGCTGGGCCGGCACCTGGCCACGCAGGAAACGCTGGCCATGCGCATGGGCGGCATGAAGGACCGCGTGTCGCTGGGCAGCAGCTACCAGCTCTCGCGCCTGGACCAGATCACGCTGGAGCTGGCATCGGAGCGCTACCGCGTGCAAAGCGGCGCCCGCGTGGGCTCCGGCAACCATGCGATGCTGCAATACCTGCACACCTATCGCAGCGAGGCACCCACCCTGCAGTTCGGCGCCTTCACCTCCTGGCACCGCTACAGCCGCACCGACCCGGCGCTGCTGCAGGGCAGGGATGCGGCCATCCTGGGCTACCTGCCTGCGTTCAACGATCCCACCATCGACTATCTGTTGCCGCGCAGCTTCCGCTTCTCGGGCCTGCAGATGATGTTCAACACGGGCTACGAGCAGCAATACACGCGCGCGCTGCGGCCCTATGCCAGCCTGGCCCTGACGCACCACAGCATCAACGGCGCGGGCTACGAGCTGGGCATGGGCCTGGCCACCAGCCTGTTCGGCGCGGACCACCTCGCGCTGGGCCTGAACCTGTCCAAGTCGGGCATCAACACCGTGGGCAATACCCGCGAGCTGTTGCTCACCTACCGCCTCCACTACTGATCCGAAGACTTCAAGGAGCCTTTCCATGACACACCGCACTTCTTTTGCCTCCCGCCTTCGCGTGCTCACGGGTATGGCCCTTGTCGGCCTGCTGTCTGCCTGCTCGACCATCGACCGGGGCACGGCGCCCGCGCTGGAGACGAACGCCAGCTGGGCCGTGCTGCCCTTCGAGAACCACACCGAGACACCCATGGCCGGCAACCGCGCCGCCGCCATCGCCACGGCGCTGATCAATGCGCGCGGCGTGGGCCAGGTCAAGCGCTACACGGGCGATGCGCTGCAGGAGACGCTGTTCGACGGCCGCGACGCCAAGCGCCGCGAGGACGCCCTGGCCTGGGCGCGCGGCGAAGGCGTGCGCTATGCGCTGACGGGCGCGGTGGACGAATGGCGCTACAAGGTCGGAGTGGATGGCGAACCGGCCGTGGGCGTGACGCTGGAGATCGTGGACGTGGGCACCGGCGCCACCGTGTGGAGCGGCGCGGGCGCGCAAAGCGGCTGGAGCCGCGAGGCCCTGGCCGCCGTGGGCCAGAAGCTGATCCGCAATCTGCTGGGCACGGGCCTGGCCAACGCCCGATAAGCGCATCGAGGAACGATTTTCCATGCCAGACCAAGCCACCACGCCCAAGGCGGCACCGCATCCCGATGCACCGCGCCGAGCCGGCATTGCCGCGGAATTCAGGGGTTCGCCCCTGGGCCTGCTTGTGCAGACAAGCGCCAAGCCCTGGGTGGTGGTGGGAGAGACGCTGCTTTTGCCGTTGCTGGCCCTGTTGGTCGGCATGTGGGCCAACCCCGCCAATCCCCTGTGGGTGGAGGCGGAGTTTCCCTGGGCCTGGCTGGCGCCCGTGGTCGTGGCCCTGCGCTACGGGCCCGTTGCCGGCCTGTCGGCGTCCGGTGTGCTGCTGCTGGCATGGCTGGGCGTCAACCAGCGGGATCTGTCGCTGTTTCCCGAACAGTATTTCCTGGGCGGCCTGATCCTGGTCATGGTCGTGGGCGAGATCTCCAGCCTGTGGCGCGCGCGCATACGCCGTGCGCGCACGGCGCAGAACTACATGGACCAGCGCACCGAGCAGCTGATCCGCCAGCATTACCTGCTGCGCCTGTCGCATGACCGCCTCGAGCAGGAGCTCATAGGCCGTCCCGTGTCCATGCGCGACGCCATCAACGTGCTCAGCGGCCTCAGCGGCGCCGAGGGCGATGCGCAAAGCCTGCTCAACCTGCTGGCGCGCTTCAGCCAGATCAGCGTGGCCAGCCTGGTGCCCGTGCGCAACGATGTGCTGGACCCCACGCCCATTGCCCAGCTGGGCGGCGAGCGGCCCATCCATGTCCATGACCCGCTGGTGCGCCAGGCGCTGGACAGCCATGTGCTGTGCCATATCTCGCAAAGCATGGCGCAAGGCCAGCAGACGCAGTACATCGTCGTGGCGCCCATGCTGGACCTGGAAGGCGAGATCTACGGCCTGCTGCTGGTCGAGGAAATGCCTTTCTTCGCACTGCAGGAAGAAGCGCTGCAGACCATCAACCTGCTGCTGGGCTACTACACCGACAGCGTGGCCGCCAACAGCCTGGCCGCACCGCTGCTGCAGGCCTATCCCGACTGCCCGCCGCACTTCGCCTTCGAGGTGCAGCGCATGGAGCATGTGAACCGCAGCGCGCGCCTGAGCAGCGTGGTGGTGGCGCTGGAGCTGTCGCCGTCGGCCGTCCAGGCGCAGATGGCCCAGCAGATCATGCGGCTGGAGCGCATGCTGGACCGCTCCTGGCTGCAGGAGCGCGATGGCCGGCAACTGCTGGCCATCTTCATGCCGCTGGGCACCAACGCCACGGCCGAGGGCTACCTGAACCGCATCGAGGCCTGGCTGGCCCAGCGCGGCGTGGCCTCGCTGGCCGATGCGGGCATCTTCCCGCGCACCATCTTGCTGGACCGCTGTTCGGCCATCAGCGTGCTGGAGCGGCTGCACCAGATGGGGCAGGGCCATGCTTAACCTCAAGCTGGCCCTGGGCGCGCTGGCCGCGGAAATCGCCTCCTGGAGCAGCCTGTGGCTGCTGCGCAGCCAGTCGGACGCCGCCCTGCTGGGCTATCTCATGGCCCATGGATTGGCCAGCGGCCTGCTGGCGCTGTGCCTGGCGCCGTTCCTGGCCACCTCGGCCAGGTCGGTGCGCCAGCGCCTGGCCCTGGTGGCGCTGATGGGGCTGTTTGCCTATGCCGTGCCGGTGGCCGGCATCCTGGGCGCCGTCGTGGCCACCATTGCGCTGCACACGCAGCGCGGCCCGCGCGGTGGCCAGCGCTTTCCGGTGATGCCCCTGCCCGATTTCGACCCGCACCAGCAGTCCGGAACCGGCCGCCGCCAGGCGGGCCTGCAGTCCTTCCTGGCCAATCCCAATGTGCCCGTCGCCTCGCGCATGCGGGCCATGGTGGCGCTGGGCAGCGTGCCGGGGCGCATTGCCTCGCCCATGCTGCGCACGGCGCTGGGCGATTCCAGCGAGGACCTGCGCCTGCTGGCCTACAGCATGCTGGACGCCAAGGAGCGCGAGATCAGCAAGACCATCCACCAGGAGCTTCAGCTGTTCGAGCATGCCCGCCAGTCCGAGGGCGATGCGCCCTGCGGGCCGCGCGGACTGCAGGCGGCTCGGGCGCTCACCGACCTGTATGCGGAGCTGGTCTACCAGGGCGTGGCGCAGGGCGATGTGCGTGACCACGCCATCCAGCAATCCCTGCACTACTGCGACCTGGTGCTGACCCAGCGGCCCGACAACGCGCTGCTGCTGTTGCGCCGTGGCCGGCTGTTGCATCTGCAGGGCAGGCAGGTGGAGTCGTTGGCCTGCTACGAGCGCTCGCTGGCGCTGGGCATGGAGCCCGCGCGCGTCGTGCCCTACCAGGCCGAGCTGCTGTTCGAGCGGCGCGAGTTCGCCAAGGCGCAGGCGCTGATGCGATCGCTGGACATCGAGCATGCCCTGCCGCGCCTGAAGCCCAGCATCCGCTACTGGAGTGCCTCATGAGCCGTGCGAGCCAGTTCCCCACGGCGGCCAGTGCGGACATCGCGCTGCTGCTGGAGGGCACGTTTCCCTATGTCAGCGGCGGCGTGTCCAGCTGGGTCAACCAGATCCTGCAGGCCTATCCCGAGCACCGCTTCGCCATCGTCTTCCTGGGAAGCCGGCGCGAGGACTATGGCGATTTCCGCTACGCGTTGCCGCCCAACGTGGTGCACTTCGAGCAGCATTTCCTCTTTGACGCCCTGCACTCCAACATCCAGCCAGCGCCCTCGCGCGGCCATCCCGAAGCCCTGGCCAAGGCCCGGGAGTTCCTGCAAGCGCTGGAGGCGCATGACGGCAGTGCCGAAAGCCGGGCCAAGGTGCTGGCGGCCATGCGCTCGATTGCGCTGGAACTGCAGCCCGGCGGCAGCCTGCCGCTGGAGGATTTCCTTCACAGCGAATTCGCCTGGGACCTGATCCGCGACAGCTACCGGCGCCACTGCACCGATCCATCGTTCGTGGACTTCTTCTGGACCGTGCGCATCATGCTGCAGCCGCTGTGGCTGATGGCGCGCATCGCCCACGGGCTGATTCCGGTGCGCGTGCTGCATACGGTCTCCACGGGCTATGCGGGGTTTCTGGGGGGGCTGCTGCACCATTCGCGCGGCCTGCCGCTGGTGCTGTCCGAGCATGGCATCTACACCAAGGAACGGCAGATCGACCTGCTGCAGAGCACCTGGATACGCGATAACCGCAACATCTTCCAGCGCGACCCCATGGAGGTGTCGTTCTTCCGGCAGATGTGGATCCGCTTTTTCGACTGGATGGGGCGCTTTTGCTATGGCGCGGCCGACCCCATCATTGCGCTGTACGAGAACAACCGCCTGCGCCAGGTGGCCGATGGCGCGGCGGCAGAGCGCACGGTCAGCATTCCCAACGGCATCCGCATAGAGCGCTTTGCGCCGCTGCGCGCCCAGCGGCCGGCCGAGACGCCGCCCGTGCTGTGCCTGATCGGCCGCGTGGTGCCCATCAAGGACATCAAGACCTTCATCCGCGCCATGCGCCGCGTGGTCAACCGGATGCCCCAGGCCCAGGCCTGGGTGGCCGGCCCCACGGCCGAAGACCCGGCCTATGCCGATGAATGCCAGAACCTTGTGGACAGCCTGGGCCTGCAGGCCAACGTCCGCTTTCTGGGCATGCAGAAGGTGGAGGAGTTGCTGCCCAAGGTGGGCGTGGTCGTGCTGTCGTCCATCAGCGAGGCGCTGCCCCTGGTGATTCTCGAAGCACAGGCCGCCGGCGTGCCCGTGGTCAGCACCGACGTGGGCTCGTGCCGCCAGCTCATCGACGGGCTGGGGCCCGAGGACCAGGCCCTGGGCTCGTGCGGGCGCGTGGTCGGCATTGCCAACCCCGAGGCACTGGCCGATGCCTGCCTGGAGCTGCTGGCATCGCCCGGGCAATGGCAGGCCGCCAGCGCGGCCGGGATTGCGCGCGTGGAGCGCTACTACTCCGACCGGCTGCTGTTCGAGCGCTACAGGCAGGTCTATGACAGGGCGCTGCAACAGTCCGAGGAAAAACACTGATGGCCGGCATTGGATTCGAACTGCGCCACCTGCTGCGCAAGAACACGCTGACCAGCGTGCTCCAGGCCTACGCCTATGCGGGCGTGATCGGCTCGGGGCCGTGGGTGTTCTCCATCATCGGCATCCTGCTGGTGGGGGTGTTCAGCGTCAGCGTGGTGGCGCCGCCGCTGCTGGTCACGCAGTTCCAGACCTCGGTTACCTACCTGGTGGCCAGCAGCCTGATCCTGACCGGGGCGGCGCAGCTGGCATTCACGCGCTTTGTCTCGGACCAGCTGTTCCTCAAGAAGGACGAGAGCATCCTGCCCAACCTGCATGGCCTGCTGCTGGTCGTGGTGGCCACTGCCAGCGCGCTGGGCACGCTGGCGCTTTTCGTGGTGCTGCCGGGCCAGGGCCTGCTGTACCGCGTGCTGATGCTGGCCGGCTTCACGCTGATGTGCGTGGTCTGGGTCATGACCGTGCTGCTGTCGGGCCTCAAGCACTACCGGGCCATTGCCGGGCTGTTCGGCGCCACCTACCTGCTCATCGTGCTGCTGGCGCTGCCGCTGCGGTACTGGGGGCTGGAAGGGCTGCTGGCCAGCTTCGTGATCGGCCACGTGCTGCTGCTGGCCGGCATGTGGCTGATCGTGCTGCGCAGCTTTCCGCTGCAAAAGCGCTGGATCGCCTTCGACTTCACGCAACGCTCGCTGATCTTTCCGGCGCTGATCGCCATCGGCGTGCTCTACAACCTGGGCATCTGGATCGACAAGTTCATGTTCTGGTACTACCCGCCGACCTCGCAGCAGATCATCGGCGGGCTCAGGGCCTCGCTGATCTACGACCTGCCGGTGTTCCTGTCCTACCTGTCCATCATTCCGGGCATGGCGGTCTTTCTGGTGCGCATCGAGACCGACTTCGTCGAGTACTACGACAAGTTCTTCGATGCCGTGCGCGGCGGCGGATCGCTCGAGTACATCGAGTCCATGCGCAACGAAATGGTCTACGCCATCCAGGCGGGCCTGGGCGAGATCGCCAAGGTGCAGACGCTGGCCGTCCTCGTCACCCTGGTGGCCGGGCCGGCCATCCTGCAGTTGCTGGGCATCTCCCAGCTGTACCTGCCGCTGCTGCATGTGCAGGTGGTCGGCGCCGGGCTGCAGGTGGGCGTGATGGCCGTGCTCAACGTGTTCTTCTATCTGGACGAGCGGCGCATCGTCTTCATGCTGTGCCTGCTGCTGGTGGTGCTGAACATCGCCTTCACGGGCATTTCGCTGGCGCTGGGCGCCGCGTTCTATGGCTACGGCTTTTGCCTGGCCATGCTGGTGACGCTGTGCGTGGGCCTGTTCATGCTCTCGCGCGAACTCAACCGGCTCGAGTACAAGACCTTCATGCTCCAGTGACCGGCAGGCATCTCTCGCCCTTTGCCGATTTGCACGGTCTTGATCCAGCGTGTTGGCGGGGGGCGCCGGTCTGCGCGACAATACGGGATTCGGCGCCGGCACCCAACCGAGACAAAGGTTCCGCCAAGGAACCATTCATTACAACGATTGCGCACCTTGCGTGCAGCGGCCGCCGCCTTTCGCTTTTTCCACTCCAAAGCTTTAAGCCATGAAAAAACGCACCCTCTTGGCCATGGTGGCCCTGTCTGCACTGCTGGCAGCCTGCGGCAAGAACGAGTCCGCATCGACCGCCGCCGCGCCGGTTGCCGCCCCCGTGCCGGCAGCCATGACCAAGTTGGTGATCGGCCTGGACGACAACTTCCCGCCCATGGGCTTTCGTGACGACAAGAACGAGATCGTCGGCTTCGACATCGACATGGCGCGTGAAGCCGCCAAGCGCATGAACGTGGAGGTGGACTTCAAGCCCATCGACTGGAGCGCCAAGGAGGCCGAGCTGGTCGGCAAGCGCGTCGACGCGCTGTGGAACGGCCTGACCATCACCGAAGAGCGCAAGAAGAACATCGCCTTTACCGCGCCCTACATGGAGAACCACCAGATCATCATCGTGCGCGCCGACTCCGACATCAAGGACAAGGCCGGCCTGGCCGGCAAGGTCGTGGGTGCGCAGGATGGCAGCTCGGCCGTGGACGCCATCAAGAAGGACGCCGCCGTGGCCGCCAGCTTCAAGGACCTGAAGACCTTCGGCGACAACATCACCGCGCTGATGGACCTGTCGGCCGGCCGCCTGGACGCCGTCGTGGTCGACGAGGTCGTGGGGCGCTTCCACGTGGCCAAGAAGGCTGGCGAGTACCTGGTGCTCGAGGACAACTTCGGCACCGAGGACTACGGCGTGGGCCTGCGCAAGGAAGACACCGAAGTTCTGGGCAAGCTCGAAGCCGCGCTGGCCGAGATGAAGAAGGACGGCAAGGCCGCCGAAATCGCCTCCAAGTGGTTCGGCAAGGACATCATCAAGTAAATCCGGCACACCATGCGACCGGCAAGGCCAGCCTGGCATTGCCGGTCTTTTGCGTTCTGGGACGCACGCGCCCGTGGCTGCCCGGATCCTGCCGATGCCGGCGGGGCCGCGCACCGCACTGAGGCCATTCGATGGAATATGTAATCTCGCTCATGGGGCCGCTGTCCGCCGGCGCCCTGGTCACCCTCAAGCTCTTCGTCATCACCCTGGCGCTGTCCATTCCCCTGGGACTGTCGCTGGCGCTGATGCGCATCTCCCGCTTTCCCGCCCTGAGCCGGCTGGTCGGCGGCTACATCTGGCTGATGCGCGGCACGCCGCTGATGCTGCAGATGCTGTTCATCTACTTCGCGCTGCCCTTCGTGCCCGTGATCGGCGTGCGCCTGCCCGATTTCCCGGCCGCCGTCGTCGCCTTCGCGCTGAACTACGCCGCCTACTTCGCCGAAATCTTCCGCGCGGGCATCCAGTCCGTGGACCGCGGCCAGTACGAGGGCGCCAAGGTGCTGGGCATGAGCTACGGCCAGACCATGCGCCGCATCATCCTGCCGCAGATGTGGGCGCGCATCATCCCGCCTGTGAGCAACGAGACCATCACCCTGGTCAAGGACACCTCGCTGATCTACGTGCTGGCCCTGAACGATCTGCTGCGCGCCGCGCGCGGCATCGTGCAGCGCGATTTCACCATCACGCCCTTCGTGGTGGCCGCAGGCTTTTACCTCGTGATGACGCTGGTGCTGACCTGGATCTTTCAATACCTAGAAAAACGCCATGCAAAGTATGACGCGTGAAACGCGACACCCCCTGAGTCGCTTCGCGCCTTCCCCCTCTCTCGCTACGCGGGAGGGGGACGACACCCTCGGTGCGGGGCGGCCCTTCCTCGGTGTCCCATGCCTGGGTTGCGCCCCTTTCGTCGGCATTGAACATGGGCAACTGACATGAATACCGAAACAATGATCAGTGCGCAGAACATCTGCAAGGGCTTTGGCGGCGTGCCGGTGCTGCGCGGCGTTTCGCTGGAGCTGGCGCGTGGCGAGGTGGTGGCCATCATCGGTCCCTCGGGATCGGGCAAGAGCACCTTTTTGCGCTGCCTCAACCACCTGGAGACCATTGACAGCGGCCGTGTCGCCGTTGAAGGCGAAGTGCTGGTGGACAGTGGCGCCGACGGCCGCGCCCACTACGTGCCCGATGCGCAGATCCGCCAGATCGGCCGCAAGATGGGCATGGTGTTCCAGTCCTTCAACCTGTTCCCGCACCTCACGGTGCTGGAGAACGTCATCGAGGCGCCGATCGTCGTCAAGGGCCTCAGGCGCGAGCAGATCGTGCCCAAGGCCGAGGCGCTGCTGCACAAGGTGGGCCTGCTGGAAAAGCGCGATGCCTATCCCAACCGTCTGTCGGGCGGGCAAAAGCAGCGCGTGGCCATTGCCCGGGCCCTGGCCATGGAGCCCGACATCCTGCTGTTCGACGAGCCCACCTCCGCGCTGGACCCCGAGCTGACCGGCGAGGTGCTGCGCACCATGCGCGAGCTGGCGCAGGAGCACATGACCATGCTGGTCGTGACCCACGAGATGGGCTTTGCCCGTGAAGTGGCCAATCGCGTGATCTTCATGGACAAGGGGGAGATCGTCGAGCAAGGCCTTGCGGAAGCATTCTTTGCGGCGCCGCAGCACACACGGACCCAGGCATTCCTGCAGAACATGTTGTAAAAAAACATCTGTCCAGTCCGGATTTTCCCCAGGTCCAGAGAGCGTGCAACGCTTGTGTAGCAAGCAAAGCATGCTCTTTTTTTTATGGCGGTTTCTGCCATGACTTTTTGAGAAACATACACGGATGTATGTTTATCTCGGTCGGTGGTGAGCAAGCAGCGGCACCTGTCTGCACAATAGCGGGCTTGCCTGCGAACATTTATCGACCGCACCACAGCATGATCCCAACCGCCTCTTTCGTGGAGTTGCGCAACGTCACCTTCGGCTATGGCGAGCGTGTGATCCTGCGCGACCTGTCGCTGCAGGTGCCGCGCGGCAAAGTCACGGCCCTGATGGGCGCATCGGGCGGGGGCAAGACCACCGTGCTGCGCCTGATCGGCGGCCAGCAGCATGCCCAGCAGGGGCAGGTGCTGTTCGATGGCAAGGACGTCACCACCATGGACGCCGCGGGCCTGTACGCTGCGCGCCGGCGCATGGGCATGCTGTTCCAGTTCGGCGCCCTGTTCACCGACATGAGCGTGTTCGACAACGTGGCCTTCCCGCTGCGCGAGCACACCGACCTTCCCGACGAACTGGTGCGCGACATCGTGCTCATGAAGCTGCATGCCGTGGGTCTGCGCGGTGCGCGCGACCTCATGCCCAGCGAGATATCGGGCGGCATGGCCCGCCGCGTGGCGCTGGCGCGGGCCATTGCACTGGACCCCGAACTGGTCATGTACGACGAGCCCTTCGCCGGGCTGGACCCCATTTCCCTGGGCACCGCTGCCCAACTGATCCGAGAACTCAACGACGCCATGGGCCTGACCTCCATCCTGGTGTCCCATGACGTGGAGGAAACCTTCCATGTGGCCGACCATGTGGTCATCCTGGGCAACGGCGGTGTCGCCGCCCAGGGCTCGCCCGAGGAAGTCAAGGCCAATCCCGATCCGCTGGTGCAGCAGTTCATCCACGCACGCGCCACCGGCCCCGTACCCTTCCATTACCCCGGCGTGAGTGCCGAAGAGGATTTCGGCACGCCTGAAAGCCCGGTCAAGGCCAACGGCCGGAGGCGCGCATGAACCGGCTGCATCCCGCTCGCATCGGCGCGGCAGTGCGCCACCAGTTGACCCAGCTGGGCATGGGCACCCGCCTGTTCGGCCGCCTGCTCGCGCTGATGGGGCCGGCGCTGGGCAGGCCGCGGCTGATTGGCGACCAGATCCATTTCCTGGGCAACTATTCGCTGGCCATCATCGGCGTGTCCGGCCTGTTCGTCGGTTTCGTGCTGGGCCTGCAGGGCTACTACACCCTGCAGCGCTACGGCTCGGCCGAGGCGCTGGGCCTGCTGGTGGCGCTGTCCCTGGTGCGCGAGCTCGGCCCCGTCGTCACGGCGCTGCTGTTTGCCGGCCGTGCCGGCACGGCGCTGACGGCCGAGATCGGCCTCATGAAGGCCGGCGAGCAGTTGTCGGCCATGGAAATGATGGCCGTGGACCCCGTGCGCCGCATCCTGGCGCCGCGCTTCGTGGCCGGCCTGATCGCCATGCCGCTGCTGGCCGCTGTCTTCAGCGCCGTCGGCGTGATCGGCGGCTGGCTGGTGGGCGTGGTCATGATCGGCGTCGATGGCGGTGCCTTCTGGGGCCAGATGCAAAACGGCGTGGACTGGTGGTATGACCTGGGCAACGGCGTTCTCAAGAGCCTGGTGTTCGGCGTGGCGGTGACCTTCATCGCGCTGCTGCAGGGCTATGCAGCCAAGCCCACGCCCGAAGGCGTGTCCCGCGCGACCACGCGCACGGTGGTGATGGCCTCGCTGGCCGTGCTGGGGCTGGACTTCCTGCTCACGGCCACGATGTTCAGCCTTTGACCCGGCGCCGAAGCCACCCCCGCAAAACAAGGAAAAACAAACCATGCAGCAATCCAAGAGTGATGTCTGGGTCGGACTGTTCGTGCTGATCGGCGCTGCGGCGCTGGTGTTCCTGGCGCTGCAGTCGGCTAACCTGCTGAGCCTGAGCTTCCAGAAAACCTACACGCTGACCGCGCGCTTCGACAACATCGGCGGACTCAAGCCCAAGGCGGCCGTGCGCAGCGCGGGCGTCGTCGTGGGCCGCGTGGAATCCATCACCTTCGACGATCAGGTCTTTCAGGCCAGCGTGACCATGGCCATGGAAAACCGCTACGCGTTTCCCAAGGACAGTTCCCTGAAGATCCTGACCAGCGGCCTGCTCGGCGACCAGTACATCGGCATCGAAGCCGGCGCAGATGACCACAACCTCAAGGATGGCGACCGCGTCGTCGCAACCCAGTCGGCCGTTGTGCTGGAAAATCTGATCGGACAGTTCCTCTACGGCAAGGCCGAGCAGGGTGGCAGCTCCGGTGCAGGAGGCAAAGAATGACAACCAACCATGAACAGGCGACCGCGGGTCGCCCTGCAGTCCAGGCAGCATCCTGGCAGCGCACAGCCATGCTGGGCACATTGGCCGCCGCTTCGCTGCTCGCCGGCTGCGCCACCGCGCCGGGCGAGGCCCGCAATCCCCAGGACCCGTTCGAGCCGTTCAACCGCAGCGTCTACTCGTTCAACGACGGCCTGGACCGTGCCGTCCTGAAGCCGGTGGCCACGGCCTACCGCGACGTCACTCCGCGTCTGGCCCGCGATGGCGTGAGCAATTTCTTCTCCAACCTCAGCGATGTCTGGTCCTTCGTGAACAACGCGCTGCAGGGCCAGGCCGAAGGCGCCTACAACTCCGTCGTGCGGTTCTCGGTGAATACGGTCTTCGGCCTGGGCGGCTTGCTCGACATCGCCAGCGAGGCCGGCATCGAGCGCCAAAAGCAGGACTTCGGCCAGACCCTGGGTCGCTGGGGCGTGCCCACCGGGCCGTACCTGGTGCTGCCGCTGCTGGGCCCGTCCACGGTGCGTGACACTGCGGCTCTTCCGGTGGATGCCTGGGGCAACCCCATGTCGGCGATCAACGACATCCCGGTTCGCAACAGCCTGTATGTGCTGCGACTGGTGGATACACGTGCCCGCCTGCTCAATGCCTCCGACACGCTGGACTCCGTCGCGCTCGACCGCTACAGCCTGACGCGCGATGTCTACCTGAACCTGCGGCGTGGCAAGTCGGGTGATGACGGTCGCATCGAGGATTACGACGACGATGCCGGCAAGCTGCCGCCCGAAGACGGCGCGAAGTAAGCAGTTCGTAACATCCCGAGATGAAAAACGGCCGCTGCCTGACATGGCGCGGCCGGAAAAATGTGCAATATCAACCCGGTCCGGGGCATGAGGCCCTGCTGGGAAAGGAAGAGTGATGATCAATCGACGTGCCTGGAGCGCTGCCGCTGCAGCCATGCTGGCCATGGGAACCCTTGGCGCGGCACTGCCGGCCCGCGCAGCCGGCGAGACCCCCGATGCGCTGATCAAGCGTGTCTCCACCGACGTGCTGGAAACCATCAAGAAGGACCCCTCGCTGCGCGAGGGCGATGTCTCCAAGGTCAATGCGCTGGTCAATGACAAGGTCATGCCGTATGTGAATTTCCGCCGCATGACCTCCGCCTCGGTGGGGCCGGCCTGGCGCCAGGCCACGCCTGCGCAGCGCGAGAAGCTGGAGACCGAGTTCAAGGCCCTGCTGATCCGCACCTATTCGGGCGCGCTGACGCAGGTCAGTAACCAGACCATCAACGTCAAGCCCCTGCGCGCGGCAGCCGGCGACACCGATGTGCTGGTGCGCACCGAAGTGCTGGGCCGCGGCGAGCCCGTGCAGCTGGACTACCGGCTCGAGAAGTCCGGCGACGGCTGGAAGATCTACAACCTGAACGTGCTGGGCGTGTGGCTGGTGGAAACCTACCGCAACCAGTTCAGCCAGGAAATCAATGCCCGCGGCATCGACGGCCTGATCGAGACCCTGGCCACGCGCAGCAAGATGCCGGCCACGCCGCCCTCCAAGGGCTGACAGCCGCGGACGCACGCGCCATGCTGCAGCTCCCCCGTGAACTGACCTACCGCCAGGCGCGCAGCTGTCTCGTGCAGCTGCGGCCCCAGGTGCAGGCCTTCGATGGCGCCCAGGTGCGTGTCGATGCCAGCGGTGTCGAGGTCTTCGACTCGTCCGCACTGGCCGTGCTGCTGGCCTGCCGCCGCACCGCGAAGGCGGCAGACAAGCAATTGGTGGTCGTGGGCCTGCCGCAGGGCCTGCAGTCCATGGCAGCGCTGTATGGCGTCGACGGGCTGCTGGCCGACACGGCCGCATCCTCCCCCTCCTGAGCCGGCGCAGCGCGCCGCTGCAAAGAGCCCTGCAAGGCAGGTTTGGCTGCAAGGGCCTAGAATCGCGCCTCGCATGTCTGCCGTCTCATTCCAATCCATCTCCAAGACCTACCAGACCCCCAAGGGGGCCTTCCAGGCGCTCAACCACGTGAGTCTGGACATCGAGGAGGGCGAGTTCTTCGGCCTGCTCGGTCCCAATGGCGCTGGCAAGACCACGATGATCAGCATCCTGGCCGGCCTGTCGCGCGCCACCAGCGGCCGCGTGCTGGTCCAGGGCAGCGACGTGCATGCCGACTACTCGGCTGCCCGGCGCAAGCTGGGCATCGTGCCGCAGGAGCTGGTCTTCGATCCCTTCTTCAATGTGCGCGAGGCGCTGCGCTTTCAGTCCGGCTATTTCGGCGTCAGGAACAATGACGACTGGATCGACGAGCTGCTGCACAGCCTGGGGCTGACCGACAAGGCCAATTCCAACATGCGCCAGCTGTCCGGCGGCATGAAGCGCCGCGTGCTGGTGGCCCAGGCGCTGGTGCACAAGCCGCCCATCATCGTGCTCGACGAGCCCACGGCCGGCGTGGACGTGGAGCTGCGCCAGACGCTGTGGCACTTCATCGCGCGCCTGAACCGCGAAGGCCATACCGTGCTGCTCACCACCCACTACCTGGAAGAGGCCGAGGCGCTGTGCAGCCGCGTGGCCATGCTCAAGCAGGGCAACATCGTCAAGCTCTCGACCATGTCGGATCTGCTCAAGTCCGCCTCCTCCAACGTGCTGCAGTTCAAGACCGATACCGCCTTGCCGCCGGCCCTGGCCGCGCGTGCGCGGGTGACCGGCCGCATCGTGCAGATACCCGCCAACGACGCCAGCGATGTGGAACGCCTGCTCGCCGCGCTGCGCGAGGGCTCCGTCGTGCCCGAGGACGTGGAAATCCGCCGCGCCGATCTGGAGGACGTCTTCATCCATGTGATGAATGAGCAGGGACAGACTTCGCAGGGAGCTTCGGCATGAACGGCTGGCAGACTCTGCTCAAGAAGGAAGTGCTGCGTTTTTGGAAGGTCAGCTTCCAGACCGTGGCCGCACCCGTGCTCACGGCCGTGCTCTATCTGCTGATCTTCGGCCATGTGCTCGAAGGCCGGGTGCTGGTGTACGACCGCATCAGCTACACGGCCTTCCTGATCCCTGGCCTGGTGATGATGAGCGTGCTGCAGAACGCCTTCGCCAACAGCTCCTCCAGCCTGGTGCAGAGCAAGATCATGGGCTCCATGGTCTTCGTGCTGCTCACGCCGCTGTCGCACTGGGCCTGGTTCGGGGCCTATGTGGGAGCGTCGGTGCTGCGCGGGCTGCTGGTGGGCGCGGGCGTGTTCGTCGTCACGCTGTACTTCGCCATTCCCGAATTCATGGCACCGCTGTGGATTCTGGTCTTCGGCCTGCTGGGCGCGGCGCTGCTGGGCACGCTGGGTGTGATCGCCGGCCTGTGGGCCGACAAGTTCGACCAGATGGCGGCCTTTCAGAACTTCCTGATCATGCCCATGACGTTCCTGTCGGGCGTGTTCTATTCGATCCAGTCCCTGCCGCCTTTTTGGCAAAAAGTCAGCCATCTGAACCCGTTTTTCTACATGATCGACGGTTTCCGCTACGGCTTCTTCGGCCAGAGCGACGTATCGCCCTGGGTCAGCCTGGCCATCGTTGGCTCGGCCTGGCTGGCGGTGAGTGCCCTGGCCGTGCATCTGCTGCGCATCGGCTACAAGATCCGCGGCTGAGGTTTTTCCTCAGGCTGCGGCGGGCGCTGTGCCGGCATTTTCGAACCCACCCATGAACAGGCGGCCGGCGCCCGGCGCCGCCGCCAACCAAGGCCATGCCGCGATGCATGGCAGGAAAGCTTCCCCATGACTGCAGACCAACTCAAGGAACTGATCGCCACCGGCCTGCCTTGCGAACACATTGCGCTGGAAGGCGACGGACGGCACTGGTTTGCCACCATCGTCTCGGCCCAATTCGAGGGCCAGCGACTGCTGCAGCGCCAGCGCCTGGTCTACGCCACGCTGGGCCAGCGCATGCATACCGACGAGGTCCATGCGCTGTCCATGAAGACCTACACGCCCGCCGAGTGGGCTGCCCAGGCCGGCCAGGCCTGAGCGCACAGCCCGGTCACGACGCCTCAGACTTTCTGCCGCAACTGGTCGATACGGCCCGTGCGGCATCTCCTTTTTCCCGATTTCCAGATTCAAGTCTGTCAGCCATGGACAAACTCCTGATTCGCGGTGGCCGAGCGCTGCATGGCGAGGTGACGGTCTCCGGCGCCAAGAATGCCGCCCTGCCCGAGCTGTGCGCTGCGCTGCTGTCGTCCGAGCCCGTCACCCTGCGCAATGTGCCGCGCCTGCAGGACGTGGCCACCATGCTCAAGCTCATCCGCAACATGGGTGTCGGCGCCGAGCACGATGACAGCGGCACCGTGCGCATCCACGCCGGCTCGCTGTCCAACCCCGAGGCACCCTACGAACTGGTCAAGACCATGCGCGCCTCGGTCCTGGCCCTGGGCCCGCTGCTGGCCCGATTCGGCCAGGCCCGCGTGTCGCTGCCCGGCGGCTGCGCCATCGGCTCGCGCCCCGTGGACCAGCACATCAAGGGCCTGCAGGCCATGGGTGCCGAGATCGTTGTCGAGAACGGCTACATGCACGCGTGCCTGCCCGGGCATCTCAAGCGCCTGCAGGGCGCCCGCATCACCACCGACATGGTGACGGTCACGGGCACCGAGAACTTCCTGATGGCCGCCGTGCTGGCCGAAGGCGAGACGGTGCTGGAAAACGCCGCCATGGAGCCCGAGATCGGCGACCTGGCCGAAATGCTCATCAAGATGGGCGCAAGGATCGAAGGGCACGGCACCAGCCGCATCGTCATCCAGGGTGTGGGGCGGCTGAGCGGCTGCGAGCACCAGGTGGTGGCCGACCGCATCGAGGCCGGCACCTTCCTGTGCGCCGTGGCGGCCACGGGCGGCGAGGCGCTGCTGCGCAATGGCCGTGCCGACCACCTGGGCGCGGTCATCGACAAGCTCAAGGACGCTGGGGCCGAAGTGTCCGCCGAGGAGGGCGGCATCCGCGTGCGCGCTGCCGGCAAGCTCAAGGCCCAGAGTTTCCGCACCACCGAGTACCCGGGCTTTCCCACCGACATGCAGGCGCAGTTCATGGCGCTGAACCTGGTGGCCGAAGGCTGCAGCATGGTCACCGAGACCATCTTCGAGAACCGCTTCATGCACGTCGACGAGATGCTGCGCCTGGGCGCGCAGATCACCACCGACGGACGCGTGGCCACCATCACCGGCAGCCAGTCGCTGTCGGGCGCGGCCGTCATGGCCACCGACCTGCGCGCTTCGGCCAGCCTGGTCATCGCCGGCCTCGTGGCCAAGGGCGAGACCCTGGTCGATCGCATCTATCATCTGGACCGCGGCTACGATCGCATGGAAGACAAGCTGCGCGGCCTGGGTGCCGACATCGAAAGAGTTTCCCAATGACCATCACGATTGCCCTGTCCAAGGGCCGCATCTACGACGAAACCGTGCCGCTGCTGGCCGCTGCCGGCATCTCGGTCACCGAAGACATTGAAAAGTCGCGCAAGCTGATCTTCGAGACCAACCAGAGCCACGTGCGCGTGGTGCTGGTGCGCGCCTCCGACGTGCCGGTCTACGTGCAGTACGGCGGCGCCGACCTCGGCGTGGCCGGCCTGGACTCCCTGATCGAGCATGGTGCCCAGGGCCTGTACCAGCCCCTGGACCTGAAGATCGCGCGCTGCCGCGTCAGCGTCGCCGTGCGCAACGGCTTCGACTACGCGCTGGCCGTCAAGCAGGGCGCCCGTCTGCGCATCGCCACCAAGTATCCCGAGATCGCGCGCAACTTCTTCGCCACCAAGGGCGTGCACGTGGACATGGTCAAGCTCTACGGCTCCATGGAACTGGCCCCGCTGACCGGCATGGCCGACGCCATCGTCGACTTGGTGTCCACTGGCAACACGCTCAAGGCCAATGACCTGGTCGAGGTCGAGCCCATCATGGAGATCAGCTCGCGCCTGGTGGTCAACCAGGCCTCGCTCAAGCTCAAGCAGGCCCCTCTGCGCAAGATCATCGATGCCTTCGCATCGGCCATTCCCCAAGACTGAAGCCCTCTGCACCATGGAATACCAAGCCGCTCCCGCCCGCCTGTCCACGCTTGACGCCAACTTCGAACACGATTTTGCGCAGCGCCTGCATTGGTCGGCAGACACGGACGCGGCCATCGAGCAGCGCGTGGCCGACATCCTGGCCGATGTGCAAAAGCGTGGCGATGCGGCCGTGCTGGAGTACACGGCGCGCTTCGACGGATTGCAGGTGGACGGCATGGCAGTGCTGGAGCTGACGCAGGCCGAGCTCAAGGCCGCCTTCGACAGCCTGGGCGACGAGCAGCGCGATGCGCTGACGGCCGCCGCCCAGCGCGTGCGCACCTACCACGAGGCCCAAAAGCGCGCCAGCGGCGAGAGCTGGAGCTACCGTGACGCCGATGGCACCCTGCTGGGCCAGAAGGTCACGCCGCTGGACCGCGTGGGCATCTATGTGCCCGGCGGCAAGGCGGCCTATCCGTCCAGCGTGCTGATGAATGCCATTCCCGCCCACGTGGCTGGCGTGCAGGAAATCATCATGGTCGTGCCCACGCCACGCGGCGAGAAGAATGCCCTGGTGCTGGCCGCCGCCTATGTGGCTGGCGTCACGCGCGGCTTCACCATCGGCGGTGCCCAGGCCGTGGCGGCCCTGGCCTACGGCACGGCCACCATCCCGAAGGTGGACAAGATCACCGGCCCCGGCAATGCCTATGTGGCCAGCGCCAAGAAGCGGGTGTTCGGCACCGTGGGCATCGACATGATTGCCGGCCCCAGTGAAATCCTGGTGCTGGCCGACGGCAGCACGCCGCCCGACTGGGTGGCCATGGACCTGTTCAGCCAGGCAGAGCATGACGAGCTGGCGCAAAGCATCCTGCTGTGCCCCGATGCCGACTACATCGCCGCCGTCCAGCGCGAGATCGACCGCCTGCTGCCCGAGATGCCGCGGCGCGCCATCATCGCCAAGAGCCTGAGCGACCGGGGTGCCCTCATCCTCACGCGCGACATGCAGGAGGCCTGCGCCATCAGCAACCGCATCGCGCCAGAGCACCTGGAAGTCTCCAGCAACGATCCCCACCAGTGGGAGCCGCTGCTGCGCCATGCAGGCGCCATCTTCCTGGGGGCCTACACCAGCGAAAGCCTGGGCGACTACTGTGCCGGCCCCAACCATGTGCTGCCCACCAGCGGCACGGCGCGCTTTTCCTCGCCGCTGGGGGTCTATGACTTCCAGAAACGATCCAGCCTCATCGAGGTCAGCGAGCAGGGCGCCCAGACCCTGGGCCGCATCGCCTCGGTGCTGGCGCATGGCGAAGGCCTGCAAGGCCATGCGCGCGCGGCCGAAATGCGCCTGAAGTAGACACTCGCTTCCTATTGGACGAAGGCGCCGTCACCGAAAGGGGCGGCGCTTTTTGCTGCCTGAACGCTAGAGCAAGTATGTCAAGAATCGACACGAAATCAGTGGAGCACGAATTTCGTGTAGACTTGCACCCTGTGAAGAACCTCACCATCACCGTCGAAGACAGCGTGCTCGAATGGGCCCGCATCGAGGCCGCGCGCCGCGGCACCAGCGTCTCGCGCATGGTGGGCGACTTCATGGCCGAGATGCAGCGCCGCGAGGACGCCTACGAGCGCGCCTACCTGGCCTGGCGCACCGACGAGCGCGGCTGGGACGGCGGCCAGCCGTCATCCACGCAGCCCGCCCAGCGCAGTGCCGCGCTGCGCCGCGAGGGCCAGGCATGAACACCGTCTTCGTCGATACCTCCGTGCTGGTCGCTGCCGAAGACACGGGGCAGGGCGCCTTGCATGCCGCCGTGCTGCAGTGGCTGGACCTGCTGTGGCGCACGCGCAGCGGGCGCACCGGCAGCCAGTCGCTGTGCGAGTTCTATGAACAGGTCACCACGGCCGCCCAGCCTTTGCCGCAGGGCGATGCGCGCGCCGCCATCCGCCGCTACCAGACCTGGACGCCATGGAAGACCGATGCCGCCACGCTGGAGACCGCCTGGGCCGTGCAATCGCGCCACCAGCTGGCCTTTGGCGACTGCCTGGCCGTGGCCTGCGCCCAGCACAGCGGCTGCGAGCAGATGCTGACCCTGCACCTGCCGCACGGCGCCCAGTTTGGCGGCGTCGCCATGGTGCACCCGCTGCACCAGGCGCCGCCGCAGCAGCAGGCCTGAGCGGCTTCGCTGATGGATTTCTTCCCCCACTGACTCGTGAAAGTGTGCATGCCATGACAGCTTCCATTCCGCAGGTTCAGGCCCTGGCCCTGGAGCGCATCCGCGCCGATGTCCGCTCCATGCATGCCTACCATGTGCAGCCCTCGCAAGGCCTGCTCAAGATGGACACGATGGAGAACCCCTTCCGACTGCCACCCGAGCTGCAGGCCGCGCTGGGCGAGCGCCTGGGCCGGCTGGAGATCAACCGCTACCCTGGCGAGCGCCAGGAAGTGCTTAAGGACATGCTGGCCCGCTACGCGCAGGCGCCGGCCGGCAGCGCCGTCCTGCTGGGCAATGGCTCGGACGAGATCATCACGCTGCTGGCCCTGGCCTGTGCCCAGCCCCACGCCGAGGGCCGCGCCACCATGCTGGCGCCCATGCCGGGCTTCGTCATGTATCCCATGAGCGCCAGGCTGCAGGGCCTGGACTTTGTGGGGGTCGACCTGACGGCCGACTTCGAGCTGGACGTGCCCGCCATGCGCGCCGCCATTGCCGAGCACCGCCCCGCCATCACCTATATCGCCTATCCCAACAATCCCACGGCCACGCTCTGGGCCGAGGCCGATGTGCAGGCCGTGATCGACGCGGTCGGCGCCATCGGCGGCCTGGTCGTCATGGACGAGGCCTACCAGCCCTTCGCCCGCCGCAGCTGGGCAGAGAACATGCGCGCCGACCCGGCCCGCAACGCCCATGTGCTGCTGATGCGCACGCTCAGCAAGTTCGGCCTGGCCGGCGCGCGCCTGGGCTATCTGATCGGCCCGGCCGCCATCGTCGGCGAGATCGACAAGGTGCGCCCGCCCTACAACATCAGCGTGCTCAACTGCGAGACGGCCATCTTCGCGCTGGAGCACGAGGCGCTGTATGCGCAGCAGGCCGTGGCCATCCGCGCCGAGCGCCAGCCGCTGATCGACGCGCTGACCGTGCTGCCGGGTGTGGAAAAGACCTGGCCATCCGAGGCCAACATGGTCTTGCTGCGCGTGCGCGATGCCGCGCGTGCCCAGGCCGAGATGAAGGCCCGGGGCGTGCTGGTGAAGAACGTCAGTGCCATGCACCCGCTGCTGGCCAATTGCCTGCGCCTGACCGTGGGCACCCACGAAGAAAACGCCCAGATGCTGGCGGCCCTGAAGGAATCCCTATGAGCAATGCAGTCCCCGCACGCACCGCCGAAGTGCAGCGCAACACCGCCGAGACCCGGATCAAGGTCGCCATCAACCTGGACGGCACGGGCAAGGCCAGCCTGCACTCGGGCATCGGCTTTCTGGACCACATGCTCGACCAGATCGCGCGCCACGGCCTGATCGACCTGGACATCGAGTGCGAGGGCGACCTGCACATCGACGGCCACCACACGGTGGAGGACATCGGCATCACCCTGGGCCAGGCCTTTGCCAAGGCCGTGGGCGACAAGAAGGGCATCCGCCGCTACGGCCACGCCTATGTGCCGCTGGACGAGGCCCTGAGCCGCGTGGTCATCGATTTCTCGGGCCGTCCCGGGCTGCACATGGACGTGAAATTCACGGCCGGCAGCATCGGTCAGCTCGACACCCAGCTGGTCTACGAATTCTTCCAGGGCTTCGTCAACCATGCGGGCGTGACCCTGCACATCGACAACCTCAAGGGCTTCAATGCCCACCACCAGTGCGAGACCATCTTCAAGGCCTTCGCACGCGCCCTGCGCTTTGCGCTGGAGCATGACGAGCGCATGGCCGGCGTCATCCCCTCGACCAAGGGCGCTCTGTAAAGAGAAGCGATTGGCATCGGCCAGAACTTGATCTGACCGGGCAATCCCGCCGAAAATCCGACAGAACACGCGCCACACGCTATGAGTTTGACTGACAACACCGTCGCCGTCGTCGATTACGGCATGGGCAATCTGCGCTCGGTTTCACAGGCCGTGCGCACGGCCGCCGCCGATTCCGGCTGGCAGGTCGTGGTGACCTCCGATCCCGAGGTGGTCCTGGCCGCCGACCGCGTCGTGCTGCCGGGCCAGGGCGCCATGCCCGACTGCATGCGCGAGCTGCGCGAATCCGGCCTGCAGGAAGCCGTGCTGCATGCCGCTGCCAACAAGCCCCTGTTCGGCGTCTGCGTGGGCATGCAGATGCTGCTGGACCACAGCGACGAAGGTGACGTGCCCGGCCTGGGCCTCATCCCCGGCAACGTGCGAAAGTTCGATCTGGCGGGCCGCACCCAGGCCGATGGCAGCCGCTTCAAGGTTCCGCAGATGGGCTGGAACCGCGTGCACCAGACGCACAACGCCGGCCATGCCCACCCGCTGTGGCGTGGAATTCCCGAAGACAGCTTCTACTACTTCGTGCACAGTTTCTATGCCGTGGTGCAGCAGCCGCAGCATTGCGCTGCTCAGGCCGACTACGGCGGGCGCTTTGCCTGCGCCATCGCGCGCGATAATATTTTCGCCACGCAGTTTCACCCCGAAAAAAGCGCTGACCAGGGCCTGGCCCTGTTCCGCAACTTTCTGGGCTGGAAGCCCTGAATCCCCTTTTCTTCCCCGCACCGGCCGCTGAATCCCAGGCCTTCATTGCTCGCAAACCATCATGCTGCTCATTCCTGCCATCGACCTCAAGGACGGCCACTGCGTACGCCTCATCCAGGGTGATATGGACCAGTCGACCACGTTCGGCGAAGACCCGGCCATCATCGCCCGCCGCTGGCTCGACGCCGGCGCGCGCCGCCTGCACCTGGTGGACCTCAATGGCGCGTTTGCGGGCCAGCCCAAGAACCTTGCGGCCATCAAGGCCATCCTCAAAGAGGTGGACGGCCGGATTCCGGTGCAGCTCGGCGGAGGCATCCGTGACCTGGACACCATCGAGAAATACATAGATGCCGGCATCAGCTACGTGATCATCGGCACCGCTGCCGTGAAGAACCCCGGCTTTCTGCAGGACGCCTGCAGCGCCTTCGGCGGCCATGTGATCGTCGGACTCGACGCCAAGGACGGCAAGGTCGCCATCGACGGCTGGAGCAAGCTCACGGGCCAGGACGTGCACTCGGTGGCCAAGCGCTTCGAGGACTGGGGCGTGGAGTCCATCATCTACACCGACATCGGCCGCGACGGCATGCTCACGGGCATCAACATCGATGCCACCGTCAATCTTGCCCAATCGCTGAAGATCCCCGTCATCGCCTCGGGTGGCCTGGCGGGCATGGCCGACATCGAGGCGCTGTGCAAGGTCGAGGACGAAGGCATCGAGGGCGTGATCTGCGGTCGCGCCATCTACTCGGGCGATCTCGACTTCGCCGCAGCGCAGGCTCGCGCCGACGAACTCACGGCCTGAGCGGCCTGCGCCTTCTCGATATTCGCGGGCGCCTGTCCCTGACAGGCGCCCGCGCTGCATTCAGCGCCGGGGTTTCAAGCGGCCTCTACGAGCAGGCGGGAAGGGCTTGCCCGGCATTGGTGGCGCGCACGGTCTGCACAAAGGCATCCCAGTAATTCGGCAGCCCGGCCCAGGGGTTGCCCACGCCGGTGCTGGGCTCGAACTCCAGCTGGGTCACATAGATCCATCCCGCCTGGTAGCGTGCCGAGGCGGCCGACTGCACGGCCGTCTGCATGGCCGCGCAGCCCGACACGTTGTGCACCAGCGAGGCCTGGTGGCTATTGGCCAGCCCGTACAGCCAATCGAAACTCGTCGTGCGCGGATCGTAGGTGGCGTACGTGGAGCCCTTGCCCTCGAACGTGGTCAGCACATCGGCCACATCGGCATAACCGGCCACGGGCACGAGGCCCGGATTGCCGATCACGATCAGGTCGGGATTCTTGGCCTTGATGTACTGGTAGATGCTGCGGTAGAAGTCCAGCCGGTTGGCGGTGGCCGCCATCTCGTCAATGAAGAAGCCCTTGACCAGGCCTGCGCCGTAATGCGTGAAATAGTTGTCGATATTGGCCTGGATGCTGGCCAGCGATCGCGTGCCCGTGCCATAGCTGGAGCTCACATAGCCCACCAACTGCCCGCCGGCGTTGGCAAAAGCGGTTGCGGCGCGCGTGATGTTCGCATCCGGGCCACTGAAAATGCCGTTGGCCGGGTTCAGGATGGCCGTCATCTGCACGGTCGGATTCGCCTGTGCGCTGGCCGTCAGCGCATTCCAGGCCGTGGCCCCCGCGCCCGTGGGATAGAAATACGCAGGCACCAGCACCCGCAGCGGCGCAGGAGCCGGGCGCAGATAGAAGGTCTGCGAAGCGCTGCCCGTGCGGCTTCCCACGGTGGCGCTGGCCTGCACCTGCTGGCGGCCCGGCGTGGCGCCGGTCAGGGAGGCAGTTGCCACGCCGGAGCTGGTCAGCGCCGAGGTGCTGACGCCTGTGGCTGCGCTGAAGCTCACCACGGTTCCATCGGCGGCATTCACGCCATCTGCGAGAACACCTGCGCGCAGGGTCAGTGCCGAGCCTGCAGTCACCACATCCCTGGCGGCAGGGGCCGTCCATTGCACGGTGACCGAGGTCACTCCGGGCTGGCCGGTGCCGCCGCCATCGCCCCCGGTGCCGCCGCCAGCGCTGCTGTCACCACCACCGCCTCCGCCGCAGGAAGCCAAGGAGGCGGCCAGGGCGAGCATGCCGAGTCGCAGGACAAGAGGAGAGGGAGCGTGGGAGCGTTGCATGACAGAGGAAGGCTGGGCGGGGGAAAGGCTATATTCAAGCATGAAAGTTACATCTTCCTTTCCCGCAGTAACAGCTTTACCTGCGGCCGCGCAAGCTCCCGGCGCCTGCGCTGATGCATGGCAGGGCCTGCCCGCCATCCGCCTGCGCCTGGCCTGCGGCGATGCTGCCCTGATGGCCTTGCAAGGGGCGCAACTGCTTTCCTGGCAGGCAGGTGGCGAGGAGCAACTGTTCCTGAGTCCCCTGGCGGCCCATGACGGCCACACACCCATACGCGGCGGTATTCCGGTCTGCTTTCCCCAATTCAACCAACGCGGCCCGCTGGTCAAGCACGGCTTTGCGCGCACCCTGCCGTGGCAGGCTGATGCAGCACAGGCCGAGGTTCTTGCCGGCGATGGCTTGTTCCTGCGGCTCAGGCTCGCCGACACGCCGCAGACGCGCGCCGTCTGGCCGCCTTCCTTCGAGACCTGGCTGGAGGTCACGCTGTTGCCCGGCCGGCTTGACGTGGAGCTGGTAGTGCACAACCGGGGCGACACGCCTTTGGCTTTCACTGCCGCCTTGCACAGCTACCTGCGCGTGGCGGACGTGGAGCAATGCCGGCTGCAAGGCCTTGACGGCCTGCCTTACTGGGATGCCGTGGCCGACACCCATCCCACGCAGCACGGTGACGTGCGCTTTGGCGAAGAGCTCGATCGCGTCTACCCCCGGCCCGGGAACGCCATGGAGCTGGCCGCACCTGGCGGCGGCTTGCGGATCTCGCAGGATGCCGCCTGGAGCGAGACCGTGGTCTGGAACCCCGGCCCCGCGCTGTGTGAACGTCTGCCCGACATGCCGCCGCAGGGGTGGCGGCAGATGCTGTGCGTGGAGGCCGCCGCCATCGATGCGCCCGTGCATGTGGCGCCCGGCGCGCAATGGCGCGCGGCCCAGCGCCTGCACAAGCTGTAGCTCAGCACCGGCCCTGCAACGAAAAAAGCGCCTGTTCACAGGCGCTTTTTTCGTTGGGGCGGGGGGCGGGTCAGCGGCGCTGCATGCGCTGTGCCGACTGCGCAGGGCGCAGGCCCGGGGTGATCTGCAGCTCCACGGGGCCTTCGCCCCGGCGCACATCGAATTTCGCGGCCTCGCCGGGCTTGAGCGCGGCCACGGCGGTCAGCAGCTCGGACACATTGCGGATGGGCTTGTCGCCCACCTGCACGATCACATCGCCCGGGCGCATGCCGGCCTGGGCAGCGGGGCCTGCCTGCAGCACGCCGGTGATGATCACGCCGGAGTCGGCCTTCACGCCAAAGGTCTCTGCCAGCTCCGGCGACAGCTCATTGGGCTCCACGCCGATCCAGCCGCGCACCACGCGGCCGTCCTTGACGATGCCGTCCAGCACCAGCTTGGCCGTGGACACGGGAATCGCAAAGCCGATGCCCATGCTGCCGCCCGAGCGCGAATAGATGGCGGTATTGATGCCCAGCAGATTGCCGCTGGCATCCACCAGCGCGCCGCCCGAATTGCCGGGGTTGATGGCCGCATCGGTCTGGATGAAGTTCTCGAAGGTATTGATGCCCAGCTGGCTGCGGCCCAGGGCACTGACGATGCCGCTGGTCACCGTCTGGCCCACGCCGAAGGGGTTGCCGATGGCCAGCACGCGGTCGCCCACGTCGATCTGGTCGGAATTGCCCAGAACGATGACGGGCAGCTTGTCCAGGGCGATCTTGAGCACGGCCAGGTCGGTCTCGGGATCGGTACCGATCACCTGGGCCTTGGCCTGGCGGCTGTCGGTCAGCGTGACCTCGATGTCATCGGCGCCCTCGACCACGTGGTTGTTGGTCAGGATGTAGCCGTCGGTGCTGATGATCACGCCGCTGCCCAGGCCTGCCTGCTCCTGCGTGCCCTGGTCGCCGAAGAAGAACTGGAACCACGGATCGTTGCTGCGCGGATGCCGTACCGCCTTGCTGGTGTTGATGCTCACCACGGCCGGCGCCGCCTTCTTGGCCGCAGGTGCAAAGCTGCCCGGGCTGACTTCTCCGACGGGCGTGGCCGGCGCCTCCAGCAACGCAATGCCCGCGTTGCTGCGCACGGCGCCGCGGCGCAGCCAGTCCGGCTGCAGGGTGGCAACGACGAAGTAGGCAGCCACCAGGATGGTGACCGCCTGCGAAAACAGCAGCCAGGTGCGTTTCATGAAGTGTGGTGTTCTGTGCGGGAGTACAAGGCCCCATTGTGAGGCATGTCGTGAGCGGGGCGGTGGGCCGGCGGGCGAGCACCAAAGCCGCGCTCCCCACACAGCTACAGTACAAACCCTAGAATCCCCGGACGACTGCGCCACGCCGCGTTCGCTGTTGCGCTGGCCCACAAGCCGGCCCCAAGAGAGAGCCAAGTCCTCCGATCCCGAAGTCTTGCAGAACGATCTGCCGCCGCACGCCCATCCGTTGCCGTGGCATCCACCGCGCCGTCCTGCTGTTCGATCCCTGGAAAAAAACCATGACTACGCTTGACCAAGCGCAGCCGGGCATGGCCCCTGCTGTTGCGACCGCACGTCCTCTCAACCGACAGGACTACAAGACCCTGGGCCTGTCGGCCCTGGGTGGCACCCTGGAGTTCTACGACTTCGTCGTTTTCGTTTTCTTCGCCAATGTCATCGGCAAGCTGTTCTTCCCGGCCGAGATGCCGGACTGGCTGCGCCAGCTGCAGACGCTGGGCATTTTTGCGGCGGGCTACCTGGCCCGGCCCATCGGCGGCATTCTGATTGCGCACTTTGGCGACATCCTGGGCCGCAAGAAGATGTTCACGCTGTCCATCTTCCTGATGGCCGTGCCCACGCTGGTGATCGGCCTGCTGCCCACCTATGCCTCCATCGGCATTGCCGCGCCGATTTTGCTGCTGGCCATGCGCGTGCTGCAGGGCGCGGCCATTGGTGGCGAGATGCCGGGCGCCTGGGTCTTCGTGGCCGAGCATGCGCCGGCGCGCCACTATGGCTTTGCCATCGGCTCGCTGACTTCGGGCATCACGGGCGGCATTTTCCTGGGCTCCATCATCGGTGTCTGGCTCAACAGCACCTACAGCGCCGAGGAGATCCACGACTGGGCCTGGCGCTTGCCCTTCATCCTGGGCGGCGTGTTCGGCCTGGTGTCGGTCTATCTGCGCAAGTTCCTGCATGAGACACCCATCTTCCAGGAGCTGATGGCGCGCAAGCAGGCCGACCGCGAACTGCCGCTCAAGACCATCGTGCGCGACCACCGCCAGGCCTGCGTGCTGGTGGCGCTGATGACCTGGGTGCTGTCCACGGCCATCGTGGTGGTGGTGCTGTTCACGCCGGCCTATCTGCAGAAGGTCTTCCACATCGACGCGGCCCTGGCCATGAAGGCCAACGCCGTGGCCACGGTGACGCTGACGCTGGGCTGTGTGTTCTGGGGCTGGCTGTCCGACCGGATGGGCACGCGTGTGGCCATGGTCACGGGCTGGCTGGGCATGACAGTGACGGCCTATGCGTTCTATCTGAACCTGCCGGGCACGGCGTCCTCGCTGGTGTGGAGCTACGCGCTGGTGGGCTTTTTCGTGGGCAGCATTGCGCTGCTGCCGGTGGTGGGCGTGCGCGCTTTCCCGGCCGAGGTGCGTTTCACGGGCCTGTCCTTTGCCTACAACATGGCCTATGCGGTGTTCGGCGGCATGACGCCCATGCTGGTGTCCGTGTGGCAGCAGGTGGATGTGATGGCGCCGGCCCACTATGTGGCGGCCATGGGCATCCTGGGCGCGGCCATCGGCTTCTGGCCCCTTGCCTGCCGTGGTTGGCAACCCAGGCGCGGCTGAGCTTGGCAGTGGAATGAAGGGCAGCATGGCTGCCCTTTTTCCTGGGCGCCGCATGGATCGCTGACAATCCTTTCATGAGCACCACGCGACAAGAACTCCTGGCCCACTTCGACGGTTTGCTGCAGCCCGAGCGCTTCAAGGACTATGGTCCCAACGGCCTGCAGGTGGAGGGGCGCGGCGAGATCCGCCGCATCGTCAGCGGGGTGACGGCCAGCCGCGCGCTGATCGAGGCGGCCATCGAGGCGCAGGCCGATGCCATCTTCGTGCACCACGGCCTGTTCTGGCGCGGCATGGATGGCCGCATCACTGGCTGGCTCAAGGAGCGCATCCGCCTGCTGCTGGCCCACGACATCAATCTCTTTGCCTACCATCTGCCGCTGGATGCCCATCCGCAATGGGGCAACAACGCGCAGTTGGGCGTGCAGCTGGGGCTTGAGGGCCAGGCAACGTTTGGCGAGCAGAACCTGGGCTGGATGGCGGCAGCGGATTTTGCCGATGCGGCTGCGTTGGGCAGGCATGTGGAGCAGGCGTTGGGGCGCACGCCTGTCTGCGTGGGGGGAGAGCGCCTGCGCCCCAATCACCCCATTCGCCGCATTGCCTGGTGCACGGGCGGCGCGCAAGGTTTCTTTGAGGCCGCGATTGCCGCTGGGGCCGATGCCTTCATCACGGGCGAGATTTCCGAGCCGCAGGCGCATCTGGCGCGCGAGACGGGCGTGGCCTTCCTGGCAGCAGGCCACCATGCCACGGAGCGCTACGGCGCGCCGGCCCTGGCGGGTCAGGTGGCATTGGAGCTGGGGCTGGAGCACCGTTTCATCGAGATCGACAATCCGGCCTGATGCAGTTCCATCCTTGGCGCATCCCTTTGGCGGAGCCTTTTGCCGCAAGCGTGGTGCGAATGACCGGCTTGCCTGATCCGGATACTGAAAATGCCTGATTCCACACAGTCCACGGCCTTGATGGCCATCACCCAGGGCGACTCTGCCGGGGTGGGGCCCGAGACCATTGCCAAGGCGTTCATGGACGCGCCCGAGCAGATGCGCGGCTGCTTCGTCGTCGGCGAGTTGCAGACGCTGCGCCGGGCAGCCGCCGTGGCGGCGCGTGCGCGCGATGGCGACAACGCCATTCCCATGCCCGTGGCCGTCATCGAGTCGGTCGAGCAACTGTGGCAGGTGCCGCCCCATTGCGTCCCTTTGCTGGAACTGCCCGGGCTGCCCGGTCCTGCGCCCTGGGGGCAGGTGAGCGCCAGCGCCGGTGACGCGGCCGCGCGCTGCGTGGTCTGGGCTGCGCGGGCTGCCTTGCGCGGCGAGATCGCGGCTCTGGTGACGGCGCCGCTGCACAAGGAGGCGCTGCATGCCGCAGGCGTGGACTTCCCCGGCCACACGGAATTGCTGCAATTCGAGGCGGCCCGACACGCGGGCGTGGAGCTGTCGCACATGCCGGTGCGCATGATGCTGGCCAACGATGAGCTGCGCACGGTGCTGGTCAGCATCCATACCTCGCTGCGCAAGGCGATCGATGCGGTAACGAAGGACAACCTGCTGCAGACCTTGCGCATCACGCATGAGGCCTTGTCTCGCAGCCTGGGCCGCCCGCCGCGGATCGGTGTGGCAGGGCTGAACCCGCATGCGGGCGAGGGCGGCCTGTTCGGCAGCGAGGAGGTGGAGATCATTGCCCCGGCCATCGCCCAGGCGCGCGCCGAGGGCCTGGACGCCCACGGACCTTTTGCGCCCGATACGGTGTTCATGCGCGCCCGCAATGCTCCCGCCCATCCCGGCGAGTTCGACGCGGTGCTGGCCATGTACCACGACCAGGGACTGATTCCCGTGAAGTACCTGGGCGTGGAAAAAGGCGTGAATGTCACATTGGGGCTGCCGCTGGTACGCACCAGTCCGGACCACGGCACGGCTTTCGATATTGCGGGGCAGGGTGTTGCAGAGGCCGGAAGCCTGATTGAGGCCGTGCGAATGGCGCGCAAATTGGCGGCTTGAATGGCTAGCCCAAGCACCGGGAATCTGCAGTAATGGAAAACGCCCGTGGCAACCATGCCACGGGCGTTTTGATTTGCGTCAAAACACGGATTTCAGCGCTTGAGGCTGTCGCGAATCTCGCGCAGCAGCACGATGTCTTCGGGGGGGACGGGCGCGGGAGCGGGGGCTGCCGGTGCCTCGCGGCGCAGGCGGTTGATCTGCTTGACCATCATGAAAATGATGAAGGCCAGGATGATGAAGTTCACTGCCACCGTGATGAAGTTTCCATAGGCAAATACGGGGACGCCGGCCTTCTTGAGCGCATCGAGCGTCATCGCCGTTCCGGGGGGTACGCTGCCCAGCACGACGAACAGATTGGAGAAGTCCAGCTTGCCGAAAACCAGGCCCACGACCGGCATGATCAGGTCGTTTACCACGGAATCAACGATTTTGCCAAACGCTCCACCAATGATGACGCCCACGGCGAGATCTACCACGTTTCCCTTAACTGCGAACTCACGAAATTCCTGCATCATGCCCATGGCTGGCTCCATCTGGAAAGAGTTTGAGATAGCGCAGTATTGCGCGGCTTTGGAGCCTGTCAACGGCACAAGCAGCATGGAATAACCATACTCGCCCCGCTACAATTTATTGTTGACCCCAACTCAAGCGACGTAGTTCGAGGAACCCCATGAGTGACACTCCAATCGACTCCAGCAAGCGGACGTGGATCATCACGTCGGCGTGCGCTGGTGCGGTGGGCGGCGTGGCGACAGCCGTCCCGTTCGTGAGCACCTTCCAGCCATCCGAGAAGGCCAAAGCCGCCGGGGCTGCAGTGGAGGTCGATATCTCCGCCCTCAAGGACGGCGAGAAGCTCACGGTCGAGTGGCGCGGCAAGCCCGTCTGGATCATCAAGCGCACGCCTGACCAGATCAAGGAGCTGCCCGAACTGGACAGCCAGTTGGCCGATCCCCAATCCAAGCGCCACCCTGAAGAGTTCACGCCGCCCTATGCGATGAACGAGGCCCGCTCGATCAAGCCCGAAGTGCTGGTCGTCGTCGGCATCTGCACGCATCTGGGCTGCTCGCCTTCCGACAAGTTCCAGCCGGGCGCCCAGCCCTCGCTGCCCAGCGACTGGAAGGGCGGCTTCCTGTGCCCCTGCCATGGCTCGACCTTTGACATGGCTGGCCGTGTCTTCAAGAACAAGCCGGCTCCCGACAACCTGCAGGTGCCGCCGCACATGTACCTGTCGGAGACCAAGCTCCTCATTGGTGAAGACAAGGCTTGAGGGAGACAAGAACAATGGCCCACGAATTCAAGGACATCGATCCGAATGCGCCCGCCGGCGCCAAGCTCACGAACTGGTTCGAGAACCGTTTTCCCACGGCTTTCGACGCCTATCGCGTGCACATGTCGGAGTACTACGCTCCGAAGAATTTCAACTTCTGGTACATCTTCGGCTCGCTGGCGCTGCTGGTGCTGGTGATCCAGATCGTCACCGGCATCTTCCTGGTGATGCACTACAAGCCCGACGCCGAAAAGGCGTTCGCCTCGGTGGAGTACATCATGCGCGATGTGCCCTGGGGCTGGCTGATCCGCTACATGCACTCCACGGGTGCGTCGGCCTTCTTCGTCGTCGTCTATCTGCACATGTTCCGCGGTCTTCTGTACGGTTCGTACCGCAAGCCGCGTGAACTGGTCTGGATCTTCGGCTGCGCCATCTTCCTGGTGCTGATGGCCGAGGCCTTCATGGGCTACCTGCTGCCCTGGGGCCAGATGTCGTACTGGGGCGCCCAGGTGATCGTGAACCTGTTCTCGGCGATCCCCTTCATCGGCCCTGACCTGGCGCTGCTGATCCGTGGCGACTACGTGGTGGGCGATGCCACGCTCAACCGCTTCTTCAGCTTCCACGTGATCGCCGTGCCCCTGGTGCTGCTGGGCCTGGTCGTGGCCCACTTGCTGGCGCTGCACGATGTGGGCTCCAACAACCCGGATGGCATCGAGATCAAGGGCCCCAACGCGCCCAAGGACGCCAAGGGCCATCCGCTGGACGGCATTCCCTTCCATCCCTACTACACGGTGCACGACATCTTCGGCGTGACGGTGTTCCTGTTCCTGTTCTCGGCCGTGGTGTTCTTCGCGCCCGAGTTCGGCGGCTACTTCCTGGAGTACAACAACTTCATCCCGGCCGATCCGCTGAAGACGCCTTCGCACATTGCGCCGGTCTGGTACTTCACGCCGTTCTACTCGATGCTGCGTGCCATCACCAGCGAGATGATGTACGTGCTCATCGCCTGCGTGGTGCTGGGTGCGGGCTTTGGCGTGCTCAAGTCGCGCCTGCCGGCCGCCGTCAAGGGCGTGGTCGCCATCGTGGCCCTGGGCGTCATCGCCATGATGCTGTCCATCGATGCCAAGTTCTGGGGTGTGGTGGTGATGGGCGGTGCCGTGATCATCCTGTTCGCGCTGCCCTGGCTCGATTGCAGCCCGGTCAAGTCCATCCGCTACCGCCCGAGCTGGCACAAGTATCTCTACGGCATCTTCGTGATCAACTTCGTGATCCTGGCCTATCTCGGCGTGCAGCCGCCTTCGCCCATCGGCGAGCGCGTGTCCCAGGTCGGAACGCTGTTCTACTTCGGCTTCTTCCTGCTGATGCCCTGGTGGAGCCGTCTGGGCAAGACCAAACCCGTTCCCGATCGTGTGACGTTCAAGCCGCACTGAAGCTGGAGAGAACAACAATGAAGAAACTGATTCTCACGTTGATCGCGGCCCTGGGCATCGTGACCGGTGCACAGGCTGCCGAAGGCGGCATCGCCTGGGACAAGGCCCCGGGCAAGACGAATGACACGGCATCGCTGCAAAACGGCGCCAAGCTGTTCGTCAACTACTGCCTGAGCTGCCACTCGGCCGCATTCATGCGCTTCAACCGGCTGCAGGACATCGGGCTGACCGAGCAGGAAATCAAGGACAACCTGCTTTTCACCACCGACAAGGTCGGCGAGACCATGAAGGCGGCCATCAACCCCAAGGAAGCCAAGGAGTGGTTCGGCGCCAATCCTCCGGACCTGACGGTGATCGCACGTTCGCGTGCCGGCCACAACGGCACGGGCGCCGACTACCTCTACACCTTCCTGCGCACCTTCTACCGCGACGACACCAAGGCCACGGGCTGGAACAATCTGGCCTTCCCCAGCGTGGGCATGCCCCATGCGCTGTGGCAACTGCAGGGCGAGCGCCGCGCCATCTTCGAAGAAGCCGAGGAGCACGGTGTGAAGACCCAGGTTTTCAAGGGGTGGGAGCAGGTCTCTCCTGGCAGCATGAGCGCAGTGCAGTACGATCAGGCAGTTGGCGATCTGGTGAACTACCTGCAATGGATGGGTGAGCCGGCACAGAACAGCCGCACCCGCATTGGCGTGGGTGTGCTGCTTTTCCTGGCGGTCTTCATCTTCATCGCATGGCGCCTCAACGCCGCGTTCTGGAAAGACGTCAAATAAAACCGTGACTGCAGAAGGCCGTGCAAGCAATTGCTGCGGCTGAACTGTGTGCAGAGTGGGCGCCGCGAGCGACCCACTCTTTTTGATTTTTAGGAGCCTCCACCATGATGGTGCTTTATTCGGGAACGACCTGCCCCTTTTCACACCGTTGCCGCTTCGTCCTGTTCGAAAAAGGCATGGACTTCGAGATCCGCGATGTGGACCTGTTCAGCAAGCCTGAAGACATCAGCGTGATGAATCCGTACGGCCAGGTGCCCATCCTGGTCGAGCGCGACCTGATCCTGTACGAATCGAACATCATCAACGAGTACATCGACGAGCGCTTCCCGCATCCCCAACTGATGCCCGGCGACCCGGTGGACCGCGCCCGCGTGCGCCTGTTCCTGCTGAATTTCGAAAAGGAACTGTTCGTCCACGTGAGCACGCTCGAGGAGCGCAACGTCAAGGGCAACGAAAAGGCCATCGAGAAGGCCCGCGCCCACATCCGCGACCGCCTGACGCAGCTGGCTCCCGTGTTCCTCAAGAACAAGTACATGCTGGGCGAGAACTTCTCCATGCTGGACGTGGCCATCGCCCCGCTGCTGTGGCGCCTGGACTACTACGGCATCGAGGTGTCCAAGAACGCCGCCCCGCTGCTCAAGTACGCCGAGCGCATCTTCTCGCGCCCTGCCTACATCGAAGCGCTGACGCCTTCCGAGAAGGTGATGCGCAAGTAATTCGCATCGGTTGACGACTGATTGCGCGGGCAGGGAAGGCGGTCAACCGGTCGCCATCCTGCCCGTTTTCGTGTTCCGACCACTCAGACCACTCATTTCCTGGGATCGTCATGACTGCCCCCGAAGCAACTTCCACCCGCCCCTACCTGATCCGGGCACTGTACGAGTGGTGCACCGACAACGGCTTCACGCCCCACATCGCCGTGCGTGTGGACCGCAATGTGCAGGTGCCGCGCGAGTTCGTGCGCGACGGCGAGATCGTGCTCAACGTCAGCTACGACGCCACCAGCGGCCTGCAGATGGGCAATGATTTCATCAGCTTCACGGCCCGCTTTGGCGGCAAGCCCCGCGAAATCATGGTGCCCGTGGAGCAGGTGATGGCCATCTACGCACGCGAGACCGGGCAAGGCATGGCTTTCCCGGCGCCGGAGCCCGAGGCCGAAGCCGACAACGATGTTTCGCCCGGGCAGGCATCCGATGAGCCTGTGCCACAGGACGCCGCCGCTGAGGTGCCGGCCGAGCCTGCATCCGACGAGCGCGTGGTGCAGCTGGTGAGCATCCACAGCGAAGGTGATGACGAAGAGCCACCGCGCACGCCGCCGCCTTCGGGTACGCGGCCTTCGCTGAAGCTGGTCAAGTAGGTTTTTCGCATCGGCGCGCATACCGTTGCTCCCGCAAGCGTGCTTGGCCCCATCGGGAAAGTCCGAGGCAGCATTTTTCTGCGCTAGAATGCGTGCTTCGCCGGTTTAGCTCAGTTGGTAGAGCACCCGCCTTGTAAGCGGTAGGTCGTCAGTTCGAATCCGACAACCGGCACCAAAAACATAAACCCGCATGCTCAAACATGCGGGTTTTTTGTTTTCTGACAAGGGCTTAGCCTTGCAAGCATGCCTGTACATGCTCATGCATGCGGCTACACAGCGCGACTTTTCTTGTATCCCCTCGTGTATCCCTGCAAAATTACCTGGTTTTTCTAACTCAGGGATACAAGGCATGAAGCGAGAAGAAATCAAGCGAAGGCCCATGCCGGATACGGTGATAGAGAGCCTTGAGCCGGGAGCCACCATGTACCGTGAGCGGCACGGCGATGGCGTGTACCTGCGCGTGAAGCCGAGCGGCACGAAGGATTGGCAGCTCAGGTACAAGACGCCAGAGGGGAAATGGGGGTGGCTGGGGATTGGTGGATACGGCAAGGGCACGCATCAGCTCACCGGCCAGCAGGCGCGTGAGAAGGCCCGCCAGTGGCTCAAGCAGTCCAAGGATGAAGGAATCCCGCTGCCCCAGGCGAAAAGCCCGCCTGCGCTGGAGGATGCGGAACCACGCGAGACATTCGCCCAACTGGCAACTGAGTGGCTCAAGGTCAAGAAGGACGCCAAGAGCTGGACAGGTGACACCTATGACCGCGCCAAGGCCATGATTGAGAACCACGTTCTACCCAGCATGGGAGCACGGGACTACACAGCCATCCCCGCCAGCGAGTGGTTTGCCCTGTTCAAGCGCATGGAGGAAAAGGGCATTCTCGAAACCATCGCCAAGGCACGGGCCTACTGCCGAGACATCTACGCTCTGGCCCAGGTGACCGACCGCGCAAAGTTCAACCCCATCGACAACCTGCACAAGTTCATTGCGCCCAGCCGCAATGAGAACTTTGCTCATGTGTCCCAGGCAGAGATTCCCGGCCTGATTCGTGCGATGCGCGCCCATCCGTCGCGCTCTCTGTCCATCGGGCTGCAGTTGCTGGCGCTGTTGGCGGTGCGCCCGTCTGAGCTGAGAGAAGCGCCATGGGATGAGTTCGACCTTGAGGCGGGGCTATGGACGGTGGCCGCCAGCCGGAAGAAGGAGCGCCGCGAGTTCGTGTTTCCACTGCCAGACCAGGCCGTGAAGCTGTTGCGCGAACTAAAGCAGTACGCAGGAAAGAGCCCTCTCCTGTTCCCGGGCCGCGGCAGTATGGACACGCCCATCAGCAACATGACGTTCAATCAGGCTCTTGCGCGCATGGGCTACAAGGGGCGGCAGACACCCCACGGCATGCGCCACCTGTTCAGCACAGCGGCCAACGAGGCCGGGAAGGAATGGCGCATCGTGGATAGCGCTCTGGCACACAAGGTCAGAGGCACTGAGGGCGTCTACAACAAAGCGCAGTACCTGGCCCAGCGCCGTGAACTGATGCAGTGGTGGGCAGACAGGCTGGACGCCATGGCGGCAGACCTTGCTGGTGTGCGTGCTGCCTGAAGTGGGTAGCAGAAGCACCAAGGCCGAGACATCCTGCTGCTGCTATCGCACGCGACTTGTATTTATGTGGTGTTCCAGGTGTTCCGGTGTTCCATGTAAGGTAAGTTGTTGATTTGAGAATTGTTTTCTCTCTTTTTTGGTGGAACACCGCAAGAAATCCTGGTGTTCCAGGTGTTCCGCCAAGTGCAGTTTGTGTTTGTTGCTATTGAATATGTAGCTATTCGTCGCCTGCGAGGCTGCTGCCGCCAAGTGGCGTGTTGGCGCCAGCTTTGTAACAAGGCGTGAACTGTCAGCCGTAGGCTGGCGAGCCGAATGAGTTGTCAATGCGCGATGATCTCTGCCGGCCAGTTGCCGGCCGTTTCAGGTTGACTTGAGTCACTCCCGGCTGGACGCCCGAGCGCCCGCAGCAGGCCCCACATGGGACCGCTTATCCTCCGTGGCCCGCAACTCTATGAGCGTGGCCGGGATCCGCAGTTGAACGACTGGCTCAGCGCGCGTCTTGCTTAATTGCAAAGACTAGGCGACAGCAAGGCTGTGGCGCGCCCTGGCGAAAGGCTTTCGCTTTGGCAGATACCCCCGAGACTCGCATTTCGGACTTGGATGCGAGCTCGGCGAGGCGCTCTCCTCAGAGGGGCTTCAAGCGGCAAGCCGGTAGGTCGCGTCGCTCTTCTTCTTTTCGATTACACCGTTGGCAACTAGTCGGTTCAACCAGTCTCTCGTCTGCATCTGATTGAGATCCAACTCCTCGGCGATCTGAGCGGCCTTCTTGGGTGCGTGAAGTACCTGCCGAATCAACCGTTCAAAGGTCGCGAACATCTCATGCTTTAAGCCAACTGGCGGACCAGAGGGAGCCTCAACGAGAGTGAGCTTTTGTGCAGCCGACGGATCTGACGTATCTTCTTTGAAGGCCCCTCGGTCACCAGGCGGCTCTTCAAGAATCGACAACTGGCGCGCTGCATCTGGAACTGCATCCGAAACCGCGCTCGGCGCAACAGCAGAAATCTTGAAGTCAAGATTTTCCTGATAAGCAGCAGCCTGGCTATCGTTTGATCGATCCGCAAACAGCGCCTCTAGCGCTTGTCCATCCTCCGGCTCTGGCCAGAGCAAGGCTCCCTCTCGGAGCAAAGCGTCTAGGCCAGCTGAACGCTTGCCACTCGATCGAATGTAGAGCGGAACAAAGTGAAGCTTACGAAGCTGCTCTATCGCGCCTGCCCACGTCCCACCCCGCTCTAAGTCTGAATTCACGACCAAGCCAATGTCAGCCAACGCGAAGATAAACTTGTTGCGCGCGATGGCGTGCCCGACGTTGAAGCCAGCGCTTGGGTCATAGGGAGAGATCAGCAATGTGCGTCTCTCTTGAAGGCCATCTCTGAATCTCCGACTGATTGCCGCCTGCGCTAGTCCTTCTGCCATGACGTTGCAGACTATGCCGCCAAGAGCCTCAGCCCCATTCATAGCAGCACTGTCGACACCCTTAGCGCCACCGGAGATCAAGCCTCTGCCAACACTGGCCGCCCTCTCTCCCGCACGCTGGGCATAGCTCAGTATCTCGTCGTCCGCGTCACGGGAACCTACGACAGCTAGGCCGCCGTTGTCGACAAGATCCAAATCGCCACAACCGTACATGACGGGCGGCGCTTCGTGCTTAAGACGTGACTTGATCCGCTTGGGATAACGGGAATCGGCGCGACTCACCACCCAGATCGAACGCGCACTCCAATACTCAAGCGCCTGGGCAAGCTGAAACCCTCTGCCCATCAAGCGGGTCAGTCGTCCTGGCCCAAACAGGTGCTCGGCTTCGCGCAGCGCAGGGGACTGTGGGCTGAGAAGGTCGGACGGCTGAAAGCCTTGTTGCATGAGGAACCTTGTGAGGTCGCTGTACTCACGTTGCTTCAACAGTTCCGCACGGGTACTAACCTTGCCGACCATCAGCGGCGCCGTTAAGAGCAAGATCGCTTGGCAGTTTTCGGAAATCTGCGGACTCATTCTTCATTCCCAGTTTTGGCAAGCGCGAGGGGCCACACTTCGCCGCAACCGTTGGAGCGCAGCAGCCAAGCGCCAACCGTGAACGTCCAACCCGAGTTCACGATATCGTCGACCAACAACACCGGGCCGACCTTGCCGTCAAAGTCGCTAAATTCAAGCGACTGATCCAGGTTCCTCGCCTGTTGAGAGCTATTGTGCATGTACTTCTGAGCGGAGGTGTGCTTCACCTTGGTCAGCGCTGCGTGGAATGGAAGGCCAAGCTCAGCGGCAAGCCGCTTCGCAAAGCTCGGCACGAGATTCGGATTGTTGAGTGACGGGATGCAGGTGACCCATTCCGGAGCTGGTTTAAAAGCAGCCCGGCGCACCAGCCCGGCGCATGCCTTCACGAGGTCGTCGCCGAAGTGCTTCTGTACGTAGCGAGCATCACGGACGATATCGCCCCACCCTGCCGTACCGTACATCGAGAGCGCCAAACCGTCTCCCGCACGCAGATTCTCTGCAATATTTCCCCGCAGCTCGTATCCGTCTAGTCCTCCGTCAGGCCACTTCTTGCGCGCCTGGATCGGCAAGCTGGTGTCCTTCATGTACCGATCCGCCTCCGCAACGAGCGCCGGGGCAACCGCGGTGGGCAACGGTGGACTGCGCGGCTCCTCAACGGTAGTCGGGTCACCATCGAGAGCCGCGACCAAAAACTTCATGTGCCCTTCGGTGAGGGCCATGTACTCCTTCATCTGAGCGAGCTCGGCTCGCCGCAGATCAGTCACCCTTCGGGCCGTCTCCCAGAAGCTGTCCGCCAACATCCTGCCTGTGAACTTCCAGCTTGAGCCTTCCTTCAGGATCGGCGAGGGGTTCTCGATGGCAAGAGCATCCAGCGTTTTAACGATTCGTCCCTTGCTCAAGTTGATGACCTCCTGAAGAGCCGGCACTGAAAGGCCATCGTCCCCAGCCGTATCGAGCGCTTCCATGACAGCGGTTACCTCATCACGCGTTGGAAACGCGCTGTCGATGAAGTGGGTGTTGATGTCCTGTTGGTTCTTGACCGCCAGTACGACTCCGCGAGCATCATCGATCGCACGCCCGGCGCGCCCCACTTGCTGGTAGTAGTGGACGACAGAGGACGGTGGCTGGTAATTGATGACGAAGGTCAAGTCAGGCTTGTCATAGCCCATGCCAAGCGCCGAGGTCGCAACAAGCGCCTTGACCTTGTTCTCCTTGAGCGCACGCTCGAGAAAAGCGCGGTCCTCTGACCCGCTTGTATAGCCCATGACCGTAAGTCCGCAGTGCGTGAGCCAACTGACGATGTATTGCACATGGGCCTTCGTCAGGGCATAGATGATGCCGCTACCGGGAAGGCTGCGCACTGTCTGTGCGAGCCAGGCGAGCCTCTCTGCATCGTTTGCAAATGTTATTGTCTGGAGCGTGATGGATGGCCGATTCAGCGAGCCGCGTTTCACTTGCAGTTTGGGGCCAAGGATCTGCTCGAGATCGCCTGACACGCGTTCGTTTGCCGTGGCCGTGGTCGCGAGCACCGGCAAGTTGGAAGGCAGCGACGTAATGAGCCGCGTGACCAGCTTGTACTCGGGCACGAAGTCATGCCCCCAGTCCGAAATGCAGTGGGCTTCGTCGACGACGAGCATCGACACGTTGGGAATCTTGGCCAGCAGGCTGGCCTGGAAATTCGTGTTCGCCAGCTGCTTCGGGTGGAACATGAGGACGTCGATCTTCCCTTCCTCGATCTGCTTGGCGATCTCGTCCCAATCCAGCCGATTGGTCGAGTTGACGGTTCTGGCCGTCACATTCATGCGCTCCGCCGCCATCTCCTGATCTCGCATGAGAGAGAGCAAGGGGGATACCAGGAGGGTTGGCCCCCCCCCTTGTTCGCGAATCAGTTTTGCCGCGATGAAGTAAACGAAGCTTTTGCCCCAACCCGTCTTTTGAATTACGAGGAGGCGCCCCTCTGCACCCATAACGAGGTGACGAATCGCATCTTCCTGCGAGTCGCGGAAGATGGCGTTAGGATTGCCACTGCCTTCTCGGAGGAGTTGTAAGGCGCGAGCTTGGTCGTATTTCATGGGACTTCCTGGAACATTTGTGGTGCTGCTGATTTTGCGGGTCACGGCGAGCTGGGCGCGCGCCTGACACCCAAGAATAAGTGATCGCATCGGCACCTTTTCGGAACTTGTCCTAGACCTCGGATATATATGGAAACCTGCGCGGCGTCATCCGGTGCATACCGACCTCAGACCGTGCTGCCTATCTGCAACCAACGCGTCGAGATCGAGGTCTACCGCGCCCTGCAATGCGCCGAATGCTTGAGTTCCTTCCGCAGGCCGCTCAAATGCCGTGCATTCAGGCTGTGCCTGGATGAGGGGGCTGCACGGCAGCGTTGTCGGTTCGCAGCACGCGCCCTTCGTTTGGTACGCGGGCGAAGCCTACATTCCGTGCGTACCACTTGCGTACCTTGGCATCTTTCAACAGCAGCGCGGCCAGCCAGTCCTCGAAAGCCGAGGTGCAGGCCCGCGATGTTTTGCCCCGGATAGTCCTGCCAAATGAAAAGCGGGGAGCCTGCTCGCCTGCCGGGGCATTCTCTACAGGTGTTGTACTAAGGCAGTGTGGTGGTGATAAAGACTTATCAGCGGGAAGACCTGCGGGCCCTGCTGGGCATGAGCATGCTGAGCGGGGAGAGCTTTGGTGATGGCGGTGCAGTGCTCTACGTGTTCCGGCGTGATGGGCTTTGGCTGGCGCTGGATGAAGAAGCGGTGCAAGTGACGTTACCGCAGGAGTTGGCGGCCTGCACCGGACTGAGCGATCCTGAGCCGAAGCAGGGTGAGCCTGGCATGTATGGCCTTCCGGGGCAGCGCCCGTTGCTGCCTTTCCCGTTCACAGTCCGGCAGCTTCTGGAGTTTGATGAGACCGCTGGGGGTGTGGTGTACGAACGCTGCGAGCGCGGCGCCTTCACGGAGGAATGGGTGGCCGAGCTGGCGCAGGCGACAGGGCAAAAGGACGAGGCCAAGGCGAGACACAACGCCGCCGAGCTGGCGCGGTATGTGATGGAGTGGGAGCCGCTACCAGGGGAGATGGGAGGGCAGGGGCCAGAAGATGCTGACGCCATGGAGGGCTCGCCCACTGCTGGGGTGGCCGTGATGCCAATGAAGCGCCAGCGGCGGGACTTGCTGGCCCCGCTGGTGGAGAAGGCCATGCGGGACTGTGGCGGCGATGCCGCGCAGGTTTTCGTGTTGATGCGGGCGTGGGCTGTAGGGCCGACGCCGCGCCCGCCGCTTGTGGGCGTGACGGAGGATGGCCGTATCCAGTGGCGAGATGCGAACGACAAGCCCCAGGAGCTTTCAAGGGATAGCCGGCGCGACCGGGTAAGGAGGGCGCGGGCAGGCTCCAACGCGCGATAGCAGGCGCAAACGCGCGCGAGGTGGTAGACGCGGCCCCCTCCGCAGACATTCGCGGCATGTCTCACAAAGCGCAAGGACGCAAGAACATGCCTCTTATCAAGAAATCCACTGCCGCCACTCTTATCGGTCAAAGCCGTTCCAGCATCGAGCGCCTGGTGAAGCTCGACCCCAGCTTTCCCCGCCCCATCAAGATGGGTGACCATCGCCAAAGCGCCGTGTTCTTCGACGATGGTGAGCTGAACACTTGGATTGAAGCCCAGAAGGCCAAGCGCATGCCTCGCCTGCAGGTGGCCGCATGAGCGCCTTCGCCATCATTGACTCCGCAGAGCCAGGAGTCTCCCGCGGTACCACACCGATGGCAGGCCGTGAGCCTGGCAACGATTACGCACGCGCCGCCCTCGACGCCCAGGCAGTGCGCGCCGCCCAGGCCTCCCGGGTCATGCGCGCCGCGCTCGATGCACAGGCTGCGCGCGCCGCCCAGGCTGCCGAGCACCTGGCCGACGCCAAGCTACGGGCTTTTGCTGGGGGGCATGAATGATGCTGCTCGCCATCTTCTCCGTCGCCGCGCGCATCCGCCATGCATGGAGGGTTCAGGCATGAGCCCAAAAGAAAACGCCCAGCCCCGCAATGCAGAACTGAGCGCCCCTAGTAACGGCGCCCATCGTATCAGCACCCGCAGCATGACGCCACGTCAGACCCGTGTGGTTCGTGCCCTGGTTGATTCGAGAAACTGGATTGCCCGCGAGGCCATTGACCGCATTGCCGGTGTGTCCAATGGCCCGGAGGTCATCCGCCAACTGCGCCAGCGCTTTGGCCATGACGCCATCGAGATGGAGCGCATCACCGTGGTGGACAGCGATGGCCTGCTGACGCAGCCGGGACGCTACCGCCTGACCGACGCAGGGCGCCAGTGCCTGACAGAGAAGGGGTTGCAGTAATGCGCCGTCCCTTCCCTCGCTACAAGATGCCGTGCTACAGTTCATGTATTGCGCCTGTTACGCGCAATCGGATGTGGAAGTCCGCTGAATCCGCTGCGACGAAAGCCGCAGTTCCCGCAATGGAGTGCGGCTTTGTCGTTCGTGCCCCTTTTTATGGTGGCTCGATGGGCAGGCGCAAGCCTGGCCGGTTCGCGCAAGCGGGTTCCCGGTCTTCCACACCCATCGAGTCACCGCCCCCACGTGGAAGTGGAGCGGTGGTTTATGCAAACCGAACCTGCTTGGAGCCAATCATGGCTATCTCTTTGCGCACTGCTGCGCCCACCTCGCCCACCACGGGCACGCCTGACCCCATCCAATTGCACGCCGATGCGCACAACGCGCTGAACATGGCCGTGTTCTATCTGCGCCAACCTCAGGCCAATCTGCCCGGCGCCCGCCGCAAGGCCATTCAAGCCCTTTCCGCGCTGCGCAACCTGTCCGCCATCCTGGAGGGCTGAACCATGAAGACCAAGAAAAACGCTGCCAGCGAGGCAGTGGGGGCGCAGCCTTGCCAAAAACAGCCTGACGTGCAGCCGCGCGATGCCATCGACTGCATTGCGCTCGGACTGCCGCTATCAGCACTGCCGCCGCCGTTGTCTGATGCCTGCCAGCAGGACCTTTCGGCCTGCAGGCGTATGTTTGGCGGACTGCATCCCGAGGACGTAATTGACCCCCTTCGCACTGCGGCAGAAGCCCTTGAATGGGTTGTCGAGATTGCCAAAACTATCGAAGCCGAGACCGCGAGTAATTCACGTATCCGACGCCTGGCAAGCATGGCGGCATTTGTGGCAATGGACGTGGCGAACCTGACGGAGAGCAGCTATGAGGACATGCTGGCTGCTATCAAGAAGGGCGGTGCTTTATGAGCGTTGTGGCCATTGCCCCGTGGCAGAGGGCGGAGCGCGATGAACTGGCGCTGTCCTGCGTCGAGGAAATTGAGTCCATCAGTGTTCATCTGAGAAGCAACCTGCCCAACGAACCTGAATACCTTTTCCTCCGCTCCATGGTGTTGCGCGTCATTGAACTGAACAGCGTGGCAATGTCTGTGCTGAGTGGTGAGGATGACCGCACTACGGAAGAACTGCGCCGCGTGCTGGAGATGGGGCAATGATTGCCGGGCAGTTTTCCCAAGCCATGGAGGCCGCTGGCATCCTGCCGCCTGACACCATCCACGCCGATGGCCAGCTACATAGGTTTAGCACTACCGGCAAGCGCAGCGACAGTGCGGGCTGGTATGTGCTGCATGCAGACGGCCTGCCGGCTGGCGTGTTCGGTTGCTGGCGCAGCGGGCTGACCCAGGTCTGGTGCAGCAAAGCAGACAGCGCCATGTCCCAGGCCGAGCGCGACACCATGCGCCAGCGCGTGCGTGACGCGAAGGCTCAGCGTGATGCCGCGACCCTGCAGCGCCAGCAGCAGGCCCACTCAGAGGCATGCGCAAGGTGGGAAACAGCTTTGCCGGTGATGCAGCACCCCTACCTGACCGCCAAGGGCATCCAACCGTTTGGCCTGCGTGCCGAGGGTGCCGCGCTGCTGGTGCCCATGCGGGACACATCGGGCATCCTGCACAGCCTGCAGACCATTGCGCCTGATGGCCGCAAGCGGTTCATGTCCGGTGGCCGTGTGCACGGCTGTTATCACGCGGTAGGCCGACCCGGCATGGCACTGGTGCTGGGCGAGGGCATGGCAACGATGCACAGCATTCGCGCCGCGACTGGCCTGGCCGTGGCCGCCGCATTCAGCGCCGGCAACCTGGCCCCCGTCGCCCAGGCCCTGCGCCGCAAGTTCCCGACTATGCCCATCATCCTGGCGGCTGACGATGACCACACCACCGAGGGCAACCCTGGCATGGCAGCAGCGCGCGCCGCCGCGCTGGCTGTGGGCGGCCTGGTGGTTGCTCCGCAGTTCCCTGCTCACCGCCCGCGCAAGGCGACCGACTTCAACGACCTGTTTTCCCTGGCTGGCACTGGCGCGGTGCGCGCGTGCTTTGCCGAGGTTCTGGAGGGCTTGCCCCATGAAAACCGCTGACCACAGCACCGCAGCCGTAGCGCTGGCTTGTAACCGTGCGCGGCTGGTGCGTATTGCACTGACCAGGCGCACTCCGTGCTGGCCGCACCCGCTCCACTTTCAGGCAGAGCCCGCGCTCAAGCAGGCCCGGAAGCCCGATGCCCAGGCGCTGGCCGCGCTGCGCAAGGCGTGCGCCAGGACACACCCTGCCCCCATGACCATCGACGCTGGCCCACTGCCTGGCAAGGCTGGTGCGCTGGTGCTGGACGTGCGTGCCACGGAGGTGACTACATGCTGATGAACAGCAGGAAGCCGCAGGCCGCGGCTGTGCAGAGCCTGGCCGATTTGTGGGAGCGTGTCGGGTGTCATGTGAAGGTGCGGCCGCTCCCATCAGCAGCGCCAGGCACCAGGGCCAGCGTCAACAACCCCATCCCCGGCGAGACCGAGCGCCCGCGCTTCGTTGTGCTGGACGATGAGTACCAGACCGCAGACGGCACGCGCTACCGTCCGGGCGTGTGGCACTTCGGTGCCAAGCCGGGTCGAGGCAATGCGCCGCCTACGCTGACGCAACAGCGCATCAGCGGCCCTTTGCACATCGAAGCCGTCACCTTCGACAGCGCGGGCAACAACTTCGGGCGCCTGCTGCGCTTTCGAGACACGCGCGGCCACTGGCGACAGTGGGCCATGCCCATGGAGATGCTCAAGGGCGACGGCGCAGACCTGCGCGGCGTGCTGCTGTCCATGGGCGTATACATCGACCCCAGCCAGGCCGGCCGCCAATCGCTGGCCGTGTACCTGCAAAACCAGACACCAGTGCGGCAGATGGAGGCTGCTACGCAAACGGGCTGGGCAGGTGGCGACTTCAAGGCGTTTGCCCTGCCCGATGGCGTCATTGGTCCCAGGGCCGCGCGCGTGACCTTTCAGGCCCAGGGGCTGCACATTGATGAGTACACCCAGCGCGGCACACTGCCCGGCTGGCAGGCGTCTATCGCAGCCTCTGCCGTGGGCAATCCCATGTTGGTGCTGCCGCTGTGCAGTGCCTTCGCTGGCCCTTTGCTGGCGCTGGTGGGCATGGAGTCTGGAGGGTTGCACCTGGTGGGCGACAGCTCGACTGGCAAGACCACGGCTCTGCAGGCCGCGTGCAGCGTCTGGGGTGGCGAGAGCTACCGCCGCAGTTGGCGGGCCACGGCCAACGGCCTGGAGGGAACCGCCGCACTGTTTGGCGATGGCCTGCTGGCACTGGATGAAATCAGCGAATGTGACCCGCGTGATGTAGGCGAGGTGGTCTACATGCTGGGCAATGGCCGAGGGAAAGCCCGTGCCAGCCGCAGCGGAGCCGCCCGCACCGTCACCCGCTGGCGCAGCTCAGTTCTGTCCACAGGCGAGCGCAGTATCGCCACCAGCATGCAGGACGCGGGCCAGCGCATCAAGGCTGGCCAAGCCGTGCGCCTGCTGGATATACCAGTGCAACGCCGGCATGGCGCATGGGACTTGCTGCACGGCCACGCCAGCGGCCCGGCGTTCTCCGATGCCATCAAGCGCGCCAGCCGCCAGCACCACGGTACAGCGGGCCGGGCCTTCCTGGAGAAGCTCACGCGCGACACGCAGGACATGGCCGCCAGTTTGGAGGCCATCAAGGCCGAGCTGATGACCAGCAACAGCGCCAGTGCAGGCGACGGCCAGCCTGCACGAGCTGCTGCCCGCCTGGCTGTGCTGGCGTTGGCCGGGGAGCTGGCCACCGCCTACGGCATCACCGGATGGAAAGAAGGCGAGGCCACCAGCGCGGCGCAAGTCGGCTTTGCCGCTTGGCTTGCGCAGCGCGGTGAAATTTCAGGCAACGCCGAGCAGGGGCAGGTGCTGCAGGCGGTGCGAAGTTTCATCGAACGTCACGGGGATAGTCGTTTCTCGGATGCCAACGGCGCCTACGACGAGAAGGAGCAGCGCGTGCAGAACCGCGCAGGTTGGTGGGCGCATGACGGGCAGGGAATGGAGTATTGGTTTACTGCCGATGGTCTGCGCGAGGCGCTCAAAGGCTTTGATTTCGGCTCGGCCATTCGTGTATTGCAAGGTGCAGGAGCAATGCCATTACCTGGAAAGGATGGCAAGTCATCTAAGAGCAAGAGAATTCACGCCCGTAAAGAGCGCATTTATCAAATACAGTATGAAAAGCTGGATTGATATTCTGATCGCTGGGTTTGTGGAACACCGGAACACGCTGGGTGTTCCGCGTGTTCCGTCATAACCTATTGATTTTTAAGGGTGGAACACCGGGAACACCTTGAACACCGTGAACTAACCAAGTCCAGGTAATGCGCCGTCCGGCGATGGACGGGCAGGCAGGGGAGGAACTTGGAGTTGGCCCGCCCACTGTGGCGGGCTCTTGCGTTGGCGGAGGTGGCCAGCGCGGGGCCAGCAGGTTGGCCGTTGCAAAGTCGTTGGGGAATTTGTATCCCCTGGTGTATCCCTGATTTTTGGATGTGTTATTTGTTTTTAACAATCAATGACTTGCATGATTTTTAGAATCCGACAACCGCACCAGAAGGTCTCCTCAGGAGGCCTTTTTTCATTTCCGTGCCCCGATTCCGGCAGCCGCTCTTCAGTGGCCGGTCAGGCCTGGACCTTGAGGCGGATCTCGGCCACATCCCAGCCCTTGGTGCGCAAGTGGGCGGCCATGGCCGGCAGCAGCTGGCGTATCTTGGCCGCTGCCGCGTTGTTGCGCACCAGCAGGCACCAGGTGCTGCCCTCGATGGGGCCTGCCTGCAGGCTGTCGCGCAGCAGCGGCGGCACCAGGGGCAGGATGGCCGTCAGGCGATTGCTGGAGTCGCGTGTGAGCTGGGCGAGCCGGGCCAGTGTCGGCGAGTTCTCGACAGCGTGCAGGGCGGTGACGGCGTGATTGCGGCGTGTGAAGGTCATGGGCTCGAAGGCTGGTCAGGCAGCGTAGGCATGCGCCAGCCGGGACCCTCGTTATAGCAGCATCTGCAGGGCGGCGCGGGTCCGGGAATTCGGGTTCAGGGCTCTGCGGCCGCATGCGTCGGCCTGCCTGGAAGAGGGTTGGACAGAGACAGTTAGAATCAATTGTTCGGTTCTCGCTTCAGCCCGGCCGCATGTGTTCTCCAGCAGGGTACTTGCAGGCAGGTGGAGCGGCCCCATCTGAAATCCAACAATCTAGGGATTCCAGGCACACCGCAGTCCGCTTCAGCGGGTGGCGGTGTGTCTTTTTCGCATGGCCACCAACTTCCTCACCAAACTATTCGGCAGCCGAAACGATCGGCTTCTCAAGCAATACCGCAAGACGGTCGTTCGCATCAATGCGATGGAGCCCGACTACGAGAAGCTCAGCGACGAGGATCTGCGCGCAAAGACGCAGGAATTCAAGGAGCGTGTGGCCAAGGGAGAGTCGCTGGACGACCTGCTGCCCGAAGCCTTCGCCGTGGTGCGCGAAGGGTCCAAGCGCGTCATGAAGATGCGCCACTTCGACGTTCAGCTGCTGGGTGGCATGGCGCTGCACTACGGCAAGATCGCCGAAATGCGCACCGGCGAAGGCAAGACGCTGACCGCCACGCTGCCGGTCTACCTGAACGCACTGTCGGGCAATGGCGTGCACGTGGTGACGGTGAACGACTATCTGGCCAACCGCGATGCCACCTGGATGGCCAAGCTGTACAACTTCCTCGGACTGTCGGTGGGCATCAACCTGCCCAACATGCCGCGCGAGGAAAAGCAGGCCGCCTACAACAGCGACATCACCTACGGCACGAACAACGAATACGGCTTCGACTACCTGCGCGACAACATGGTCTACGAGTCGGGCGACCGCGTTCAGCGCGTGCTCAACTACGCCATCGTCGACGAGGTGGACTCCATCCTGATCGATGAGGCCCGCACGCCGCTGATCATCAGCGGTCAGGCCGAGGACCACACGGCCATGTACGTGGCCATGAACAAGATCGTGCCCAACCTGGTGCGCCAGGAAGGCGAGGCTGATCCCCGCACGGGCGAAGGCGTGACCAAGCCCGGCGACTTCACGGTGGACGAAAAGAGCCACCAGGTATTCCTGACCGACCAGGGCTACGAAGCCGCCGAGCGCCTGCTGGGCCATGCCGGCATGATTGCCGAGGGCGCCTCGCTCTACGACCCGGCCAACATCACCCTGGTCCACCATCTGTATGCGGCGCTGCGCGCCAACAACCTCTACCACCGTGACCAGCACTACGTGGTGCAGAACGGCGAGATCGTCATCGTCGACGAGTTCACGGGCCGCCTGATGGCGGGCCGGCGCTGGAGCGATGGCCTGCACCAGGCTGTCGAGGCCAAGGAAGGCGTGACCATCCAGGCCGAGAACCAGACCATGGCCTCGATCACCTTCCAGAACTATTTCCGTCTCTACGGCAAGCTGGCGGGCATGACGGGTACGGCCGATACCGAAGCCTACGAATTCCAGGAAATCTACGGCCTCGAAACCGTGGTGATTCCGCCCAACCGTCCCAGCAAGCGCGACGACCAGCTCGACCGCGTCTACAAGACCACGCGCGAGAAGTACGAGGCGGCGATCCGCGACATTCGCGAATGCCATGAGCGCGGCCAGCCCGTGCTGGTGGGTACGACCTCGATCGAGAACTCGGAAATCATCGACGAGCTGCTCAACAAGGAAAACCTGCCCCACCAGGTGCTCAACGCCAAGCAGCACGAGCGCGAGGCCGACATCGTGGCCCAGGCTGGCCGTCCCGGCATGATCACCATCGCCACCAACATGGCCGGTCGTGGTACCGACATCGTGCTGGGCGGCAACATCGAAAAGCAGGTTGCGGCTGTCGAGGCCGATGAATCCCTGTCCGAAGCCGAACGCCAGCAGCGCATCGAACAGATGCGCGCCGACTGGAAGATCGAGCATGACAAGGTTTCGGCCCTGGGTGGCCTGCGCATCATCGCCACGGAGCGCCACGAATCTCGCCGTATCGACAACCAGCTGCGTGGCCGTTCGGGCCGCCAGGGCGACCCCGGCTCCTCGCGCTTTTACCTGAGCCTGGACGATGCGCTGATGCGCATCTTCGCGGGCGACCGTGTGCGCGCCATCATGGACCGCCTGAAGATGCCCGATGGCGAAGCCATCGAAGCCGGCATCGTGACCCGCTCCATCGAAGGCGCTCAGCGCAAGGTCGAGGCCCGCAACTTCGACATCCGCAAGCAGCTGCTCGAATACGACGACGTGTCCAACGACCAGCGCAAGGTGATCTACCAGCAGCGCAACGAGATCCTCGATGCCTCGGACCTGCACGAGATGATCACGGTGATGCGCGATGACGTGGTGTCCGACCTGGTGCGCCAGTACGTGCCCGCCGAGTCCATGGAAGAGCAATGGGACCTGGCCGGCCTGGAAAAGGCGCTGGAAAGCGAATGGCGCATCCAGCTGCCGCTGCAATCGCAAGTGCAGTCCGCGCACGCCATCACCGACGAGGAGATCCTCGAGAAGGTGCTGCAGGCTGCCCGTGAAGTGTTCGAGGCCAAGGTTGAGCTGATCGGACGCGAGAACTTCACTCAATTCCAGCGCGCCGTGCTGCTGCAAAGCTTTGATACCAACTGGCGTGACCACCTGTCCGCGCTGGACTATCTGCGCCAGGGCATCCACCTGCGTGGCTATGCCCAGAAGCAGCCCAAGCAGGAATACAAGCGCGAGGCTTTCGAGCTGTTCCGCCAGCTCATCGACCAGGTCAAGACCGAAGTCACGCGCGTGCTGATGACCGTGCAGGTGCAGTCGCGCGAACAGGTGGAGCAGGCCACCGAGGCCATGGAGCAGCGCAGCGCCCACAGCCTGGAGCACATGACCTATGGCGCTCCCTCGGATGGCGACATCGGTGGCTCCGTCGAAGACGAGCCGCTGGAGTTGCCCGAAGGCGCTCGCGTGGGCCGCAATGATCCCTGCCCCTGCGGCAGCGGCAAGAAGTACAAGCAGTGCCACGGCAAGCTGTCGTGATGCGGCCGGCGTCGTAAGACGCCGCAAGACACGGAAAACGGCACGGATGCACTCCGTGCCGTTTTCTTTTTTAAGGTCGATGAAATACGTGCCGCTCCGGTTTGTTCCGATAATGGAGCGCGTTTTTCTTTCACTGTAGGAAGCCCCTCAATGCCTGTGAATCTCTCCGCTCCCGTGCACGCCGACCTGTTGGCGATCGACGGCGTTCGCATCGGCGTCACCGAAGCCGGTGTGCGCAAGGCCAACCGCAAGGACCTGTCCGTGTTCCTGCTCGACGAGGGCGCTTCGGTGGCTGGCGTGTTCACACAGAACCGTTTCTGCGCAGCGCCTGTGCAGGTCAGCCGCGAGCATCTGGTTCAGACAGCGGGCGCCATCCGTGCCATGGTCATCAACACAGGCAATGCCAATGCAGGCACCGGCGCCGACGGCCTGGCACGTGCGCGCCGTACCTGCGCAGATCTGGCAGCTCTGCTGCAGCTCAAGCCCGAGCAGATCCTGCCGTTCTCCACTGGCGTGATCATGGAAGAGCTGCCCGTGGATCGCATCGCCGCCGGCCTGCCAACTGCCATCGCAGCAGCCAAGGCCGACAACTGGGGCACGGCCGCCGAAGGCATCATGACCACCGACACCCTGCCCAAGGCCTTCAGCCGCGCCGTGGACATTGGCGGCAAGCGTGTGAGCATCACCGGTATCAGCAAGGGTGCGGGCATGATTCGCCCCAACATGGCGACCATGCTGGGCTTTCTGGCCACCGACGCCGCCATCGCACCTGAGCTGCTGCAGCCTCTGGTCAAGGAGCTGGCCGACGGATCTTTCAACCGCGTGACCATCGACGGCGACACGTCGACCAACGACTCCTTCGTGCTGGTCGCCACGCACAAGGCCGGCAATGCGCAGATCACTTCGCTGACCAGCGCCGAAGGCCAGGCCCTGAAGGCTGCATTGCTGGATGTGTCGCGCCTGCTGGCCCAGGCCATTGTGCGCGACGGCGAAGGCGCCACCAAGTTCATCACCGTCAAGGTGGAGGGCGGCAAGACCGAGGCTGAGTGCCGCCTCGTGGCCTATTCCATCGCGCATTCACCCCTGGTCAAGACGGCGTTCTTTGCCAGCGATCCGAACCTGGGCCGCATCCTTGCGGCGGTGGGCTATGCTAGCATCGACGATCTGGACCAGACCAAGATCGACCTGTACCTGAACGATGTGCATGTCGCAGTCAATGGCGGCCGCAACCCTGCCTATCAGGAGGAAGACGGCCAGCGCGTGATGAAGCAGCAGGAGATCATCGTGCGCGTGCTACTGGGCCGAGGGCAGGCCGAGCAGACCGTGTGGACCTGCGATCTGAGCCACGACTACGTGAGCATCAACGCCGACTACCGCTCCTGACTCTCCACCCACCGTGCCGCCGGCAGCCGCAGGCCTTGTGCTTGGCTGCTGCCAGCTTTCAATGGCGGCCGGCGCGCAAAGCTCTGGCGTTGGCATGAGATCCATCTCGATTCCCGGGCATATCCAGCGTCGGTGGCCGTGAGATCCGTATTCGAGAGACATCCATGACATTGCCCACAGAAGCCGTCGCCGCCCCCTTGCTGCAACTCGTGCAGCGCGCCGAGCAGCTGATGCAGCGCATCGAGGCCATCCTGCCCCAGCCGCTGCAATCCCCCGCCGACTGGAGTGCCGCCATCGCCTGGCGCTACCGCAAGCGCGCCAATGGCTGCGGTCTGCTGGAGCCCGTGCGCCATGTCGGCGCCATGCAGCTGTCCGACCTGCAGAACATCGATGTGCAAAAGGACAAGATCGCGCGCAACACCGAGCAGTTCGTGACCGGCCGCACGGCCAACAATGTGCTGCTCACCGGCGCGCGCGGCACGGGCAAATCCTCGCTGATTCGTGCCTGCCTGCATGCCTTTGCGTCGCAGGGCCTGCGCCTGATCGAGGTGGACAAGGCCGACCTGACCGACCTGCCCGACATCGTCGATGTGGTGGCCGGCCGGCCCGAGAAGTTCATCATCTATTGCGACGATCTGAGCTTTGAGGAAGGCGAGCCTGGTTACAAGGCCCTGAAGTCCATTCTGGATGGCTCGGTCAGCGCCGCCAGCCCGAACGTGCTCGTCTATGCGACCAGCAACCGCCGCCATCTGCTGCCGGAGTACCAGTCCGAGAATCTGACCTACCAGCGAGGCGAGGATGGGGAGCTGCATCCCGGAGAGGTGATCGAGGAAAAAATCTCGCTGTCCGAGCGTTTCGGCCTGTGGGTGAGCTTCTACCCGTTCAGCCAGGATGAGTACCTGCGCGTGGTGGCACAGTGGCTGGAGGCCCTGGGCCTGGACCAGGCCACGATCGAGGCGGCACGCCCGGAGGCCCTGGTCTGGGCGCTGGAGCGCGGTTCACGCAGCGGTCGTGTGGCCCACCAGTTTGCGCGCGACTATGCGGGCCGTGCCGAGCGCCCGAGTCAGCACCAGACCGGCATCGCCGATGTCCAGGGGTTGGCTGAAGAGGCTGAACTCTGAGCACCTGCTGCCTGGCCCTGGGCTGGGCAGACTTTTTTGCGAAAGATCAAGTGACTGAAAAAGAAATCTCCCCCAAGGCCCGCGCTGAGGCGGCCGAGTCGCAGGCGCCAGTGCGGCGCAAGCACACCGAAGTCGCCGTCGGAGTGCTGCTTCGCGAGTCCGATGGCGCGTTGCTGATCACCAGCCGTCCGCCGGGCAAGCCGTATGCAGGCTACTGGGAGTTTCCGGGCGGCAAGATCGAAGCCGGCGAGACCGTGGAGCAGGCCTTGCGCCGTGAGCTGCAAGAGGAGCTGGGCGTAGAGATCGCGGCCGCTGAAGCCTGGAAGGTGACCGAGCATGACTATCCACATGCCCTGGTGCGCCTGCACTGGTGCAAGGTCACGCGCTGGAGCGGGAAGTTCGAGATGCGTGAAGGCCAGCAGATGGCCTGGCAGCAACTTCCGCTGCAGGTGCATCCGGTGCTGCCTGGAGCCTATCCGGTGCTGCAGTGGCTGAGCGAGGAACGCGGGCTGCCTTTCGATGCCGGGTTCTACGAGGCAGGCCAGCCGAAAGCCTGATCGGGCCTGATCAAGGCTCGGTGCGAGGATCACCGAAGGGCGCATCCTCGGGCGGCATCGGTGCAGGCACGCGGAATTCCTCATTGGCCCATGCGCCCAGGTCGATCTGGCGGCAGCGTTCGCTGCAGAAGGGGCGGAAACGGTTGGCTGGTGCGAACAGGCTGGGGCCTGCACAGGTCGGGCAGCGCACCGTGGGGCCGGCAGAAGAGAGGCTGGCGGGCTGGGGGGCGGGGGCGCTCGAGGGCATGTCGGCCGTCTTGTCCATCAGCTGCAAAGCGTGACCTCGAACGAGGCATCTTCGCTGCAGGGTTGAGGCTTGGCGCCGTTCTCGGGGCGGAGCAGGCGCACCGAAACCAGCAGGCGGTTGCCGCTGATCTCCGGAACCAGATTCAACGACGGGTCTATGCGCAGGCGCAGCAGCTGAAAGCTGCGGCCGGGCGGCATGGCCTGCTGGAACACGCCTTTTTCGGCAGCCACCCATTGCGGCACGCCGGTTTCGCGCAGCAGCTTGAGCAGCAATTGCAGCGACTGACCCAGCGGGGTCAGGGTGCTGGCCCAGTCCTCCAGATCGCGCAGGCGTATCTGGGGATCATGGAACTGCCAGGCGTGATAGGCAGGAAGGTCGAAGCCGCAGGTGCCGCCGGGGATGCCGATGCGGCTGCGCACGGCCATCAGCCACTCGTTTTCAGTCAGGGTCTGGCCGGCCTTGCCGTTCTGGGCATTGAGCTGGGCAAAGCACTGCTCCACATGGCGTGAGACCTGGTCAAGCATGTGCTCGGCAATGTCGGGATTGCCGCGCAGGCTGTCGAGCAGGCTTTTGTGGCGCTCAAGGTCCTTGAGCACGTCCGTCTTCAGGTCGGTACGTGCCGCTACGTCCATGATCTCGAAGATGGTGACCAGCGCAAAATGGTGATCGATGGAATGAGCGCGCGACAGCAACTCGCTCAGGCGGCGATATAGCTGTTCCAACCGGAGGTAGGTCCTCAGGCGCTCATTGAAAGGATATTCGTACAGGATCACGCTTGCTGGGCTCCTCGGGGTGCACAGGAATCAGCTGTCTACGTCGTGCACATGCTGAATTACACGCACAGGCCAAGCCATGGCGTGCATCATAGCCCGAACCATGCAGAGATTCGATCGGTGCATGCGCGCAAAGCCTCTATCGTCATGGCCTCGTCGTTGTAGAGCACCCAGTCGGCGGCTGCCAGCCGTGCCGCACGTGTGGCCTGGGCCGAGATGATGGCCTGCACCGCCTCGCGTGGCAATCCGTTGCGCGCGATCACGCGAGCGATCTGCGTTTCGGTGCGGCAGTCAACGACCAGCACCGCATCAAGCATGGCAGGCCAGCGACCGGACTCCACGAGCAAGGGAATGTCATGCACGATGAGTCGGCACCCAGCCACTGTGGCCTGCTCCACGTGCCGGGCCGTCTGCTGCGCCACGAGGGGATGGACGATGGCCTCCAGCTGCTGTCGTGCCGAGGGCTGCTGAAAGACCAGTTCGCGCATGCGCGTGCGGTCCAGGGCGCCGCTGGCATCAATCAGTTCGGGCCCGAAGACGCGCGCTATCTCGGGCAGAGCAGCACCTTCGGGGGCGGTGAGGCTGCGAGAGATCTGGTCGGCATCGATCACGGCCGCTCCGCGCAAGCCCAGTTGCGCTGCGACGGTGCTCTTGCCGCTGCCAATGCCGCCCGTCAGGCCCAGCCGAAACGGGCGTGCAAGCAAGGGCGGGGCGATGCTGGGGGCCATGCCGCAGTGTTGAATCAAAGGCCCAAGGCCGCCAATAGGGATTGCAGCATCTGCTGCGGTCCGAACACCATGGCTGCAAAGCCGGCGCCCGCCAGAAAGGGGCCGAAGGGAACATAGCCGCCCTCACGCAGGCGGCTGTTGATCTTCAACGCGATGCCCACGATGGCGCCAATCACCGACGAGATCAGGATGATGGGCACGAGTGCCTGCCAGCCGAACCAGGCGCCCAGCGCGGCAAACAGCTTGAAGTCGCCGTAGCCCATGCCTTCCTTGCCGGTGGCCAGCTTGAAGGCCCAGTAAACCAGCCACAGCGAGAGATAGCCCGCTGCAGCGCCCCATACCGCGTCGGCCAGAGGCACGGCGGTCCAGTGCAGCGCCGACGACAGCAGTCCGGCCCACAGCAAGGGCAGGGTGATGTCGTCGGGAAGCAGTGTGGTGTCCCAGTCGATCAATGCCAGGCTCAGCAAGGCCGCACTGAAAAGGCACCAGGCAGCGCCTGTGGGCGTGATGCCCCATTGCGCCGCACAGTAGGCAAACAGCGCGGCGCAGGCCAATTCCACCAGCGGATAGCGGATGCTGATCGACGCCTTGCATTCGGAGCACCGGCCCCGCAGCGCCAGATAACTGAGCACGGGAATATTCTCGTACCAGTGGATGGCATGGCCGCAATGCGGGCAGCGCGAGCGGGGGCGGCTCAGGCTCAGGGGCGCCTCGGCAGGCGGCGGCGCTGTGGCGGGCGGTGGCGTGGCGGAGGATGAAGAGTGCTCTTGCGCCCATTGGGCGCATTCCGCATTCCATTGCTGCTCCATCATGCGGGGCAGCCTATGCACCACCACGTTGAGAAAGCTGCCAACCAACAGGCCCAGCAGGCCGCCCAATGCAGCCTGCATCCAGAGTTCCAAAACCATCAGACCACCTGGCCCAGCTTGAAGATGGGTAGATACATCGAAACCACGATGCCGCCGATGAGGGTGCCCAGGAAAACAATGATGATGGGCTCCATCAGGCTGGACAGGCCAGCCACCATGTCATCGACCTCTTCTTCATAGAAATCGGCCGCCTTGCCCAGCATATGGTCGATGGAGCCGGATTCCTCGCCGATGGCGCACATCTGCAGCACCATGGAGGGAAAGACATTGGCATTGGTCATGGCCACGGTGAGACTGGTGCCGGTGGAGACTTCCTGCTGGATCTTTTCCGTGGCATTGGCGTACACGGCATTGCCGGATGCGCCGCCGACAGAATCCAGTGCCTCGACCAATGGGACACCCGCGGCAAACATGGTCGATAGCGTGCGCGTCCAGCGTGCGACGCAGGATTTCTCGATCAGCACGCCAAAGACCGGCACCTTCAGCAGCGTACGGTCCATGAATTGCTGCATGCGCTCGTTGCGCTTCCAGGCCTGCATGAAGAAGTAGAGACCGCCGCCAATCACGCCGAAGATCAACCACCACCATTGGACAAAGACATCGCTGATGCCCATCACGAACAGCGTCGGCGCCGGCAGGTCGGCGCCGAACGAACTGAACACTTCCTTGAACGCCGGGATCACGAAGATCATGATGATGGTCACGACGATGAAGGCCACGACGATGACCGAGATCGGGTACATCAGCGCCGATTTGATCTTGGACTTGATGGCCTCGGTCTTCTCCATGTACGTGGCCAGGCGGTCCAGCAGGGCTTCCAGGATACCGGCCGCTTCGCCCGCCTCCACCAGATTGCAGTAGAGGCTATCGAAGTACATGGGGTGCTTGCGATAGGCCGCGTTCAGCGAGGTGCCGGTCTCCACGTCGGCGCGAATATCGGCCAGAAGGCGCGTCACGCTGGGGTTGGTGTTGCCCCGTCCGACAATGTCGAAGGCCTGAAGCAGCGGGACGCCCGCCTTCATCATCGTTGCCATCTGGCGGGTGAACAGCGCAATGTCCTTGGGCTTGATCCTCTTGCCGCCGCGTGTGCGGCGCTTCTTGATCTTGCTGGGCAGCACGCCCTGGCGGCGCAGCATGGCCTGGACCTGGTTGATGCCCCCGGCCCGGGTCTCGCCTCGGATGATCTTGCCGTTGCGATCCTTGCCTTCCCATTCGAAGACAAATTCCTTGATTCCCTTGGACGCGGCTGTGGCCATCGTGCTCCCTCGTTTGTTGTCTGCGCTGTCCGCGCTATTTACTCATTGGTGACTGCCAGCACTTCTTCGAGCGAGGTCAGTCCCTGTCTGGCCTTGTGCAAACCCGATCCACGCAGCGACCGCACGCCTTCGCGCTTGGCCTGTGCGGCGATCTCCAGCGCACTGCCGTCCTGCAGGATGATGCGCTGGATTTCCTCGCTGATAGGCATCACCTGATAGATGCCTACGCGGCCCTTGTAGCCGTTGTTGCATGCCGGACAGCCGACGGGCCTGTAGGTGACCCAGCTGCCGTCAATGTCCGCATCGTCGTAGCCTGCATCGATCAGGGCCTCCCGCGGAATGTCAGCCGGCTCCTTGCATTGAGGGCACAGGCGCCTGGCCAGGCGCTGGGCGGTGATCAGGATCACGCTCGATGCGATGTTGAAGGGCGCAATGCCCATGTTGCGCATGCGCGTCAACGTGGTCGGTGCGTCATTGGTGTGCAGGGTGGACAGCACCAAGTGGCCGGTTTGCGCTGCCTTGATCGAGATGTCGGCCGTTTCCAGATCGCGGATTTCACCGACCATGATGATGTCGGGATCCTGGCGCAGAAAAGCCTTGAGCGCAGTGGCAAAGGTGAGGCCGGCCTTTTCGTTCACATTGACCTGGTTGACGCCGGGCAGGTTGATTTCCGAAGGATCTTCCGCCGTGGCGATGTTCACGCCGGCCTTGTTCAGCAGGTTCAGGCAGGTGTACAGCGACACTGTCTTGCCAGAGCCGGTGGGGCCTGTGACCAGAATCATTCCGTAGGGGCGGCTGATGGCTTCAAGCAGGCGTGCCTTCTCCTCGGGTTCATAGCCCAGGGCGTCGATGCCCATCCTGGCCGAGCTCGGGTCCAGGATACGGATCACGATCTTCTCGCCGAAAAGCGTGGGCAGCGTGCTGACGCGAAAGTCGATGACGCGGTCCGGGCCGACCTTGAGCTTCATGCGCCCGTCCTGCGGGACACGCTTTTCCGAGATGTCCATGCGCGAGATCACCTTGATGCGCGAGGCCAGCTTCTCCTTGATGGCAATGGGCGGCGATGCAATTTCACGCAGCTCGCCGTCAATGCGAAAGCGCACGCGGTACTGGTGCTCGTAGGGTTCGAAATGCAAGTCCGACGCGCGCATGTTGAAGGCGTCGAGCAGCATTTTGTGCAGGAACTTGACGATGGGCGCATCTTCGACGTCTGCTGCGGCCGAGTTGTCCTTTTCCTCTGCCACCTCATCAGGCTTGAGGTCGCCGAACTCGAAGTCGCCGCTGCCGCCATAGCTGTCCATGGCCTCGCTGGCGCTTTTGTTCTGCTGCGCGATCAGCCGCTCCAGCTTGTCGGCCTCGACGATGATCCAGTCCACGCCCAACTGGGTGGTGAACTTGATCTGCTCGGCGGCTTCCTGCTGCGTCGGGTCGGCGGTGGCCACCGTGAGGCGGTTGCCGCGCTTGCTCAGAGGCAGGACGCGATAGGTGCTGATGATCTTGGCGTCCAGCAGATCCTGCGGCAGGCGCATGGCGTCGACCGCATCAAGATCGAGCAGCGGCGCGCTGAACATGGTGGAAACCGTCTCCGCCACTTCCAGGGCAGAGAGGGTGCCGGCGACGCTCAGTTCTGCAATGAACGAGGTGCGATTGGTGGCGGCCTTGCCGGCAGCCGCTTCCGCTGCCTGTTGCGATACCTTGCCTGCTGAGATCAGAGCCCGCCCGATGCCGGGAAGCGATGCGACAGCGGATGCATTCTTGAGCGAGGAGTCAGCAACAGCCATGTAGCAAGACGTGTGAGAGGAAAGGACATTTATCCTATCATCACTGAGCACTTGGAATGCCAGACACACTGTTACACGCCTGGGTCTTGAACCTGGCGCAAGGGTGTGATGGAGATGGAATGACCAGATGGTCGGGGTGAGAGGATTCGAACCTCCGGCCTCTACGTCCCGAACGTAGCGCTCTACCAGGCTAAGCTACACCCCGTTGCTTTTGTAGAAAAAGCAAGCAGCCTGAATCAGGTGCGTCGCTCCAAAAGCTGAGACGCCAATTGTAGCAAACTTGTCGTATGCAAATTGCTTGGGAGCACATTTATTGCGTCGATGGCGCGGCGTGCCTCGGCATGTGCGGCCTCGCGTGCCACGTCCAGCGCACCTGTGCTGCGCACGATATCCACTACGGCGGTCAGTTGCTCGGTGGAGCCCTGTTCGATGGCGGCGCGCACGATGGCGGCCTGCTCAGGTGTGCCGCGTTGCATGGCGGCAATCAGGGGGAGGGTGCATTTGCCTTCGCGCAGGTCATCGCCCAGGTTCTTGCCCATTTCCTGGGCATCGCCTGCATAGTCGAGTACGTCGTCAATGATCTGGAAGGCCGTGCCCAGCGCCTGGCCATAGCTGGCGCAGGCCTGCTCGATTTCGCGGGGCGCGTCGGCCAGCACGGCGCCCAGCTGGGCGCTGGCCTCGAAGAGTTGGGCGGTCTTGGAGCGGATGACGTGCAGATAGCCTGCTTCGTCCAGCGAGGCATCGTGCGTGTTGATCAGCTGCTGGACCTCGCCCTCGGCGATCACGTTGGTGGCATCCGAGAGAATCTTGAGCACGCGCATGCTGCCGACTTCCACCATCATCTGGAAGGAGCGCGAGTGCAGGAAGTCGCCGACCAGCACGCTGGCCGGATTGCCGAAGGTCTCGTTGGCCGTCGGGCGGCCGCGACGCAGCGTGGATTCATCCACGACGTCGTCGTGCAGCAGGGTGGCTGTATGAATCAGTTCGACCACGGCAGCCAGGACATGCCTGTCCTTGCCTTCGTATCCCAATGCATTGCAGACCATGAGCAGCAGGGCGGGCCGCAGGCGCTTGCCGCCTGCAGCGATGATGTACTGGGAGATCTGGGCAATCAGCGGGACGGTGGTCGTCAGGCGCTGGGCAATCACATGATCCACCTCGCGCATGTCGTCAGTGATCAGGGCAAGCGGATTGGGGGTGGGGAGAGCTGTGGTCAAGGTACTGCGGGCGCCAAGTGGATCGTCAATTATAGGAAGAGCGACCCTGCCTGCGACCCGCTCTGGCGGTTGTTTGGGCGAAGGAGGGGAGCGCTTCATGCAAGGAATGTGAGTGCGTGCTAGAATCTCCGGCTTCCGTGGAAATTCGTTCGCGGAACTCTCAAATTCAAGAGGTTTAAATGTACGCAGTCATAAAAACCGGCGGCAAGCAGTATCGCGTTGCAGCTGGCGAAAAGATCAAGGTAGAACAGATTGCTGCGGACGTAGGCCAAGAAGTTGTGATCGATCAGGTTCTGGCAGTCGGCAACGGCGCTGAAATCAAGGTCGGCACACCTCTGGTGTCCGGTGCGTCTGTCAAGGCAACCGTGGTTGCTCACGGCAAGCACGACAAAGTGCACATCTTCAAGATGCGCCGTCGTAAGCATTATCAGAAGCGCCAAGGCCATCGCCAGCAGTTCACCGAGCTGCAGATCGTGGCGATCGCTGCTTAATCTAGGAGCTGAGTCATGGCACAGAAAAAAGGCGGCGGCTCTACGCGAAACGGGCGCGATTCCAAGCCCAAAATGCTCGGCGTGAAGGCTTTTGGTGGTGAGTTGATCACCGCCGGCTCGATCATCGTGCGCCAACGTGGCACCAAGTTCCACCCCGGCGACAACGTCGGCGTGGGCAAGGACCACACCCTGTACGCTCTGGTGGACGGCCACGTGTCGTTTGCTGTCAAGGGTGCACTGTCCAAGCACACGGTCAACGTGACGGCTGCCTAAGCTCTGTCACTTCGACGCTCGAAGCCCCGACCTGTCGGGGCTTTGTCGTTTCAGGAGGGCGGTGCATCGTGCGCTCGTCCCCTTTTCCGTCTCTGAGGTGTGGCCTGGGGCTGTCTGGTGCACACTGCTTTTTGTAAACTGGATGCCTCATGAAGTTCGTCGACGAAGCTTATATCGACATTGCTGCCGGTGATGGCGGCAATGGCTGCGTGTCATTCCGGCACGAAAAATACAAGGAATTCGGTGGTCCCGATGGAGGAGATGGCGGCCGTGGAGGCCATGTCTACGCGGTGGCCGACGTCAATCTCAACACCCTGGTGGACTACCGCTTCTCGCGTCGCCACGATGCCACGCGCGGCGAGCACGGCAAGGGCTCGGACATGTTCGGTGCCGCAGGCAACGACATCACGCTGCGCATGCCGGTTGGCACCATCATCAGCGATGCCGAAACCGGGGAGGTGCTCTACGAACTGTTGACGCCCGGCGAGGTGGTGACCATTGCCAAGGGCGGCGATGGCGGCTACGGCAACCTGCGCTTCAAGAGCGCCATCAACCGCGCGCCACGGCAAAAGACGCCTGGCTGGCCCGGTGAGCGCAAGAACCTCAAGCTGGAACTCAAGGTTCTGGCCGACGTGGGTCTGCTGGGCATGCCCAATGCGGGCAAATCCACTTTCATCGCCGCAGTCTCCAATGCGCGTCCCAAGATTGCCGACTATCCGTTCACCACGCTGCATCCCAATCTGGGCGTGGTTCGTGTTGCCGCCGAGCAAAGCTTTGTGGTGGCCGATATTCCCGGGCTGATCGAAGGCGCGTCGGAAGGTGCCGGCCTGGGCCACCAGTTCCTGCGTCACCTGCAGCGCACCCGATTGCTGCTGCATGTGGTGGACCTGGCGCCGTTCGATGACAGCGTGGATCCTGTGGCCCAGGCCAAGGCCATCGTGGGCGAGTTGCAGAAGTACGATGCCGAGCTGTACAACAAGCCGCGCTGGCTGGTCCTCAACAAGCTGGACATGGTGCCGGCCGAGGAGCGCGCCGCACGCGTCAAGGACTTCGTCAAGCGCTTCAAGTGGAAGGGTCCGGTGTTCGAGATTTCCGCCCTGACGCGCGAAGGCTGCGAAGTGCTGATCCGCACCATCTACAAGCATGTGCATGAACAGCAGCAGATCGAGGCCGGTCCCAAGGAAATCGACCCACGCTTCGTCGAAGTCGAGGGTGATGGCGTGGATCTCACCGACCCGCGTTTTGCTCCCCGCGATTCCGAGTAAGAGCGGCCTGTCCCACCCATTGCCTTGATCACAACAGCGGCGGGGTCTGCCTCGGCCTGCGCTGCAAGAATCACTATCCATCCATGTCTTCCAACTTGTTGCGTGATGCCCATCGCATCGTGGTCAAGGTCGGCTCCAGCCTGGTGACCAATGAAGGTCGCGGTCTTGATGAGGCCGCGATCCAGGAATGGAGCCGCCAGCTGGCGGCCCTGGTGCGCGGGGATGAAAGCCATGGAGGCCGGCGGCGCGAGGTAATCATGGTCTCCAGCGGCGCGGTGGCCGAAGGCATGAAGCGTCTGGGCTGGATTGCACGGCCCAAGGAGATTCATGAACTGCAGGCCGCTGCGGCCGTGGGGCAGATGGGCCTGATACAGATGTACGAGTCCAAGTTGCGCGAACAGGGCATGGGCAGTGCGCAGGTGCTGCTCACGCATGCCGACCTCGCGGACCGCGAGCGCTATCTCAACGCGCGCAACACCTTGCTGACGCTGCTGGAGCTGGGCATCGTGCCGGTGATCAACGAGAACGACACCGTGGTCAACGACGAGATCAAGTTCGGTGACAACGATACCTTGGGCGCTTTGGTTGCCAATCTGATCGAGGCCGATGCCCTGGTCATCCTGACCGATCAGCGAGGCCTTTACAGCGCCGACCCGCGCAGCAATCCCGATGCGCGTTTCATCGATGTGGCCAATGCCGGCGACCCGGCGCTGGAGGAGATGGCCGGAGGCGCGGGCTCGTCCATTGGCAAGGGCGGGATGATCACCAAGATCCTCGCGGCCAAGCGCGCGGCGGGCTCGGGTGCTTCAACCGTCATCGCCTGGGGGCGTGAGCAGGACGTGCTGGTGCGTCTGGCGGCAGGCGAGTCCATCGGCACGCTGCTCCTGGCGCAGACGCACAAGAACCAGGCGCGCAAACAGTGGATTGCAGACCATCTGCAACTGCGCGGCTCCGTGTCCGTGGATGCCGGCGCCGTGGCCAAGCTGCGCGACGAAGGCAAGAGCCTGCTGCCCATCGGCATGGTGAATGTGGATGGCGAGTTCGCCCGTGGCGATGTGATCGCGGTGCGCGATGCCCTGGGTATCGAGGTGGCGCGTGGGCTGGCCAACTATGCAAGTGCCGAGGCGCGGCTGCTGTGTCGCAAAAGCTCGGTGGAGATCGAGCGCCTGCTGGGCTATTCCGCAGGCCCGGAGATGGTGCACCGCGACAACATGGTGATTGCGGGGCACTGAGGCGCCAGACCCTCAAGGCCAAGAAAAAGCGCACCCTCGGGTGCGCTTTTGCGTATGGCTCTGGCCCGGTTTCAGACCTTGCCTGGATCGGGTTGCAGGGCTTGCTGCCCCGACTGTGGATCAGGATCGAAACAGGCGCCAGGCGGCAACTCCATGCCGGGATTGACGCGAAAGCTGCCTGAGCGTGCTGGATGCAAACCCGGCGCAGTGTATGTCTCAGGACCCTGTTCATGGGCTTCCCTGGGGCGCATGCCGCTGCGCAGATAACGGTTGCGTTGCTGTTCGCCGCGCGGCAGGAACCGGGCCAGCTCGGTCAGGGCCATCTCATAGACGCCGCGCTTGAACTCCACCACCACGTCCAATGGCACCCAGTAGTCATTCCAGCGCCAGGCGTCGAATTCGGGGTGGTCGGTGGCACGCAGGTTCAAATCCCAGTCGTGACCCATGAGCTGCAGCAAATACCAGATCTGCTTCTGGCCTTTGTAGTGTCCGCGCGCATCGCGGCGGATGTACCGGTCTGGCACCTCGTAGCGCAACCAGTCCCGGGTGCGGGCGACCACGCGAACGTGGTTGGGCATCAACCCCACTTCCTCATGCAGTTCCCGGAACATGGCCTGTTCGGGTGTCTCCCCCCGGTCAATGCCGCCCTGTGGAAACTGCCAGCTGTGGGTGCGGATGCGTTTGCCCCAGAACACCTGGTTCTTTTGGTTGAGCAGGATGATGCCGACGTTCGGGCGAAATCCGTCCCGGTCAAGCATAATCGAACCCCAATTTTCTGAATTGTGTCCATTATGCACGGTGCCTTGCCAGCGGCAAGCACGCTGCCCCGATTCCCGCGAAGCCCCTGATCCATGAAAGCCTCCCAATTTTTCATCTCCACCCTCAAGGAAGCTCCGGCCGACGCCGAAGTGGTCAGCCACAAGCTCATGACGCGGGCCGGCCTGATCAAGAAGCTGGGTGCAGGCATCTACAACTACATGCCCATGGGGCTGCGGGTGATCCGCAAGGTCGAGGCCATCGTGCGCGAGGAAATGAACCGTGCCGGTGCCGTGGAGGTGACCATGCCCGTGGTCCAGCCTGCAGAGATGTGGGAGGAGACCGGCCGCTTCGAGAAGATGGGCCCCGAGCTGCTGCGCATCAAGGACCGCCATGGCCGTGACTTCGTGATCCAGCCCACCAGCGAAGAGGTGGTGACGGACATTGCGCGCCAGGAGCTCAAGAGCTACAAGCAGCTGCCCAAGAATTTCTACCAGATCCAGACCAAGTTCCGCGACGAGCGCCGCCCGCGCTTTGGCCTGATGCGTGGCCGCGAGTTCATCATGAAGGACGCCTATTCCTTCGACAAGGACCGTGATGCGGCCCAGGTCAGCTACCAGACCATGCGCGCGGCCTACAAGCGCATCTTCGACCGCTTCGGCCTGCAGTACCGTGCCGTGCGTGCAGACAGCGGTGCCATCGGCGGCGATCTGAGCGAGGAATTCCAGGTCATCGCTTCCACGGGCGAGGACGCCATCGTCTACTGCCCAAGCAGCGACTATGCCGCCAATATCGAAAAGGCCGAGGCCCTGGCGCCTGCGGACCCCCGTCCCGCTGCGGCCCAGGCGATGACCAAGGTGGCGACGCCCGGCAACAGCACCTGCGAATCTGTCGCAGCCCAGCTGGGCCTGCCGCTGTCGCAGACGGTGAAGTCCCTGGTGCTGGCCACCGACAAGCTCGACGACAAGGGCGAGGTGGCAGGCAGCCAGATCTGGCTGCTGCTGCTGCGCGGTGATCATGAAATGAACGAGATCAAGGTGGCCAAGGTGCCGGGCCTGGACGTGGGCTTCCGCTTTGCCACTGTGGCCGAAATCGAGGAGCACTTCGGCTGCCAGCCCGGCTATCTGGGGCCCATCGGCCTGAAGCAGCCCGTGAAGCTGGTCGTGGACCGCGAGGTGGCCGTGATGGCCGACTGGGTCTGCGGCGCGAACGAGGCCGACTTCCACATCACCGGCGTGAACTTCGGCCGCGACCTGCCCGAGCCTGATGTGGTGGCCGACCTGCGCAACGTGGTGGCCGGCGACAAGTCGCCCGATGGCGCAGGCGAGCTGGCCATTGAGCGCGGCATTGAAGTCGGCCATGTGTTCTACCTGGGCACCAAGTACTCCCAGGCCATGAACGCCACCTTCCTGGCCGAGAACGGCAAGCCCTCGCTGTTTGAAATGGGCTGCTACGGCATTGGCGTGACACGCCTGCCGGCTGCCGCCATTGAGCAGAACCATGATGAGCGCGGCATCATCTGGCCCGACGCGATTGCACCCTTCACCGTGGTGGTTTGTCCCATCGGCATGGACCGCAGCGAGCCCGTGAAGGAAGCCGCCGAGAAGCTGCATGCCGAGTTGCTGGCGCTGGGCGTGGACGTGATCCTGGACGACCGCGGCGAACGCCCGGGCGCCATGTTTGCCGACTGGGAACTGATTGGCGTGCCGCACCGCGTGGTGCTGTCCGACCGGGGCCTCAAGGAAGGCCAGGTCGAGTACCAGCATCGCCGCGACACGGAAGCGACCAAGATGGCCGCTGCCGATGTGCTGGGCCATCTCAAGCAAAGGCTGGGCCTGTGAGCCAGGCGCCCGTGGTGACGCGACGCGATTGCCTGCGCCTGGCGGCTTCGCTGGGCTCGGCACCGCTGCTCGGCGGGCTGGCCGCGCCCGCCTGGGCCGGTGGCCAGCTGGAGGAGCCGCTGGCCGATTCGGTGCGCACTGCGCTGAGTTCCGCCGTCACGGGATCGGCGCCGCCCGAGCTGCGCTTTGCCTCCACCGAGGCCCGGCTGGACTACCTTCGCTGGCTCACGGCCAGCAGCGAGCGCCTGCGTTCGCGCAAGCCGGAGCTGGCGACGAGGCTGGAGTTCCTGCAAACCGTCTGGTACGAGTCCAAGCGTGCCGGCCTGGAAGTCTCTCTGGTGATGGGGCTGGTGCAGGTGGAGAGCGCGTTCCGCAAGTTCGCCATCTCCAGCGTGGGTGCACGCGGCTACATGCAGATCATGCCGTTCTGGATGCGGCTGATCGGCGATGGAGACATCGGCAAGCTGTTTCACATGCAGACCAATCTGCGCTTTGGCTGCGTGATCCTGCGCCACTATCTGGACCGCGAAAAAGGCGATGCCTACATGGCGCTGGGCCGCTACAACGGCAGCCGGGGACAGCCCCAGTACCCGAATGCGGTGTTCGCTGCGCAGCGGCGCTGGGAGATAGAGCCCTCGCGCTCGGCTTGAGGGCCGCGCAGCGCCGCCGAGCGGCTGCGCGGCTGCTGTTCTGCGTTGCCCGTCAGGACGACGTCTCCGACGACATGCTGGACACCTTGGCCACGGCCGCTGCCGTGTCGCCGGCGTTGGGCGGCGCGGCCGGGCTGCTGGCGGACATGCGCGTGACCAGCACCTGGTCGATGCGGTAGCTGTCCACGTCCATGACCTCGAAACGGTAGCCGCCCCATTGCACGGTGTCGGTGCGCCTGGGAATGCGGCGCAGCATCACCATGAGGAAGCCGCCCAGGGTCTCGTAGTCCTCGGCGTGGGGCAGCTCGTCGAGTTCCAGGGCCTGCATCACATCCTCGACCGGCGTGACGCCGTCGATCAGCCAGGAGTTCTCGTCGCGGCGCAGGATCTGCTCCTCGTCGCCCGGGCTGACCAGGCCGCCCATCACCGTGCTCATCACGTCATTGAGCGTGACCACGCCGACCACCAGGCTGTATTCGTTGACGATGACGGCAAAGTCCTCATGCACCTGGCGAAACTGCTCCAGCACCTCGGCCAGCGTCAGGCGGTCCGGCACGACCAGCACCTTGTGGACCAGGGAGTCGTCCATAAGCGACAGGGGCTGGTTGTTCAGCGCGCGCTGGAACAGGTCCTTGGCATCGACATAGCCGACGATGTGGTCGATGTCGCCATCGCAGACGGGGTAGGTGGAAAAAGGTTCTTCGGCAATGCGGACCCGGATCAGTTCGTCGGGGTCGTCACGGTGGAAGTAGGCGATGCGGTCGCGCTGCGTCATGGCCGAGCCGATGGTGCGCGAGTCCAGCTCGAACAGGTTGGCGATCACCTGCTGCTCCTTCGCGGCCAGCACGCCGGCGCGCGCGCCAGCTTCGGTCATGGCCAGGATGTCTTCGTGCGTGATGCGGTCGTCGCGCACCGTGGGCAGGCCTAAGAGCTTGGCAACGGCGTCCGCCAGGTGGTTGAAGCACCAGACCAGGGGCTTGAGCACGGCCATGCACCAGAGCATGGGGCGCAGCACGCGGATGGCCAGGGCTTCGGGCTCGGCCATGCTCAGGCGCTTGGGCAGCAGGTCGGCAAAGAGGATGAACAGCGAGGTGACGGTGGCGAACGAGAGCAGAAAGCCCACGGTCTGTGCCCGGCTCTCGGGCAGCCAGAGCATGAGCAATTCGGCCAGATAGGGCGTCAATGCCCCTTCGCCCACCACGCCGCCCAGGATGGCGACGGCATTCAGCCCAATCTGCGTGACCGTGAAGTACTCGCCCGGCTGGGCCTGCATCTTCATGACCTGTTCGGCGCGTGGCTCCCCGTCCTCCGCCATCTGCCGAAGCCGCAGGCGCCGCGAGGCGGCCAGCGAGATCTCGGCCACGGAGAAGAAGGCACTGGTCAGTATCAGTGCGACGATCAACAGCAGACTTTGGGACAGACTCATAGGCAAGGCGGAGAAGCGGGCGCAGGCGCGGTTTTCCGGATGTGAAAGATGTGTCCATTCGACCACACATCACATGCCCCTGGCCTTGTGGCATGCCCGGGCAGTGCGCTGGCAGTCCGGCACGGGCGAAAAAAAGCCACCCGAAGGTGGCTTGATTCTGCGCAGCAGCGGGCGCAGGCGGGTTGCCGCGCGCGAGTCGCAAGCCTGCGAACTCAGGCCTTGGGTGCCAGCAGCTGCTGCAACTCGCCGGATTCGTACATCTCCATCATGATGTCCGAGCCGCCGATGAACTCGCCCTGCACGTAGAGCTGGGGGATCGTGGGCCAGTTGCTGTAGTCCTTGATGCCCTGGCGGATTTCCTGGTCCTCGAGCACGTTGACGGTGGAGATGTCCTTGGTCTCCACGCCGCAGGCCTTGAGAATCTGGATGGCGCGGCCCGAGAAACCGCACATGGGAAAGCTGGCGCTGCCCTTCATGAACAGCAGGATGTTGTTGCTTTTGACCAGTTGGTCGATGCGTTGCTGGGTGTCGCTCATCTGTGTGGTGCTCCGGGGTCGTGGTGGGCGCCGCAGGCGCGGCGGCATGGATGGGATTATTTCACTCTCGGCGCGGACTTTGAAAGCATGCGGGAATGCTGCGCCCGGACCCGAGCTCAGGCTTGCGCTGTCCATTGCCCGCCCGTGCAGCGGGCGATGCCACCCAGGTCGTGGCGATGCTGCACGCTCTCAAAGCCGGCGCTGCGCAGCAGGGTGGCCACGGCATCGGCCTGGTCCCAGCCATGCTCGAGCAGCATCCAGCCGCCGCTGGCCAGCAGCGCAGGCGCCTGCGCGACGATGGCGCGGATGTCGGACAGGCCATCGGCGCCGCTGGCCAGAGCCGACAGCGGCTCATGCTCCAACGCCAGCAAGTGCGGATCGTCGTCGCGGATATAGGGCGGATTGCTGACGATGAGGTTGAACGGCGCCTGGCCTGCCAGCGGCTCCAGCCAGCTGCCATGCGCAAACCGCACGCCCAGCTGCAGGCGCGTGGCATTGGCGCTGGCCACGGCCAGCGCGTCGGCACTGGCATCCACGGCCCACACGGTGGCGCCGGGACGCTGGCTCTGCAGGGCCAGGGCAATCGCTCCGCTGCCGGTGCCCAGATCCGCCACACGGCATGCGGGGCCGCTCGGGGCCTGGGCGGGTATCAGCTCCAGCGCCCAGTCCACCAGGGTTTCGGTATCGGGGCGAGGGTCGAGCACGCGTGCGTCCACGGCCAGATCCAGCCCGTAGAACTCCTTGTGGCCCACCAGGTAGGCGACGGGCTCCCCGCTCAGTCGGCGTGTGCACAGCGCGGCATAGACGCCGGCCTGGGGCGCGGTCAGCGCGTCCCCGTCGTGGGTGAGCAGCCAGGCGCGGCCGCCGGCCTGGCGTCCGAGCACATGCAGCAGCAGCATTTGCGCGTCGATGCGCGCAAGCCCCTGGGCCTGGGAGTGCTGCAGAGCCTCTTTGATGGTGGGTAGGTTGGCCATGGCCCGCGCCTCAGCTGTTGACCTGCAGCTCGGCCAGCAGTTCGGCCTCGCGTGCGGCCTGCAGCGCGTCGAGCACGTCGCCCAGGTCGCCTTCCATCACGGCCAGCAGCTTGTAGATGGTGAGGTTGATGCGGTGGTCGGTGAGCCGGCCCTGGGGGAAGTTGTAGGTGCGGATGCGGTCGCTGCGGTCGCCGCTGCCGATCAGGCCCTTGCGCAGCGCGGCCTCCTTGGCCTCGCGCTCGCTGCGCTCCTTTTCCTGCAGGCGCGCCTGCAGGACCTGCAGGGCCTTGGCCTTGTTGCTGTGCTGGCTGCGGCCGTCCTGGCACTCGGCGACGATACCCGTGGGCAGGTGGACCACGCGCACGGCCGAGTCGGTCTTGTTGATGTGCTGGCCTCCGGCGCCGCTGGCACGGAAGGTGTCGATGCGCAGGTCGGCCGGGTTGAGCGTGATGGCCTGGGTTTCGTCGGGCTCGGGCATGACGGCCACGGTGCAGGCACTGGTGTGGATGCGGCCCTGGGTCTCGGTGGCCGGCACGCGCTGCACGCGGTGGCCGCCGGATTCGAAGCGCAGGCGGCCATAGACGTCGGTGCCTTCCACGCGCAGCACCACTTCCTTGTAGCCGCCCAGCTCGCTTTCGTTGGCGCTCATGATCTCGACCTTCCAGCCCACGGCGTCGCAGTGGCGCGTGTACATGCGTGCCAGATCGCCTGCGAACAGGGCAGATTCATCGCCACCCGTGCCCGCGCGGATTTCCAGGTAGGCGTTGCGCGCGTCATCGGGGTCCTTGGGCAGGAGCAGGCGCTGCAGTTCATCTTCCAGCTGCACCAGCTCGATCTCTGCGCCGGAGATTTCCTCGCGCGCCATTTCCTCCATGTCGGGATCATCCAGCATGTCCCTGGCAGAGGCCAGATCGGCCTCGCGCTGGCGGTAGCGTGCATAGCGGCCGGCAATGGCCGTCACATCGGCATGCTCGCGCGAGATGGCACGGTACTGCTTCATGTCGCCCATGATGTCTTCGCGCGAGAGCAGGAAGTCGAGTTCTTCAAGGCGCTGGGCGTAGCGCTCCAGTTGTTGGCGCAGAAAGTCTTGCATGGTGTGAGGCGATGGTGCGAAGGGCTGCGCGGGGCAGCGCTGCGGCGGGGGAACGAGGTGGCCGGAAGTGGGCCGAGGCGCCAGAGACCCGCGGGCGCGCGGCTCTCTGAAGGGGGCGAGCGCCGCTAGAGCGCCTTGTCGGGAGTCGTGCCGCGCGGACCGCCTGGCGCGGAGCGCAGGAACAGGCGCGAGACCGTGTCCATGGTCTGGGTGCGCTGGTCGGCGTCACCCTTGTGCAGCTCGGCCAGGGTGCCGTGCAGCATTTTCTGCGTGAGGCCGCGCGACAGGGCCTCCAGCACGGTGTCTATGTCCTCGCCCTTGGCCAGCAGCTTCTTGGCCCGTGCAATCTCCAGCGCACGCCATTCGTCGGTCTGGGTGTTGAGCTGCCGGATCAGCGGGACGACGCCGGCCTGCGGGCGGCGCTGGTCCAGCCAGTGCATGAAGCTCTGCACGCCGTGGTCGATGATGACTTCGGCCTGCTCGACCGCTGCCTGGCGCTGGGCCTGGCCCGTGCGCACCACCGTGGCCAGATCGTCCACGGTGTAGAGGTAGACGTCGCGCAGGTCCTTGACCTCGGATTCGATATCGCGGGGCACGGCCAGATCGACCATGAACATGGGCCGGTGCTTGCGCTTCTTGAGCGCGCTTTCGACGGCGCCCAGGCCGATGATGGGCAGGCTGGAGGCCGTGCAACTGATCACGGCATCGTATTCATGCAGATGCTCGGGCAAGTCGGCCAGCCGCATGGTGCCGGCGCCAAACTGGGCGGCCAGCTTTTCGCCGCGCTCCAGCGTGCGGTTGGCGATCATGATCTGCTTGGGGTGGCGGGCCGCGAAATGGGTGGAGACCAGCTCGATCATCTCGCCCGCGCCCACGAACAGCACGCGGATCTGGGAGAGGTCTTCGAACAGCTGGCCGGCCAGCCGCACGGCGGCAGCGGCCATGCTGATGCTGTGGGCACCGATTTCGGTGGAGCTGCGCACTTCCTTGGCCACCGCGAAGCTGCGCTGGAACAGCTGGTTCAGCGTGCTGCCCAGGGCGCCTGCGTTCTCTGCGGCGCGCACGGCATTCTTCATCTGGCCCAGGATCTGGGCCTCGCCCAGCACCATGGAATCGAGCCCGCTGGCCACGCGGAAGGCATGGCGCGCCACATGGCCGTCTTCCAGCAGATAGGAGTGCGAGCGCAGCAGTTCGGACGAGATGCCGCCGCTGTTGGCCAGCCAGTGCAGCGTATGGTCCATGGCCGGCATTTCGGCCGCGCAGTAGATCTCGGTACGGTTGCAGGTGGAGAGAATGGCGGTCTCGACGGCGCTGTGCTGGCGGCCCGGGCCGGTCAGCGATTCGCGCAGACCCTGCAGCGTGGGCACGATCTGGTCGAGCGCGAACGCGAAACGTCCCCGCATATCAAGCGGAGCCGTGTGGTGGTTGATGCCGAGTGCCCAGACTGCCATAACCCGGGATTATAAAATTTCGCGCAGTTTCAGGCATCCCTGAACACAACACCCTGGAATCGGAGCCCGCACATGGGATGGATTGCGAGTACGAATCATTGGCTGAACTTCCTGGCGCCTGCACTTTTCCTGTCGCCGGCCCTGATGTTGTGCGCGCTTTTGATCTATGGGAAATCGCAGCAATCCATGGCCTGGTGGTCACAGGTTGCTATCAATTTCATTGTTGGTGCACTGGTGCTGCTGGCGGGGCTGTGGTGGTTCGGGCGCGATGCAAAGATGGCCACCTATGCTGCGCTGGTCGTGGTGATGGCGCTTTGCCAGTGGGTGTTTTCACGCGGCTGGCGCTGATGGCTGACAGCAAAGATTGATGCAGATCAACGGAAGAGGGCGTTTCTCCTGGCGATCAAGGGACTGAGACTGCGGCTGGAGGCACGGCGCCCGGCGCGGCCTGCTCCAGCAGCCATTCGCGGAACTGCGCAAAGGCTTCGGAAGGTGCCCGCGTGGCGGGACGGCACAGAAAGTAGCCGCGTTCGATGTGGACGGGCGCAGGCAAGGCAAGGGCCACGCGGCCGGCGGCCAGGTCTTCCTCGACCAGGCAGCGCTGCACCAGGGCCACGCCCATGCCGGCGGCCACGGCCTGTACCAGCAGGGCCACCAGCTCGAAATCGGCTGCCGGTGCGGGGCAGGGTCCGGGCAGGTTCAGATGGGACATCCAGCGGGCCCAGTTGCCCGGATAGTTGGTGTGGAACAGCAGCGGGCGTGCTAGCACGTCCCGGGGGCTGCGGATGGGCCGCGGGCCCTGCAGTTCTCTCGGATGGCAGATGGGCACCAGATCGCGGCCCACCACATAGTCGGCCACCACATGGGCGGGCCAGGGCTCGCTGCCCACGCGCAGCCAGCCGTCTATCTCGGCGGCCGACAGCGGATCGTCGCGCCGATAGGGCGCGAACGACAGGGCGATGCCCGGATGCAGGGCGTTGAAGTGCGGCAGGCGCGGAATCAGCCAATGGCTGAACAGCGTGGGCACCACCGACAGCCGCAGTTGCGGGCCGAAGTGGCGCCTGCGTGCGGCCGCGGATGCCGATTCGATGGCGTGTACGGCGGGCTCCACGGCCTGCAGGTATTCGCGGCCGGCTTCGGTCAGCACGCTGCGCCGGCCCTGGCGCTCGAACAGCGCAAAGCCCAGGTGCTCTTCCAGCCGGGCGATGGCGCGGCTGATGCCGCCCTGGGTGACATACAGCTCCCGGGCCGCCAGCGAATAGCTGCCCAGGCGCGCGGCCGCCGCGAAGGCGTGCAGCTCGGAAAGCGAGGGGGAGTGCATGCGCATGACGGGCGCAATTATGACGGTTGGTCATGGTTGCTTGCCGTCTTGTCTCTTTTCGCGGATGCGGCGGCTGTCCAGAATCAGCGCCTGTCCCGCAGAGCCCGTGCTTTGCCGCCACCCCCAACCAAGATAGGAAACATCCCATGGCAATGCGCCGCACCCTGTTGTCCAGCCTGGCCGCCTGCGCCGCCACCGCTCTTCTGGCTCCCGCCGCTTGGGCCCAGGGCCCGGCGGCCGACTATCCCAGCCGTCCGATCCGCCTGGTCGTGCCGTTCGGAGCCGGTGGCTCCACCGACATGGTGGCGCGCCTGCTGGCCGAGAAGATGAGCGTGATCCTCGGCAAGTCGGTGGTGGTGGACAACCGCGGCGGGGCCGGCGGCTCCATCGGCGCTTCCGAAATCGCGCGTGCCGCGCCGGACGGCTACACCATCGGCATGGCCACGGTGAGCACGCACGGCTCCAACCCGGCGATCTTCCGCAAGCTGCCCTATGACCCGATCAAGGACTTCGCGCCCATCACCAATGTGATGTCGGTGCCCAGCGTATTCGTGGTCAACGCCAGCGTGCCCGCCAAGACCATGAAGGAGTTCATCGCCCTGGCCAAGGCCAACCCGGGCAAGTACAGCTTTGCCTCGCCGGGCACGGGTTCGCTTGGCCACGCCAATATCGAGAACTTCATGAACCTGGCGGGCATCGACCTGCTGCACATCCCCTACAAGGGCGCGGGCCAGGCCATCACCGATGCGCTGGGCGGCCAGGTCAACGCCATGACGGACAACCTGCCCTCCACGCTGCCCCACATCAAGGACGGCAAGCTGCGCCCGCTGGCCGTGCTGGCCTTCAAGCGCGCCGACGTGCTGCCCGACGTGCCCACGTACACCGAGCTGGGCTTTGCGCAGATGGGCGATGGCGGCTGGTTCGGCCTGGTTGCGCCGGCCGGCACGCCGCGCCCCATCATCGACAAGCTCAATGCCGCCGCGCACAAGGCCATGGCCATGCCTGACTACCTGGAAAAGCAAAAATCCATCTCGGGCGAATCCATGGGCAACACGCCCGAGGAATTCGCCAAGCAGATCAAGGCCGCCATCGAGCGCTACACGGCCGTGGCCAAGCGCGCCAACATCAAGCTCGACTGATGGACCGCATGGCTCAGTCGGATTTTCTGCGCCCCCGGCCGGACACCCCGGTCGTGGTGCATCCCGCCACCGGCGAGGTGCTGCCCATCGTCTGCGACTCGCCGCACAGCGGCACCTCCTATCCCGAGGATTTCGGCCATGCCGTGCCCATGTCCCTGCTGCGCCGTGGCGAGGACACGCATGTGGCCGCGCTCTGGGACCAGTGGCCCGCGCATGGCGCGACGCTGATCGAGGCCACCTTTCCGCGCACCTACATCGACCCCAACCGCAGCGAGGCCGACCTGGACCCGGCCCAGATCGACGGCCAGTGGCCCGTGCCCCTGGCGCCCAGCGTCAAGACGCGCCAGGGCCTGGGCCTGATATGGCAGCGCATCAGCCGCGACGGCGTGGCAACGCCGCTGTATGGCCGTCCGCGCACGGTGGCCGAGGTGGAGCACCGCATCGCGCGCTACTGGCGCCCCTACCATGCGGCGCTGGCGCAGGCCATCGATGGCAGCGTGCAGCGCTTTGGCGGCGTCTGGCACCTGAACCTGCACTCCATGCCCAACGATGTCTACAAGCGCCTGGGCCGTACCGACGCGCCGCCGCTGGCCGACTTCGTGCTGGGCGACCGCGACGGCACGACCTGCGCGCCCGAGTTCATCCAGCTGGTGGGCGAGACGCTGGCGGGCTTTGGCTACAGCGTGGCCTACAACGAGCCCTACAAGGGCGTGGAGCTGATCGGGCGCATAGGCCAGCCGCACCTGGGCCGGCACAGCCTGCAGATCGAGATCCGCCGCCCGGTCTACATGGACGAGGACACGCGCGAGCCCAATGCGGGATTCGAGCCGCTGCGCGGCCATCTGCGTGAACTGATGGCCGTGGTCGCGGCGCATGTGCGATCGGAAATGGCAAGGCGCGGCTAGCCCGGGCTGGCCGGATCACCGGGCACGGTCGGCGTGCCCGGCGTGCCCGGCGTACCTGTCACCACGGGTGCCGCCACCGAGGTGGTGGCCGGTGGCGACAGGTACAGGCCTGCGCCCTTGAGCGAGGCCAGGATGCTGAACAGCACATCGCTGCGCACGCCACCCGCATTGCGCGGATTGCCGACGTAGCCGATGGCCAGGAAGGTCAGCGTGCCGTTGGCGATGCCTTCGAGCTGCACCAAAGGCTCGGGCGTGTCCAGGATGCCTTCATGCGCGCGAAAGGCTTCCAGGATCAGGGTGCGCATGCGCTCGGCATCGGTGTCCAGCGGTGCGGGAAGGCGCAGCAGCACCCGCCCGGGCGCGCCGGCCAGCGTCATGTTGCGCACGGTCTTGGTGATGAATTCCGAGTTGGGCACGATGACGGTGGAGCGGTCGCCCAGCTGGATCTCGGTCGCGCGCACGTTGACGCGGCGCACGTCGCCCTCGGTATCGCCCAGCACCACCCAGTCGCCCACCTTGACGGGCCGCTCGGCCAGCAGGATCAGGCCAGAGATGAAGTTCTGCACGATGGCCTGCAGGCCGAAACCAATGCCCACCGACAGCGCGCTGGCCACCCAGGCGATGCGCTCCACGCTGATGCCCAGCCCCGCCAGCGCCACGGCCACCACGAAGATGCCGCCCACATAGCCCAGCAGCGTGGTGATGGAGCTGCGCATGCCAGGCTCCAGCGAGGTGTTGGGGAAGTAGCGGTCCGTCAGCCAGCGCTTGATCACGCGGATCACGATCAGGCCGGTGACGATCACCGCAAACGCGGTGAACAGGGCCTGCGGCGCCATGGTGAAGTCGCCCACCTTGAGACTGTGGTTCACCGTGCTGCCGCGGCGAAACACCTCGTCCGGCCCCGTGCCCAGCGGGGCCAGCAGGGCGATCACCATGTAGAACAGCAGGGCCACGCGCAACAGTCCCGAGACCAGGACCGAGGCCTGGTCCAGCAGCCGCCCCTCGATGCCCAGGCCCTGGTTCAGCCGGGTGCCGAAGCTGCCCTTGGACGACAGAAGGGCCTCGCACAGATCGTCGCCGAGCTGGAACAGCAGGTAGGTGGTGGCAAAGACCACGCCGGTCCACACCATCTGGCGTGCCAGCGTGCCGGCCAGCGCCACATAGCCGGTCACGGCCAGTGCAATGGTGGCAATGCTGGCCATCGCCGCGCAGGCCACGAGCAGTCCCACCCACAAGGGCCGGGGCGGCGCGGGCTCCGCCTGGGCGCCGTCTTCCTGCGCCACTGGCGCCGGCGCGCGCAGATGCCGCAGGGCCAGCATGACCACGGCCGAAATCAGCAGGGCCGACAGGGCGTGCACCGTGACCTCGGCGGCCAGGCTGGCGCCGATGATGGCGTTGACCTCGGTCACCAGGCCGTTGATCGCGGCACCTGCCGCAATCCACCAGGGGTAGGGGCTGAGCCGCTCGGCCAGCTCGTCCGACACGCCGGGCAGGCGCCATGAGCTGCGCTTGCGCGACAGCAGGGTCTGGCCCAGCGACACCACGAAGGCGCCGAACAGCGTGACCTGCACGCTGGCCTTGGCCAGCGCGTCCAGCGATTCGCTGAAGCCATCGCCGGCCTTGAGCACGCTCCAGGCCAGCTGCGCCGCCAGGCCGATCAGCAGCGTGTTGATCACCACCGTGGCTGCCGCGCGCAGCGAGCGGCGCAGGCGGCCGCTGGGCAGGCGTGCGGGCGCGGCGCGCACCAGCAGGCGCTCGGCCAGCCAGGGGCCGAGCAGGGCGATCAGCAAGGCAGCGGCCAGGCTGGCGATAAAGCCGCCCCGGCGATCGGAGGCCAAGGTAGAGCTCACCGATTGGCGCAGCTCGCGCCCCAGCCCCTGCAGGCGCGCCGCGTCCAGGGGCGCGGCGGTGCTCAGATTGCGCCAGAAGGGGCGGCCCAGCGGTGAATCGGTGCGGGCCGTCAGCGCGGCCTGGAATTGCTCGCGGCGCTGGCGTATCAGCTCGTTGCCGCGCTGGTCGGCATCGACCGACACCAGCCGCGCGAGTTTGAGTTCGGAATCCACGGCACTGCGTTGCTTGGCCAGGCTGGCGCGCTGCTCGGCCACATCGGGCGCATCGGCGGGGGCGCCTTTTTCGGGTGCCGGTCCCAGGCCGGCCAGGCGCGAATCGATATCGGCCAGTTCCTCGGTGCGGCGGGCCGCCACCTGGTCGGCTGCCGTGCCAATGGCTGCAGCCTCGTCCAGCAGCTTGCGGCCGTCATCGTCCTCGGCCAGCTTGCGGGGAATGGCGTCCAGCTGCTTGCGCAGATCGTCTACGCTGGGAAGGGCGGGCCGGCCGTCTTCTGCGGTCGCGCCCGCGGCTGTGGCGCCGTCCTGGGCCTGGGCCGGGCCGGGTGCAGACAGGAGCAGCATCGCCAGAGCCATCAGCCAGATGGCCAGGCATGGGCGAAGGGCCTGTGCCCACGTGGGGCGCTGCGGAAGAGGGCTGCAGGGCGGTGTCATGGACGCACATTGTGCGGCGGGCCGCTGCAGCGGTTGTTTCCAAAGGTCCGGCCCCGCCAGCCGGCAGCCGTCTCAGCGCGATGCGGGACTGAACATATCGACACGGTCGGTGATGACGCCGTCCGTGCCCAGGTCGATCAGGCGCTGTGCGGCCCATTCGTCGTTGACCGTGTAGCTGCTGCAGCGCAGGCCCGCGCCATGCACCTTGGCGACCAGGGCTGCATCCCACAGCGCGTGGTTGAGCACCATGGCTGCGCAGCCCAATTCCAGCGCGGTGCGCAGGTCGGCGTCGCCCGTGGCGTCTGCCAGCCTGTCCACCAGCAGGCCGCGCGGAATGTGGGGCGCCGTGTCGCGTGCGCCCTTGAGGGCATCGGTCTTGAACGAGGTGAACAGCGGCGGGACCCGGTCCTGGGACCAGATGCGGTTCATCAGCTCGCCCGTGGCGCGGCCCGTGGCCTCTTCCTGGCCCGGCGTGGGCTTGATCTCCACGTTCAGGAAAAAGTGGTTGGCCAGGCACCAGCGCGCCAGGGCTTCCAGCGTGGGCAGGGCCTCGCCCGCGTAGGCGCGCGAGTGCCAGCTGCCGGCGTCGAGCTGGGCGATCTCGCCCATGGACAGGTCGCCACCCGTGCCGTGGCCGTTGGTGGTGCGCTCCAGCGTGGCGTCGTGCATCAGGAACAGCACGCCGTCGGCAGACAGCTTGGCATCGCACTCGAACATGCGATAGCCGTGCGCGGCGCCCAGGCGGAAAGCGGCCATGGTGTTTTCGGGCGCCAGCTTGCCGGCGCCACGGTGGGCCACCCACAGGGGGTAGGGCCAGGATTTCAGGTTCTCGGTCATGGCGAGTCCGTCAAAAGAAGGGAGCTTGGATGGAAAAAGAGAGCCTCTGGGGCTCTCTTGGAAAAGGTCGGAGAGCCGGCCTTCAGGGGATCAGATCCGCTTGCCGCTTTCTGCGTCGAACCAGTGCAGGCGACGCTCTTCGGAAGGACGCACGCGCATGGTCTCGCCGGACTTGGGGAAGGGCGCGCCTTCGTCGATGCGTACCGTCATCGTCTCGCCATTGAGCGAACCATAGACCAGGCGCTCGGCGCCCAGCATTTCCACGGTGTCCACCTTGATTTCCCAGCCGCCTTCGTTGACGACGACCAGGTGCTCGGGGCGGATGCCCAGGATGCGGCCGGTCGTGCCGCCGGGCGCGTTCTTGAGCAGGTTCATCGGGGGCGAGCCGATGAAGCTGGCCACGAAGGTGGAGGCGGGCGTGTGGTAGACCTCTTCGGGCGTGCCGAACTGCTCCATCACGCCGCCGTTCATGACGATCATGCGCTGGGCCAGGGTCATGGCCTCGACCTGGTCGTGGGTCACGAACAGGCTGGTGATGCCCAGCTCGGCGTGCAGCTTCTGGATCTCGATGCGGGTCTGGCCGCGCAGCTTGGCGTCCAGGTTGGACAGCGGTTCGTCGAACAGGAAGACCTTGGGCTGGCGCACGATGGCGCGGCCCATGGCCACGCGCTGGCGCTGGCCACCCGACAGCTGGCGCGGCTTGCGGTCCAGCAGGTGCGACAGCTCCAGGATCTTGGCGGCCTTGTCCACGCGGCGCTTGATCTCCTCGGGCGGCACCTTGGCGATCTTCAGGCCGTAGGCCATGTTCTCGTAGTTCGACATATGCGGGTACAGCGCATAGTTCTGGAACACCATGGCGATGTCGCGCTTGGCCGGTTCCACGTCGTTGACGACCTTGTCGCCGATCAGCAGTTGGCCGTCGGAGATCTCTTCCAGGCCCGCCACCATGCGCAGCAGGGTGGACTTGCCGCAGCCCGAAGGGCCGACGATGACGACGAACTCGCCGTCCTGGATTTCGGCGTTGACGCCGTGCAGTACCTGGTTGGCCGACGGGCCGTGGCCGTAGCGCTTGATCAGGTTGCGAAAGGAAATGGATGCCATACGAAGATTCTGGTTGAGTCGCAGAGCGAAGGGCGCTGGCGCTTGCTCTGCGGGGTTCTATACGGTGGGTGGGGGCGGTGGACGGCTTACTTTTCGGTGTCCACCAGGCCCTTGACGAACCAGCGCTGCATCAGGATCACCACGGCAGCGGGCGGCAGCATGGCCAGCAGGGCCGTCGCCATCACCACGTTCCAGTCGTTGCCGGTATCGCCGCTGGCCACCATGCGCTTGATGCCGATGACCACGGGGTACATGTCTTCCGAGGTGGTCACGAGCAGCGGCCACAGGTACTGGTTCCAGCCGTAGATGAACTGGATCACGAACAGCGCCGCGATCGAGGTCTTGGACAGCGGCACCAGCACATCCTTGAAGAAGCGCATGGGGCCGGCGCCATCGATGCGGGCGGCCTCCACCAGCTCGTCCGGCACCGTCAGGAAGAACTGGCGGAACAGGAAGGTGGCCGTGGCCGAGGCGATCAGCGGAATCGTCAGGCCGGCGTAGCTGTTGAGCATGCCCAGCGTGGAGACGACTTCGTAGGTGGGGCCGATGCGCACTTCCACGGGCAGCATCAGGGTCACGAAGATCAGCCAGAAGCAGATCTTCTTGAACGGGAAGCGGAAGTACACCAGTGCGAAGGCCGACAGCAGCGAGATCGCGATCTTGCCCACGGTGATCACCATGGCCGAGACGAAGCTTATCCACATCATGCGTGCCACGGGCGCGCTGGAGCCAGGGCCCGAGCCGCCGAACAGCGCGGCCTTGTAGGTTTCCCAGAAGTTGCTGCCGGGCACCAGGGGCATGGGCACCTGGATGATGTCCTGCGGCGTGTGCGTGGAGGCCACGAAGGCCAGGTACAGCGGAAAGCCGACAATCAACACGCCCAGCACCATGATCAGGTGCGAGAAAAAGGTCAGAAGAGGACTGCGTTCAACCATGATCAGTACTGCACTTTCTTCTCAACATAGCGGAACTGGATCACGGTGAGTGCAACCACGATCACCATCAGCACGACGGATTGGGCGGCCGAGCCGCTCATGTCCATGGCCTTGAAGCCATCGTGATAGACCTTGTAGACCAGGATGGAGGTGTCCTGGCCCGGACCGCCCTGGGTCGTGGCGTCCACGATGCCGAAGGTGTCGAAGAAGGCATAGACCACGTTCATCACCAGCAGGAAGAACGTGGTGGGCGACAGCAGCGGGAACTGGATGTCCCAGAAGCGGCGCATGGGGCCCGCGCCGTCGATGGCGGCGGCCTCGATCAGCGACTTGGGGATGGACTGCAGGCCCGCAAGGAAGAACAGGAAGTTGTAGGAGATCTGCTTCCAGATCGCGGCGATGACGATGAGCGTCATGGCGTTGCCGGAGTTCAGCAGGTGGTTCCAGTCATAGCCGATCATGCGCAGCGCATAGGCCACGACGCCGATGGACGGCGAGAACATGAACACCCACAGCACGCCTGCCACGGCGGGCGCCACCGCATAGGGCAGCAGCAAGGCGGTCTTGTAGGCGAGCGCACCCTTGATCACGCGGTCCGCAAAAATGGCCAGCATCAGCGACAGCGCGATGCCGAACACCGCCACCAGCAGGGAAAAGATGGCCGTGGTCTTGAACGAGGCCAGGTAGGCAGGGTCATCCAGCAGATGCTGGAAGTTGGCGAAGCCCACCCATTCGGTGGAAAAGCCAAACGTATCCTGCGCCTGGAAAGACTGCACGATGGCCTGGCCTGCGGGCCAGAAAAAGAAGACCAGCACGATGACCATCTGTGGTGCTATCAGCAGCCACGGCAGCCAGGCGGATCGAAAAAGAACGCGTTTTTCCATGACGGAACTCGGTAGAACAAAACAGCCCGCAAACCGGATGGCCGTGGGGCCGCCGGTTGCGGGCCTGTGATGCACGGTGCGGGCTGCCTGCGCAGCGGCCACGCCGCAGATCACATGGGAGGATTACTTGTTGGCCCGGGCGAAGCGGCCCAGTTGCTCGTTGCCACGGGTGACAGCGGTGTCCAGTGCCTGCTGGGGAGTCTTCTTGCCGGTCCAGATCTGTTCGGTTTCCTCATCGATGATGGTGCGGATCTGAACGAAGTTGCCCAGGCGGATGCCGCGCGACTTGTCGGTGGTCTTGCGAATCATCTGCGTCACGGCGGTGTCGGTGCCGGGATGCTTTTCGTAGAAGCCCGAAGCCTCGGTCAGCTTGTACGCAGCGGTGGTCACGGGCAGGTAGCCGGTGCGCTGGTGGCTGGCGGCCTGGATCTTGGTGTTGTTCAGGAAGTTGAAGAAGTCAGCCACGCCCTTGTAGCGTTCGGCGCTCTTGCCAGCCATCACCCACAGGGAAGCACCGCCGATGGCCGTGTTCTGGGGGGCGCCCTTCACATCGGCGTAGTAGGGCAACTGCGACTGGCCGAAGGCGAACTTGCCTTCCTTGACCACGCGGGCGTACAGGCCGGAGGAGCCCGTGATCATCGCGCACTCGCCGGAAGCGAAGGCGGCGTCGGGCACGTTGCCGCGGCCCTTGTAGACGAAGCTGCCGTCCTTGGCGGCCTTGGCCAGGTTCTCGAAGTGCTTGACGTGCAGCGGCGAGTTGAACACCAGCTTGGCATCGGTGCCGTCAAAGCCGTTGTTCTTGGTTGCGTACAGGGTGTTGTGCCACAGCGAGAAGCTCTCCAGCTGGGTCCAGCTCATCCAGCTCGTGGTCAGTGCGCAGCGGTGGCCCGAGGCCTTGAGCTTTTCAGCGGCGGCGAACACTTCGGGCCAGGTCTTGGGCGGCTTGTTCTCGTCCAGGCCAGCCTTCTTGAAGGCGTCCTTGTTGTAGTAGAAGATGGTGGTCGAGCTGTTGAGCGGGTAGCTCATCATCTGGCCGTTGGGGGCGGTGTAGTAGCCGGCCACAGCGGAGATGTACTCGCCCTGGTCGAACTTGAAGCCGCCGTCGTTCATGACCTTGGTGACCGGAACCACGGCACCCTTGGAGGCCATCATGGTGGCCGTGCCCACTTCGAAGACCTGCAGGATGTCAGGTGCATTGCCGGCGCGGAACGCGGCGATGGCAGCTGTCATGGACTCGTCATACTGGCCCTTGTAGGTCGGCACGATCTTGTACTGGGTCTGGCTGGCGTTGTACTCCTTGGCCAGGTCGTTCACCCAGTCGCCCAGGGCCGCGCTCATCGAGTGCCACCACTGGATTTCGGTTTGGGCTTGTGCCGAGATGGTGGTGGCCGCGATCGCGGCCGCCATGGCCAGTTGCTTCAGTTGCATGAGGACTCCTCTAGTTCGGTGACGGTTTCAGACCGCTGCCACGGTAAGGCAGGGGCATGACATGTCTGTGTCATTGTTTTCGGATGCTTCTTACCGCACTACAGGCCAAACCCGGTGAGCCGCTGGTCCCGTATGTCAGTCGTGTGACAAAAAATGACACGCGAAGCGGCGCTATTTTAGGTCAATACCATTTCGTTTCAAAAGCACGGGTTGTTCGTATTGGCTCGTTTGTGCTCTTTCTGTATAAGGCCGGTTCGCCGGGGCGTGTCTGCCCCGTGGTGTTGGCGAGGGCTGGCGTCTCAGGGCAAGACGGCGAGCCGCCCAGAGCCCCGTAGGAAGCGGGCCTTCGAGGGGCTCGCTTAAAATTGCGCTCCCACTTGGCTTAGCGGCGCCCCTAGAGCGCCAGACACGGTCTACCCCCATGAATGTACCGATTGCGTTGGCGGCCCTGCAGGCACAGGCAGCCGAACCTGCACGTCTGCGAGAGATTCCCTACAACTACACCTCGTTTTCCGATCGCGAGATCGTGATCCGCCTGCTGGGTACTTCCATGTGGGATGTGCTCAACCAGCTGCGCCAGGAGCGGCGCACGGGCCGCTCCGCCCGCATGCTCTACGAGGTGCTGGGGGACATCTGGGTCGTCCAGCGCAATCCCTACCTGCAGGACGACCTGCTGCACAGCCCCGATCGCCGCAAGGCGCTGGTGGAAGCACTGGAGCACCGCCTGGGCGAGATCGACAAGCGCCGTGCTCCGCAGCAGGACCCCGTGCGCGATGCGCTGGTGGGCCAGCTGGTGGATGCGGCGCGCCGCGCCGTGCATGAGTTCAACGCCACCTTCGTCGAGGCCGAGCAACTGCGCCGCCGGGTGCAAAAGAGCCTGGGCCGCCACACGGCCAAGGACAACATCAAGTTCGACGGCCTGTCGCGCGTGGCCCATGTGACGGACGCCACCGACTGGCGCGTCGAGTACCCCTTCGTCGTGCTCACCCCCGATACCGAAGCCGAGATGGCCGCCCTGGTGCGTGCCTGCATCGAGCTGCGCCTGACCATCATTCCGCGCGGCGGCGGCACGGGCTACACGGGCGGCGCGATCCCGCTGACCTGGCGCAGCGTGGTGATCAACACCGAAAAGCTCGAGGCCATGACGGAGGTGGAGATGCGCCGCATCCCCGGCGTGGACCACGAGGTGCCCACCATCTTCACCGAGGCCGGAGTGGTCACGCAGCGCGTGGCCGATGCGGCCGAGCGCGCGGGCTTCGTCTTCGCCGTGGACCCCACATCGGCCGAGGCCTCGTGCATCGGCGGCAACGTCGCCATGAATGCGGGCGGCAAGAAGGCCGTGCTCTGGGGCACGGCGCTGGACAACCTGGTGTCCTGGCGCATGGTCACGCCCGATGCGCAGTGGCTGGAAGTCACGCGCGTGGGCCACAACCTCGGCAAGATCCATGACGCCGAGATGGCCAGCTTCGAGCTGCAGTACTTCGAGGCCGACGGCAAGACCCCCATCCGCAGCGAGCGGCTGGACATTCCCGGCCAGAAATTCCGCAAGGAAGGCCTGGGCAAGGACGTGACCGACAAGTTCCTGTCGGGCCTGCCCGGCATCCAGAAGGAAGGCTGCGACGGCCTGATCACCAGCGCGCGCTGGGTGGTGCACCGCATGCCCGAGCACACGCGCACGGTCTGCATGGAGTTCTTCGGCAACGCCAAGGACGCCGTGCCCAGCATCGTCGAGATCAAGGACTTCATGTTCGCCGAGCAAAAGCGCTCGGGCGTGCTGCTGGCCGGCCTGGAGCACCTGGACGACCGCTACCTGAAGGCCGTGGGCTACGCCACCAAGAGCAAGAAGGGCAACGGCCATCTGCCCAAGATGGTGCTGCTGGGCGACATTGCCGGCGACAACGCCGACGATGTGGCCCGCGTGGCCGCCGAGGTGGTGCGCATCGCCAACTCGCGCAACGGTGAGGGCTTCACCGCCGTCAGCGCCGAGGCGCGCAAGAAATTCTGGCTGGACCGCAAGCGCACGGCCGCCATCTCGCGCCACACCAACGCCTTCAAGATCAACGAAGACGTGGTGATCCCGCTGCCCCGCATGTGGGAGTACACGGACGGCATCGAGCGCATCAACATCGAGCTGTCGCTGCGCAACAAGCTCAAGCTGTGCGACGCGTTGACGGACTTCTTCCAGCACGGCGACCTGCCCCTGGGCAAGCAGGACGATGCGGGCGACATCCCTTCGGCCGAACTGCTGGAGGACCGCGTGCAGCAGGCCCTGGCCCTGGTGGCCGACGTGCGCACGCTGTGGCAGGGCTGGCTGGACAACGTGGAAAACCTCTTCCAGCAACTGCAGGATCACACGCTGCGCGCGAGCTGGAAGACCCAGCTGAAGGCGCCCATGGCCCAGATCTTCGCGGGCGCGGCCTTCCAGCCGCTGCTGGCCGAAGTCAACGCCATTCACCAGCGCGTGCTCAAGGGCCGTGTCTGGGTGGCGCTGCACATGCACGCCGGCGACGGCAACGTGCACACCAACATTCCGGTCAACAGCGACGACTACGAGATGCTGCAGACCGCCCATGAGGCCGTGGCGCGCATCATGGTGCTGGCCCGCCATCTGGACGGGGTGATCTCGGGCGAGCACGGAATCGGCATCACCAAGCTGGAATTCCTCAGCGACGACGAACTGGCGCCCTTTGCCGCCTACAAGCAGCGCGTGGACCCCGAAGGCCGCTTCAACAAGGGCAAGCTGATCCGCAACGAGAAGCTGCAGGCCGTGGTGGGCCAGAGCCATGACGGCCGCTCGCCGCGCGAATCGCTGATGTTCGCCGACCTGACCAACGCCTACACGCCCAGCTTCGGCCTGATGGGGCACGAGTCGCTGATCATGCAGCAAAGCGACATCGGCGCCATTGCCGACTCGGTCAAGGACTGCCTGCGCTGCGGCAAGTGCAAGCCCGTGTGCGCCACCCATGTGCCGCGCGCCAACCTGCTGTACAGCCCGCGCAACAAGATCCTGGCGACCTCGCTGCTGGTCGAAGCCTTTCTGTACGAGGAGCAGACGCGCCGCGGCGTGTCGCTGCGCCACTGGCAGGAGTTCGAGGACGTGTCGGACCACTGCACGGTCTGCCACAAGTGCTTCAACCCCTGCCCGGTGAAGATCGACTTCGGCGACGTGACCATGAACATGCGCAATCTGCTGCGCAAGATGGACAAGAAGAGCTTCCGGCCCGGCAACAAGCTGGCCATGGCCATGCTCAACGCCACCAATCCGGACACCATCAAGTTCATGCGCTCGGCCATGGTCGGCGTGGGCTTCAAGGCCCAGCGCCTGGCCTCCGACGTGCTCCACAGCCTGGCCAGGAAGCAGACCCAGCATCCGCCGGCCTCGGTGGGGCGCGCGCCGCTCAAGGAGCAGGTGATCCACTTCGTCAACAAGAAGCTGCCGGGCGGCCTGCCCAACAAGACGGCGCGTGCCCTGCTGGACATCGAGGACAAGGACTACGTGCCCATCATCCGCAGCCCGCAGACCACGAACGCGGACACAGAGGCGGTGTTCTACTTCCCCGGCTGCGGCTCCGAGCGCCTGTTCAGCCAGGTGGGCCTGGCCACGCAGGCCATGCTCTGGCATGCCGGCGTGCAGACCGTGCTGCCACCGGGCTACCTGTGCTGCGGCTATCCCCAGCGCGGCAGCGGCCAGTTCGACAAGGCCGAGAAGATGATCACGGACAACCGCGTGCTCTTCCACCGCGTCGCCACCACGCTCAACTACCTGGACATCAAGACCGTGGTGGTCAGCTGCGGCACCTGCTACGACCAATTGCAGGGCTACGAGTTCGGCAAGATTTTCCCGGGCAGCCGCATCATCGACATCCACGAGTACCTGCTGGAAAAGGGCGTGACGCTGCAGGGCAAGGAGGGCTACCTCTACCACGACCCCTGCCACTCGCCCATGAAGCTGCAGGACCCCATGAAGACCGTCAAGGCCCTGGTCGGCGACGGCGTGATCAAGAGCGAGCGCTGCTGCGGCGAATCGGGCACGCTGGGCGTCACGCGCCCCGACATCTCCACGCAGATCCGCTTCCGCAAGGAAGAGGAACTCAAGAAGGGCGAGGCCGCGCTGCGCGCCAGCGGCGCCCTGGCCGAGAAGGACAACGTGAAGATCCTCACCAGCTGCCCCAGCTGCCTGCAGGGCCTGTCGCGCTACGGCGGCGACATGAACAACGGCCTGCTGGAGGCCGACTACATCGTGGTCGAGATGGCGCGCCAGATCCTGGGCGAGAACTGGATGGCCGAATATGTTCAGCGCGCCAACGCCGGCGGCATCGAACGGGTTCTGGTCTGATGGCTGCTTCCGCTTCCTGCCCCCTGTGCGCCACAGAAGGCGGCCTGCCCGTCTGGCGCGGCCGGCGCCTGCGAGTGATCCGCGCCCAGGAAGAGGGCTTCCCGGCCTTCTACCGCGTGGTCTGGAATGCGCATGTGGCCGAGTTCTCCGACCTGGATGCCGCCGACCGCCAGCACTGCATGGATGCCGTGGTCGTGGTCGAGCGCGTCTTGCGTGAGCGCCTTGCGCCGGCCAAGATCAACCTGGCGGCGCTGGGCAACATGGTGCCGCACCTGCACTGGCATGTGGTTGCGCGCTTCGAATGGGACAGCCATTTCCCGGGCTCGGTCTGGGCTGCTGCCCAGCGCCCGCGCAATGGCGAGCGCGAGGCCGAGGTGGCAGCGCGCTTGCCAGCCATAGAAACGGCGCTGTCGCAGGCATTGGATGCCTGGCAGCAGCACCCCGCCACTGAATGAGGAGCACCGCATGGCCGGCCTGACCCCTGACACCCCAACTCCCGAAGCCCTGACCGTGCACGGCGCATCGCGCGTGCTGGAAGTGGCCTATTCCGATGGCGCAAGCTTTCGCATTCCCTTCGAGCTGCTGCGCGTGTACTCCCCCTCGGCCGAGGTGCAAGGCCATGGCCCGGGCCAGGAAGTGCTGCAGACCGGCAAGCGCGACGTGGCCATCACGGCCATCGAGCCCGTGGGCAACTACGCCATCAAGCCCTTCTTCAGCGACGGGCATGAAAGCGGCCTGTACACCTGGGAATACCTCTACGAACTGGGCCGCCGCCAGGACGAGTTCTGGGCGCAGTACCTGGACCGGCTACAGGAGTCCGGCATGGACCGCGACACGCCCATGCCCGGCAAGGCCGGCGGCGGCGGGCACGGCTGCGGCAGCCACTGACGCAGTACGCATGCAGGGGCCGGGGCGCGGCGTCTGCCGCGCCGTTCCCACAGCGCCACATTCAGGACCTTTGCACAGCACAGGGTTATTGGGGGTGGTGCTATATTAAAAATAGCTTGAAAGTCTTTGTTTGAAGGCGTTTCAAGCTGTTTGTTCTTGATAACCCTTGCCCGGCAAAGCCCGTGGCCACACGGGGTTGTCGCTGTACGCATTACTACTGCTTGCTTAGCATCGTTGTTATGAGCACCACACATTTCGGATTCCAGTCGGTGGACGAGCGCGAGAAGGCCAGCCGCGTGCGCGGCGTGTTCGACTCGGTCGCTTCGCGCTACGACGTCATGAACGACCTGATGTCGGGTGGTCTGCACCGTGCCTGGAAGGCCTATACGGTGATGGTGGCCAACCTCAAGGAAGGCGACAAGGCGCTGGACATCGCGGGCGGCACGGGCGACCTGGCCCTGGCCTTCGCCAAGAAGGTCGGCTCCACCGGCCAGGTGGTGCACACCGACATCAACGAAGCCATGCTGCGCGTGGGCCGGGACCGGCTGATCAACAAGGGCGTGATCCTGCCCACCATGGTCTGCGATGCCGAGGCCCTGCCGTTTCCGGACAACCATTTCGATCTGGTCAGCGTGGCCTTCGGCCTGCGCAACATGACGCACAAGGATGCGGCGCTCAAGGAAATGAACCGCGTCCTGCGCCCCGGCGGCAAGCTGCTGGTGCTGGAATTCTCCAAGGTGGCCAAGCCCCTGGAGAAAGCCTACGACTGGTACTCCTTCAAGATTCTTCCGGCCATGGGCAAGCTCGTGGCGGGCGATGACGCCAGCTACCGCTATCTGGCCGAGTCCATCCGCATGCACCCCGGCCAGGAAGATCTCAAGCGCCTGATGCAGGAATGCGGCTTCGGCCATGTGGACTATCACAACATGACGGGCGGCATTGCCGCGCTGCATGTGGGAATCAAGTGCTGAGCGCGTGAGGTGCTCGGTGAGGTGACGGCAACACGATTATTCGAGGAGATGACATGAAAAAGCTATGGTCTATGGTCTTGGTCGCGATGCTGGTGGTGGTCCACGGCACGGCCGACGCCAAGCGCATGGGCGGTGGCGGATCGGTGGGCAAGCAGTCGAGCAACGTGACGCAGCGTGAAGCCGCGCGCGCGCCGACACAGAACACGCCGCCGCAGAACGCCGCCACACAGAACGCTGCAGGCAAGCCGGCCACTGCACCGGCAGCCGCTCCCGCCAAGAAGCCCTGGGGCGCCATGCTTGGCGGCCTGGCCGCTGGCCTGGGCCTGGCCTGGCTGGCGAGCTCGCTGGGCCTGGGCGCCGCCTTCGGCCAGTTCCTGCTGATCGGCCTGCTGGCCCTGGTCATCATGGTGGTGGTGGGCATGGTCATGCGTTCGCGCCGTGCAGCGGCTGGCGCGCAGCAGGCATCGTCCAGCCCCTTTGCCTTCCAGAACGCAGCGCCTGCCGGTGCCGGCAATATCGGTGGCAACGTGGACAGTGCACCGCTGGCACGCCAGTACAACCCCGAGAAGGTCGGCAACGACGCATCGGCCCGCCCCTGGGAGCAGAACCATCAGCCGGCCGCCCTGGCTGCAGGCTCGGGCTCCGGCGTGCAGATCGGCTCGGCCCTGGCAGGCTCGCAGAACTGGGGTGTGCCTGAAGGCTTCGATACCGAGGGCTTCCTCACCGCTGCCAAGCGCAACTTCGTCACGCTGCAATCGGCCTGGGACCGCTCCGACATCGCGTCGCTGCGCGCCATGATGACCGACGAGATGCTGACCGAGATCCGTGGCCAGCTCAGCGAACGCGAGGCCCAGCGTCCCGGCCAGCCCAACCAGACCGACGTGGTCATGATCGACGCCCAACTGCTGGGCATCGAGGACCTGGGCAATGACTATATGGCCAGCGTGGAATTCTCGGGCATGATCCGCGAAGACGCCTCGGCAGGTCCCACGCCCTTCCGCGAAGTCTGGAACATGACCAAGCCCAAGAGCGGCAGCAGCGGATGGCTGGTCGCCGGAGTCCAGGCATTGCAGTAATTCCTCTCACTTCGGGAATAATCGGGGACTATGGCAACACAGTCCCCTTTTTCTTTCCTGAACGGCCTCATGGAACGCGTGATGGCCGGCCCGCAACCGCCGCAATGGCTGGTCAGCGAGGTGCATCAGCGCATCGTGCTGTTCCTCAACCATGTGCTGATGCAGGAAAAGGAGGCCACCGAGCGCCTGGTGCGGCAAAAGGGCCGCGTGGCGCGCGTGCAGTGGCGCGGCTACTCCATGGCCCTGCAGATCACGCCGGCCGGCCTGTTCAACGTGGCGCCTGAAGACGCGCAGCCCGATCTGCTGCTCGAAGTGACCGAGACCTCCGCACTGGCCCTGGCCCAGGTGGCCCTGCGCGGCGACAAGCCCTCCATCCGCATCGAAGGCGACGTGCAACTGGCCGCCGACATCAACTGGCTGGTGGACCACGTCGAATGGGATGTGGAGGAAGACCTCGCCCGCATCATCGGCGATGCGCCCGCGCACACCGTGGCCAAGGTGGCCCGCAGCGCTGCCCAGGCACTGCGCCAGTTCGTGGGCACCCGCATGGCCGGCAAGCCCGATGCCGATGCCCCCGCCCCTGAAGCCGCACGTTCGGCAGCGCCCGCCAGCGCGCCCGTTGGTTCCCCCGTGGTGTCCCTGCCCGGTTTCGAGAACGACAAGCCATGAGCCGGTTTCTTCGCGGGCTGACCATCCTCTGGGTGGTGTTCCGCTACGGACTCGACGAGCTGGTGCTGTCGAGCTTCGAGCATCCCTGGATGCGCCGCGCACGCGCGGTGCTCACCCTGGGCCGCCGGCTGGACAAGCCGCGCGGCCAGCGCCTGCGCGAGGCGCTGGAGGAGCTGGGCCCCATCTTCGTGAAGTTCGGTCAGGTGCTGTCCACGCGCAGCGACCTGATGCCGCCCGACGTGGCCGAGGAGCTGGCCCGGTTGCAGGACCGCGTGCCGCCCTTCGATTCGCAGATTGCGGTGGACACCATAGAGCGTGCCTTCCGCAAGAAGCTGGACCAGATCTTCGTGAGCTTCGAGCGCGAGCCGGTGGCCAGTGCCTCCATCGCGCAGGTGCACTTTGCCGTGATCAGCGACCGCAACGGCGTGCAGCGCGATGTGGCCGTCAAGGTGCTGCGCCCGGGCATGAAGGCCGTGATCGACAAGGACCTGGCGCTCATGCACATGATGGCGCGCTGGGTCGAGCGCCTGTCGGCCGACGGCAAGCGCCTCAAGCCCCGCCAGGTCGTGGCCGAGTTCGACAACTACCTGCACGACGAGCTGGACCTGATCCGCGAAGCCTCCAACGCCGCGCAGCTGCGCCGCAACATGGAAGGCCTGGACCTGGTGCTGATCCCCGAGGTGTACTGGGATTTCTGCCGCAACGACGTGATGGTCATGCAGCGCATGAAGGGCGTGCCCATCAGCCAGGTCGAGCGCTTGCGCGAGGCCGGGGTCGACATCCCCAAGCTCGCACGCGACGGCGTGACCATCTTCTTCACCCAGGTGTTCCGCGACGGTTTCTTTCACGCCGACATGCACCCGGGCAACATCATGGTCAGCCTGGAGCCCGAGACCTTCGGGCGCTACATCTCGCTGGACTTCGGCATCGTCGGCACGCTGACCGAGTACGACAAGGAATACCTGGCGCAGAACTTCACGGCGTTCTTCCGCCGCGACTACAAGCGCGTTGCCGAGCTGCACATCGAAAGCGGCTGGGTGCCGCCGAGCACGCGCGTGGACGAGCTGGAAGCCGCCATCCGCGCGGTGTGCGAGCCGTATTTCGACCGTCCGTTGGCAGAGATCTCGCTGGGCATGGTGCTGATGCGCCTGTTCCAGACCTCGCGCCGCTTCCATGTCGAGATCCAGCCGCAGCTGGTGCTGCTGCAAAAGACGCTGCTCAACATCGAAGGCCTGGGCCGCCAGCTGGACCCCAATCTGGACCTGTGGAGCACCGCCAAGCCCTTCCTCGAAAAATGGATGCTGGACCAGATGGGCCCGCAGCGGCTGTGGCGCGAGCTGCAGGCCGAGGCGCCGCGCTACGCCAAGCTCATTCCCGAGCTGCCGCGCCTGATCCATCGCCGGCTCACGCGCAACTCTGGCGAGCACGACGAACTGCTCAAGGAACTGCTGCAGCAGCAAAAGCTCACCAACCGCCTGCTTCAGGCCATCGTCAGCGCGGGCATAGGCTTTGTGATCGCGCTGATCCTGCTGCAACTGGTGGTGCGCCTGCGCTGGTACTGAGAACACCGACGGGTTTCAAGCCCTCTGACTTTTCCCACTTTGAATCAGGAGTGCCAGCGTGCTGCTCTCAATGGTGATCGCCTACCTGTTCGTGACCATAGCCATTGGCCTGTGGGCGGCCAGACGGGTCAAGAACACGGCCGACTTTGCAATTGCCGGGCGCCATCTGCCCATGTACATGATCATCACCACCACGTTTGCCACGTGGTTCGGCTCGGAGATCGTGCTGGGCGTGCCCGCCAAGTTCATCGAGGGCGGCCTGCGCGGCGTGGTCGAGGACCCGTTCGGCGCGGGCATGTGCCTGATCCTGGTGGGCTTGTTCTTCGCGGGCAAGCTGTACCGCATGACGCTGCTGACCATCAGCGACTACTACCGCCACCGCTATGGGCGCTCTATCGAGATCGTCTGCTCGCTGATCATCATGCTCAGCTACCTGGGCTGGGTCTCGGCCCAGGTCACGGCGCTGGGCCTGGTTTTCAACCTGCTGTCGGGCGGCACGGTCAGCATTCCCGTGGGCATGGCCATCGGCGTGGTGTCCATCCTGGCCTACACGCTGTTCGGCGGCATGTGGTCGGTGGCCGTGACCGATTTCCTGCAGATGATCATCCTCGTGGTCGGACTCGTGGTGCTGGCCTGGTTTGCGGGCGACATGGCCGGTGGTGCCGACAAGGTCATCGACTTGGCCGTGAGCCGCGACCTGTTCCAGTTCTGGCCCGAACCCAGCTGGCATGACATCCTCTTCTTCTTTGGCGCAGCCATCACCATGATGCTGGGCTCCATCCCCCAGCAGGACGTGTTCCAGCGCGTGATGTCGGCCAACAGCGAAAAGGCCGCCACGCGCGGTACCGTCATCGGCGGCACGGCCTATATCTTCTTTGCCTTCGTGCCCATGTTCCTGGTGACCAGCGCGCTGATCATCATGCCGCAGGAGGCGGCGGAACTGCTCGGGCAGGACCCGCAGAAGGTGTTGCCCACCCTGGTCATGGACAAGATGCCCTTCGTCATGCAGGTGCTGTTCTTTGGCGCGCTGCTGTCGGCCATCAAGTCCTGTGCCTCGGCCACGTTGCTGGCACCCAGCGTGACTTTCACCGAGAACATCTGGCGCCAGTTCCGCACCCAGGCCAGCGACCGGGAAATGCTGCTGGCCATGCGCATCAGCGTGCTCGTCTTCAGCATCTGCGTGCTGGCCTACTCGATCAAGATGGAAGGAACGCCCATCTATGAGTTGGTCTCCAGCGCCTACCAGGTGCCGCTGGTCGGTGCCTTCGTGCCGCTGGTCTTCGGGCTGTACTGGAAGCGCGCCACCACGCAGGGCGCCATTTGCGCCGTGGCACTGGGCATTGGCGTGTGGGTGGTCTTCATGGCCACGCCGGCTTTGCACGAGGCATTTCCGCAGCAATTGGCGGGACTGCTGGCGGCTGTGACGGGGATGTTGGCCGGGTCACTGGCACCCCAGTGGCTGGCCAATCGCAGCGCAGACATTCTTGAGTTCAGGCCCGAAAGGTAAACGCATGCCTGAATGTGACCTGGAAAACAATTGATCACAATTATCGATAGTTATTTTCTATAAAGTTGGCGCTTGGGATCATGGAGGTCCCAAGATGCTGACATGTGCGGTATGAAGCACAGATCCTGACAGTACGGCGGACCTCCGAAATCAAACGCTTGGGAGGAAGCACTGTCATGAGAACACTGGAACTGATTGCGAAGACTTGCCGGCTGAGGCTGCGGACTGCTGCCGGCGTCCGATTGCGATGGGGAGGGCTTGGAGGCGCCTTGCTTGTGCCAGCCCTGTGCGGCCAGGTGGCAATGGCTGCACCGAGGATCCCGGTCGCGCCGGTCATCGTCTGGAGCGAGGATTTCGAAAACCCGCAGACACCCCCCATCGCCACGGAGGGGCGGGATCTGCTGGCCTACCAGGGCGCGGCCCCTGCGGGGCAGATGTATACCGCCGACTCGCTGTACCAGATGAGTGCCAACCAGTGCAATGGCATAGTCACGTCCTTCAACCAGGATCCAACTTCGGCGACGATGAGTGCGGCCTGCGGTTCACAAGGCAATTGGAACAGCCTGCAGCAGATGGCGGAGGTCGCAGGGCGCTATCAGGGCCAGAGTGCGGCGGATGCGGTCAAAAATCACGTCATGGCGATGCTTACAGCGAATGGGACCTATCCTGCTGGCGCAATTGCCTTTCGCACCAAGGCCAATATTCCGCAAAGTTCCGACAGCAGGTTCCTCACGGCCCGTGCCGATGTGGTGGCGAACTTCTGCTCGTCAGGATTCGTCGCTCCGTTGCTGCGTTTTTCTCTTGTCAATGATGCTAATGCGGAACTGCCCATCTCCATGAACGCTGTCGACCCATGCGTGGATGGTGTGTCGTTCAATACGATACCTATCGGTATTGGGATCATCCAAACGGCCAAGGCCCAGACAGTTACCTCTCCCGGAGCCCTGCTCTTCAGCGGGAACTCTGTCGGGTTTGTTCTCCGCAATGAACAGACCAGCTCCATGGGCAACGATTCGTCGATCGACAACGCGCAGATCATCGACGTGACGCCGCAGCTGGACAAGGCCTTCTCGCCTGCCAGCATCCAACTCGGGCAGGTCTCCCGGTTGACCATGACCATCACCAATACGACCGATCTGCTGCGCAAGCAAGGCTGGTCGTTTACCGACAACCTGCCTGCAGGACTGGTTGTCGAGGGCAATGCCAGCACCACCTGCCCCGGCACGAACGTGCAGGCAGCAGCAGGGGGCAGTACCGTGACTGTGTCCAACGGAGACCTGGCCCAGGGCGCCGCCTTTTGCGAGGTGAGCCTCGACGTGCGTCCGACCGCGACAGGCAGCTTCACCAACGGTCCTTCCAACCTCTCCCTGATCGGCCTGAACCAGCCGGCCACACTGGTTGTGCTGGCGGTTGAGCCAACGGCCGACATGCAGGCCACCTCCATCACGCTTCCCACGACCATGACGGTGGGCGCACCAGTATCCGGCAGCTTCAGCTGCACCAATGCCGGCCCCAGTGAGGCCACGGCGGCCTCGTGCGTGATCTCCGGCCTGCCCGCCGGGGCGACCACGTCCTGCACACCCAGCGTTCCTACAGGATCGCCGCTGGCTTCGGGCTCCGTCATTGACTGCACGGTGGCCTTCACACCCACAGCGGGCGGAATATTCACGGCCCTGGTCACTGCCGGCAGCGGCACGCCGGATCCGATGCCTGCCAACAATACGACCTCGCGCTCCTACAGCGTCGGGGAGCGGGCCGACATGCAGGCCACCTCCATCACGCTTCCCGCGACCATGACGGTGGGCGCGCCGGTGTCCGGCAGCTTCAGCTGCACCAATGCCGGCCCCAGTGAGGCCTTGGCGGCCTCGTGCGTGATCTCCGGCCTGCCCGCCGGGGCGACCACGTCCTGCACACCCAGCGTTCCCACGGCCTCGCCATTGGCATCGGGCGGCAGCATTGCCTGCACGGTGCAGTTCACGCCCACCACAACGGGCACCATCGCGGCCTTGGTGACGGCGAGCAGCAGCACGGTGGATCCGGTGCCGGCCAACAACACCAAGGCCCACCCCTTCAACCCCGTGGAGCGGGCCGACATGCAGGCCACCAGCGTCACGCTGCCGGCCACCGCCAACGTGGGTGTTCCCGTGAAGGGCTCTTTCGTCTGCACGAATGCCGGCCCCAATGCGGCGGCCTTTGCCAATTGTTCCATCGCAGGGCTGCCGGCAGATGCCAGCACCTCATGCACGCCTGCGGTGCCGACAGGCACGCCGCTGGCCTCGGGTGCAAGCATTGCCTGCACGGTGAGCTTCACGCCCACCACGCAGGGCAGCCTCACAGCCACCGTGACGGCAGTCAGTGGAACCACGGACCCGGAGCCGGCCAACAATTCGCGTGACCAGGAGTTGGTGGTTGCTGCCGCGTTGGCGCCGGAGCCGGTCCCCGCCACCGGGGTGCCTGCCCTGGTGCTGATGGGCCTGGCCGTCATGCTGGCGGGCCTGGGAACGCAGCGAGGCCGGGTACGGCGCTGAGCACGGATGCGGCAAGCCCCCGGCAGCGGGGGCGGTCGGGCCTGATGGAATGCCAGTCTCCGCGACTGGCATTTCTCATTGGAGGCCACCAGTTGCCGGCCCTGTACGCGCGCCTTGTGGCCTGCCCCGCCTGGGCCATTGGGCTTGAGACAGCCGCAGTATCGGACGGATGCCTATAATCGAAAGTTTTGCATCTTCCCTCGTATTAGCATTAGCGCCATGCCTATTTATGCATACAAGTGTGGCTCCTGCGGTCATGCCAAGGACGTGCTGCGGAAAATCTCGGATGCCCCGCTGACGACCTGTCCGGCCTGCGGGGCCGAGACCTTCTCCAAGCAGCTGACAGCTGCCGGCTTCCAGCTCAAGGGCTCGGGCTGGTATGCGACCGACTTCAAGAACAGCGGTGGCAAGAGCGCCGCCGCACCGGCTCCCGCAGCCGATGCTCCTGCCTCGGATACTTCTGCCGCACCAGCGGCAACTGCGTCCGCGCCCGCTGCGGCCCCTGCATCTGCCTCCGCGCCCGCAACGGCCTATTGATCAAGGCTTGCATTTCATGTCCGCTCTGCGCAAATGGCTGTTCGCCGGCCTGCTGGTGATCGTTCCGCTGGTGATCACGCTGGGCGTGCTCAACTGGATCATCGGCACGCTCGACCAGACGCTGACCATCCTGCCCGAGGCCTGGCATCCGGATCGGTTGCTGGGCTTCCATATCCCCGGCTTCGGTGTCGTGCTGACGCTGCTGATCCTGCTCGTGGTCGGTGCGGCTGCCAGCAACTTCATCGGCCGCAAGCTCGTGTCCTGGGGCGATGCGGTGGTCAGCCGCATTCCTGTGGTGCGCTCCATCTATTCCAGCGTCAAGCAGGTGTCCGATACCGTGTTCTCGGACAGCGGCAATGCGTTTCGCACCGCCGTGCTGGTGCAGTGGCCGCGTGAAGGCGTCTGGACCGTGGCCTTCGTCACCGGCTCGCCCAGCGGGGAGGTTGCCGCCTACCTGCGCGACGAATACCTGAGCGTCTTCGTGCCGACCACGCCCAACCCTACGGGCGGCTATTTCGTCATCGTTCGCAAGAGCGATTGCATCGAACTGGAAATGAGCGTGGATGCCGCGCTCAAGTACATTGTTTCCATGGGCGTGGTGACTCCACCGGATCTCGCAGTGCCCGCGGAACCCAAATAACAAACTGTCGCGCCCTTGCCGGGCGCAGGAAGCTTTTCATCATGGCCATGCGCTCCCACTACTGCGGTCTCGTGACCGAAGCCCTGATGGGCGAAACCGTTACCCTGTGCGGCTGGGTGAACCGTCGCCGCGACCATGGCGGTGTGATCTTCATCGACCTGCGCGACCGCGAAGGCTATGTGCAGGTGGTCTGCGATCCCGATCGCGCCGAGATGTTCAAGACCGCCGAAGGCCTGCGCAACGAGTTCTGCGTGCAGGTCAAGGGCCTGGTGCGCGCACGTCCCGAAGGCACGACCAACGACAAGCTCAAGAGCGGCCAGATCGAAGTGCTGTGCCATGAGCTGAACGTGCTCAACGCCTCGGTCACCCCGCCGTTCCAGCTGGACGACGAGAACCTGTCCGAGACCGTGCGCCTGACCAACCGCGTGCTGGACCTGCGCCGCCCCTACATGCAGCGCAACATGATGCTGCGCTACCGCACGGCCATCCAGGTGCGCAACTTCCTGGACAAGGAAGGCTTCATCGATATCGAAACGCCCATGCTGGGCAAGAGCACGCCCGAAGGCGCGCGCGACTACCTGGTGCCCAGCCGCGTGCACGACGGCGAGTTCTTCGCCCTTCCGCAGTCGCCCCAGCTGTACAAGCAGATGCTGATGGTGGCCGGCTACGACCGCTACTACCAGATCACCAAGTGCTTCCGCGACGAAGACCTGCGCGCCGACCGCCAGCCCGAGTTCACGCAGATCGACTGCGAGACCTCGTTCCTGGGCGAAGAGGAAATCCGCGCCATCTTCCAGCGCATGATCACCGAGGTCTTCAAGACCCAGCTGAACGTGGATCTGGGCGAGTTCCCGATGATGACGTACCAGGAAGCGGCCTTCCGCTTCGGCTCGGACAAGCCCGACCTGCGCGTCAAGCTCGAGTTCACCGAACTGACCGAGGTCATGAAGGACGTGGACTTCAAGGTGTTCTCCACGCCCGCCACGACCAAGGGCGGCCGCGTGGTGGCACTGCGCGTGCCGGGCGGCTCGCAGATCTCGCGCGGCGAGATCGACCAGTACACCGAATTCGTCAAGATCTACGGCGCCAAGGGCCTGGCCTGGATCAAGGTCAACGAAGTGGCCAAGGGCCGCGATGGCCTGCAGTCGCCCATCGTCAAGAACCTGCATGACGCAGCCCTTGCCGAAATCCTCAAGCGCACGGGTGCACAGGACGGCGACCTCATCTTCTTCGGCGCCGACAAGGAAAAGATCGTCAACGACTCCATCGGCGCGCTGCGCCTGAAGGTGGGCCACAGCGACTTCGGCAAGGCCAACGGCCTGTTCGAGGACCGCTGGGCGCCGCTGTGGGTGGTGGACTTCCCCATGTTCGAGCACGACGAGGAAAACGACCGCTGGGCGGCCGTGCACCACCCGTTCACCTCGCCCAAGGATGGCCACGAGGAACTCATGGTCACCGATCCGGGCAACTGCCTGGCCAAGGCCTACGACATGGTCCTGAACGGCTGGGAGCTGGGCGGCGGCTCGGTGCGTATCCACCGCGCCGACGTGCAGAGCAAGGTGTTTGACGCGCTCAAGATCTCGCCCGAAGACGCACGCGCCAAGTTCGGCTACCTGCTGGACGCGCTGCAGTACGGCGCCCCCCCGCACGGCGGCCTGGCCTTCGGCCTGGACCGCCTGATCACGCTGATGACGGGCGCCGACTCCATCCGCGACGTGATCGCCTTCCCCAAGACCCAGCGCGCCCAGGACCTGCTGACGCAGGCACCTTCGCCCGTGGACGAAAAGCAGCTGCGCGAGCTGCACATCCGCCTGCGCAATCCGCTGGCGGCCACGCAGGGCTGAGGAGCAGGCTTCACGGCTTGACAGGAACGGCAGGAGCTGGCGCAGCTTCTGCCGTTTTTCTTTTTGCGGAGAGCTTTCATGCGTTTTCAAGGCATTGCATCGGTGGCGCTGGCGGTGTCGGCAGGGCTGGGCCTGTCCGGTTGCGGCGAGAAGAAGACCGAGCTGGGGCAGGGCGGTTCGGAGATCACGGGCTCTGCCGGGCCGCTGGGGGCGAACAACGGGTCGCGCGAACTCGTGCGCTGCGATGCGCCCGTGGCCACGCTGGCCCTGGCCGAGAATCCCAACGGCTACGTCATGGGCTCGGGCTATCAGCTGCCGGCCTCGCCCGTTCCGCTGGTCAAGCTGCTGGCCCAGCAAAGCGGGTGCTTTCGCGTGGTGGACCGGGGAGCGGGCCTGCGCGGCACGGTGCAGGAGCAGGACCTGAAGAATTCCGGCGTGCTGCGCGAGAACTCCACGGTGCGCAAGGGCCGGGGCTACGAGGCCCAGTACACGCTGACGCCCAGCCTGACCTTCAGCGAGCAGGACGCGGGCCGCGGGCTGGCCGGCGTGGTCGCCATGATCCCGGTGCTGCGAGACATTGCAGGGCTGGCCGGCCTGGTCGAGCAGGTCAAGTTCAAGGAGGCGCAGACCGCGCTGCTGCTGTCGGACAACGAAACCACCGAGCAGGTGGCCGCTGCCACGGGTGCAGCCCGCACCACCGATCTGGGCGTGGGCGGCATGGTGCTGGGCCGCCTGGGCGCTGCGGGTGCGGGCTGGAGCAATACCAACGAGGGCAAGGTCATCGCCGCTGCCTTTCTGGATGCGCACAACCAGCTGGTCTTCCAGGTGCGCGCGCTGCAGGCCAAGGAGCTGCCACCGCCGGTGGCCACCAAGGCCGGGCAGGGCAGGAGCTGAGGCCAGCCATGGCCGGCCACAAGATCCCCGAGTCGGTGCTGGTCGTCATCTACCGTGATGACGGCCAGGTGCTGCTGATGCGCCGCACGGCACCGGCGCCTGAGGGCGGGGAGTTCTGGCAGTCGGTGACGGGCAGCAAGGACCATGAGGGCGAGTCCTGGCGCGAGACCGCGGTGCGCGAGGTGCGGGAAGAAACCGGCATCGATGCCGAGGCGCCCGGCTGCCTGCTGCAGGACTGGGTGCTGGAGAACATCTACACCATCTACCCTGCCTGGCAGCACCGCTATGCGCCCGGTGTATGGCACAACCGCGAGAGGGTTTTCGGGCTGCGGATTCCGTCCTACACCCCTGTGTTCTTGAATCCGAGGGAACATACCGCATCTGCTTGGCATCATTGGCGTGAGGCTGCCCAGCGCTGCTATTCACCGTCCAATGCGGAGGCCATCTTGCTGCTTCCACGTTTTTCCCCAACGAAGCCGGACTGAACCCCTCACCTGCGTTCCCGAACCGCCATGACTGAAAACGCGAATTCCCATCAGGTGGACCCCGGCCCGTCGATACTGCGCGTCGCGACCTACAACATCCACAAGGGCGTGCAGGGCATGGGTCCCGCGCGCCGCCTTGAAATCCACAACCTGGGCCACGCCGTGGAGCAGCTCGATGCCGACATCGTCTGCCTGCAGGAAGTGCGCAAGATGAACCACAAGGAGGCCGCGTACTTCGAGCGCTGGCCCCAGGTCTCGCAGGCGGAGTATCTGGCTCCCCTGGGCTATGAGGCCGTCTACCGCACCAACGCCTACACCCGCCACGGCGAGCACGGCAACGCGCTGCTGACCCGCTGGCCCGTGGTGGGCCACCAGCACGAGGACATCTCCGACCACCGCTTCGAGCAGCGTGGCCTGCTGCATGTGGAGGTGGAAGTGCAGAACCGGCGCGTGCACACCATCGTGGTGCACCTGGGGCTGATCCCCGGCAGCCGCGTGCGCCAGGTCTCCCAGCTCAAGCGCTTCATCGAGCGAGAGGTGCCGCCCGGCGCGCCCGTGGTGGTGGCTGGCGACTTCAACGACTGGGGTGGCCAGATCAAGCGCATGCTGGGCGGTTTCGGCCTGTACGAATACGACGAATTGCCCAGCGTGCCCACCTATCCCTCGCGCCTGCCGCTGGCCCAGCTGGACCACGTCTATGTGCGCGGCCTCACGCCGCTGGGCCTGCATGTGCCCAAGGGGCGTATCTGGTGGCGCATGTCGGACCATCTGCCGCTGATTGCGGAATTCCGCCTCTAGCCCTGGCCGCTCTGACACACGCCATTCTTTTGCTATCGAATTGATAGCTTTCGGGGCGGGCAGAACCTGCGTTTGGGTGGAAAATCCCTTGCGTGCCATGCTGCGGGTTTCGCTGTTACCATGCCAGCCATGTTCAGAGAACTCGTCGACATGAAACAAGACAGCCAGGCCGAGGGCACCCCCGTCTCGGTCAAGATCCGCGAACGACTGAAGCAGGCGCAAAAGCGCTTTCATGCGAACGACAACATCTCCGAATTCATCGAGCCCGGTGAACTCGAGCAACTGCTCGACGAAGTCCAGGAAAAGATGCAGGGCGTGCTCGACAGCATGGTCATCGACACCACGCACGACCACAACACGCGCGCCACGGCGCGCCGCGTGGCCAAGATGTATGTCAACGAGGTGTTCCGGGGCCGCTACGTGGCGCAGCCCGCCATCACCGAATTCCCCAACGCCGAGCACCTCAACGAGCTGATGATCGTCGGCCCGATCACGGTGCGCAGCGCCTGCAGCCACCATCTGTGCCCGGTGATCGGCAAGATCTGGATCGGCGTGCTGCCCAACAAGAACACCAATGTCATCGGCCTGTCGAAGTACGCGCGGCTGGTGGACTGGATCATGGGCCGTCCCCAGATCCAGGAAGAGGCCATCATCCAGCTGGCCGACCTGATCCTCGACAAGACCCGCCCCGACGGCCTGGCCGTGGTCATGGAGGCTTCGCACTTTTGCATGTCCTGGCGCGGTGTGCGCGAGATGGACAGCAAGATGCTGAACTCCGTCATGCGCGGCGCCTTCCTCACCAACCCGGAACTGCGCCGCGAGTTCCTCTCGCTGGTGTCCAGCCGCAAGTAAATCCCCGGGGTGGCGTCCCCGGACGCCTCACACAACACCCCAGGCTGCGCAGTGCGCGGCCTTTTTTCTTTCCCGCGCCACGCCCCGCTTTCCCCGGACCTGCCCATGTCGCTGCAAGCCTTTGCCCTGATCATCATTGCCGGCCTCATCCATGCCGGCTGGAACATCGTGGCCAAGAAGGCGGGCGGTGATTCGCGCTTTGCCTTCTTCACCTCGGTCATCATGATGGTGATCTGGGCGCCGCTGGGCTGGTGGGTGGGGCGCGATGTGGTGCCCACATGGGGCCGCAACGAATGGCTGGTGGTGCTGGCCAGCGGCCTGCTGCACGTGGCCTACTACGTGACCTTGCTGCGCGGCTACCGCAGCGCGGACCTCACCGTGGTCTATCCGCTGGCGCGCGGCTCGGGGCCGCTGCTGTCGTCCATGGTGGCCATCCTCTTTCTGGGTGAGCGGATTTCCTCGTTGGGCGTGCTGGGCATTGCCGGCGTGGTGGTCGGCGTCTTCCTGATCGCGGGAGGCCCCGGCCTGCTGCGCGCGCGCCATGATCCCGAAGCCCGCGAACGGCTCAGGATGGGCCTGTGGTACGGCCTGCTGACGGGCGCCTTCATCGCCAGCTACACCGTGGTGGACGGCTATGGCGTGAAGCTGCTGCTGATGTCGCCCATCCTCATCGACTACATGGGCAACTTCGTGCGCGTGTTCCTGCTGGCGCCCGTGGTGCTGCGCGACCTGCCCACGGCCCGGCATCTGTGGCGCGCGCAGTGGCGCTTCGCGGCCCTGGTGGCGCTGATCAGCCCCATCGCCTACGTGCTGGTGCTCTACGCCATGCAGGATGCGCCCATGTCGCACGTGGCGCCTGCGCGCGAAGTCTCCATGCTGTTCGCGGCGCTGATCGGCGGGCACATGCTGCGCGAAGGCGATCGCCTGGCACGCATTGCGGGCGCCGTGTGCATTGCCGTCGGTGTGACGGCGCTGGGCCTGGGCTGAGCACCATGGCGGCAATGCGGGTACTGGGCTGCGATTTCAGCAGCCGACCTACGGCGCGCAAGCCCATCACCATGGCCCTGGGCCGCCTGCTGGCTGGGGACACGGTGGTCCTGCAGGATTTGCTGGAGTTCGCCTCGCTGGACGCCTGGGCCGCCTGGCTGGCCCGGCCTGCCGATTCGGCGCAGTCAGCCTGGGTGGGCGGTTTCGACCTGCCTTTTGCCCTGCCGCGCGAACTGGTGGAGCAGCTGTGCTGGCCCACGGAATGGGCGGCCTGCATGGACCACTACGCCGGCCTCACGCGCCAGGCCATACGCGAGCAGTTCAAGGCCTTTTGCGCGGCGCGGCCCGCAGGCGGAAAGTTCGCGCACCGGGCCACGGACGGGCCTGCCGGTGCCAGCCCTTCCATGAAATGGGTGAACCCGCCCGTGGCCTACATGCTGCATGCCGGGCTGCCCTTGCTGCGCGCGGCCGGCGTGCACCTGCCGGGCCTGCAGCCTCCCGGCAAAGGCGATGCGCGCCGCGTGGCGCTGGAAGCCTACCCGGGCATGCTGGCGCGCGCCGTGATCGGCCGCCTCAGCTACAAAAGCGACGAACCCGCACGGCAAACGCCCGAACGCCATCAGGCGCGCGTGCAATTGCTGGCGGCGCTGGAGCGCGGCGACAACCCGCTGGCGTTGCGCCTGCGTATCGACGCCGAAGAAACCCGCAACCAGTTGCTGGCGGACGGCAGCGGAGACCGGCTGGACGCCGCAATCTGCATGCTGCAGGCCGCCTGGGCCGCGGCCCGCCATGCGCAGGGCGATGCGCTCTACGGGTTGCCGCACGACCTGGACCCGCTGGAAGGCTGGATCGTCACGGCCCAGGCCTGATCTGCGCCGCACTGAAATACTCGAATCGGGAAGAGACAAGCGATGCCCACCTTTGAAACCTTGCTGGCCTTTTTCGGCGTGGCCGTGCTGCTGGGCCTGAGCCCGGGGCCTGACAACCTGTTCGTGCTCATGCAATCGGCCCAGCGCGGCTGGCGCGTGGGCCTGTGCGTGGTACTGGGCCTGTGCCTGGGGCTGGTGGTGCATACGGCGGCGGTTGCGCTGGGTTTGGCGGCACTGGTGGCTGCGTCGCCCCTGCTGTTCACCGCCATCAAGCTGTGCGGCGCCGCCTACCTGGCCTGGCTGGCCTGGGGTGCGCTGCGCGCCGTGGCCCGGCCGGGCGAGATGCCGCAGGCCGGCGCAGCCGACCCGCTGACCCCCGCACGGGCGCTGCGCTGGGTGGGGCGTGGCGTGGTGATGAACCTCACCAACCCCAAGGTGCTGATCTTCTTCCTGGCCTTTCTGCCGCAGTTCGCGGACCCCGCGCGCGGCGGCGTGGCCACGCAGGTGATGGTGCTGGGCTGCGTGTTCATGCTGGCGGCGCTGCTGGTGTTCGGTGCCATCGCATGCTGCTCGGGCTGGTTCGGCGTGCTGCTGCAGCGATCCGTGCGTGCGCAGAACTGGCTCAACCGCGTGGCCGGGCTGGTGTTCCTGGGCATGGCGGTGCGGCTGGCGCTGGTGCAGCGCTAGGGCCTGTTCACACTAATGCGGGGCCGTGGCACAGTCCCTCCATGCTTTTTCGCTCACGCCCCTTGGCGCCATGAGCAGCGGCATCCTCATCCAACCCATGCCACAGACCACGGCCCACACCATTGCCGTTGCCCAGGTCCTGCAGATCGTGCAGGGCGTGCAGCGCAATGGCATGGATGTGCCAGCCATCCTGCGCCGCGCCGGCATTGCGCCTGCTCTGCTGGATGCGCCGCTGTCGCGCGTGACCCAGGCGCAGTACGCGGCGCTGATCCGCGTGCTTCGCCGCGTCTGCCGCGACGAGTTGTGGGGCCTGTGCCGCCATCCGCTGCCCGTGGGCAGTTTTGCCCAGGCCTGCCGCACCATGCTGCCCTGCCGCACGCTGGGCGAGGCATTGCAGGCCGGGCTGCGTTTCTACCGCCTGGTGCTGCGCGACTTCGCGCCCCGGCTGCAGGTCGTGGACGGCGTGGCCCGCATCGCCATGGTGTCGCTGCGCGAGCGCGATGCGCCGCTGGCCTATGCCGAGCGGTCCTTCTGCTTTCTGGGCTATGGCGTCATGTCGTGGCTGGTGTCGCGCAGGATAGAGCTGACGGGCGTGTGCGCGCCGGCCGGCGCCAGCATGCCGTATGGCACGGAGGCGCAGCGCCTGTTCCTGGCGCCGCTGCAGCGCGACCGCGACTTCACGGGGCTGGAGTTCGATGCGCGCTGGCTGGAGCTGCCCGTGGTGCAGACCCCTGAGAGCCTGGCCGAATTCCTGGACAAGGCGGCCATGGGTCTGGTCATCCGCTACCGCGACCGCACGCGCCTGGGCGAGCGCATCCGCCGCCTGCTGCGCCGCGATCTGGCGGGCGAGCTGCCTTCGCTGGAGCAGGTCGGCGCCGCGCTGTCCATGACGCCGCAGACGCTGCGCCGCCGCCTGCGCGACGAAGGCCTGGGTTTCCAATCCCTCAAGGACGACCTGCGCCGCGACGCGGCCATCGAGCTGCTGAACCGGCCGGAGCTGACGCTGGCCGATATCGCCGCGCGCGTGGGGTTTGCCGAGGCCAGCACCTTCCACCGCGCCTTCAAGGGCTGGACCGGCCTGCCGCCGGGCGCCTACCGGCAGGCCCAGCATCGCGGCCGCTGATCTTTTTTGCCAATCATTTTGAGACGATCGGCGATTGGTGGCTGAAGGCCTGGTGGCCACACTGTCCATGGACCCTGCCACTGCGGCAGGGCACACCGCCCCGCCAACGAGGGCGGAGCACCGAAGGACAAGGAGACAAGCCATGGAATCGAGCCGACGCGGCTGCCTGCGGGCGGCGCTGACATGCGCTGCCAGCGCCTCACTGGGTGCCGCCCTGGGAACGGCATCGCCGATCGCCTTTGCACAGCCGGCAGGCGGTGCCTACCCGTCCAAGCCGCTGCGCATGGTGATTCCCTACCCGGCAGGCGGCGGCACCGACATCATCGGGCGCATCATTGCCCAGCAACTGAGCCAGGCCTGGGGCCAGCCCGTGGTGGTGGAGAACCGGCCGGGCTCCAGCGGCATCATCGGCGGCGACGTGGTGGCCAAGTCGCCGCCAGACGGCTACACGCTGCTGCTGGGGATCACGGCCATGATCCAGTCGCCTGCGCTGTACGCCAGGATGCCCTATGACGTGCTCAAGGACTTTGCCCCCGTATCGCAGGTGGCCCTGTCCTCGGACCTGTTCGTGGTGCCGCGCGACGTGCCGGCCACGACGCTGCAGGAGTTCATCGCCCTGGTCAAGGCCCATCCGGGCAAGTACAGCAACGGCAACTACGGCAACGGCACCTCCTCGCACATGCATGGTGAGCTGCTGCGCGCCCGGGCCGGGCTGGACCTGGCGCTGATTCCCTACAAGGGCGCGGCGCCGCTGGTCAACGACGTGCTGGGCGGGCAGCTGTCGTCGGGCTTCATCGATGTGTCCTCGGCCAATGCGCACCTGAAGTCGGACAAGATCCGCATCCTGGCCATCACCGGTATGCAGCGCCACCCGGCGCTGCCCGAGGTGCCCACGTTTGCCGAGCTGGGCCTGGCCGGCTTCGAGGCCAATGGCTGGTTCGCCACCTTCGTGGCGGCGGGAACGCCCCGGCCCATCGTGGACCGGCTCTCGGCGGAGGTGCGGCGCATCGTGGCCACGCCCGAACTCAGCGGCCGCCTGGCCTCCATGGGCCTGCGCCCGGTGGGCAGCACGCCCGAGGAATTGGCCTCCGTCATGGCGCGCGACATGCCGCGCTGGGCGCGCATCGTGAAGGAGGCGGGAATCAGGCTGGAGTAGCCGATGCAGTCTGCGCCCGGTCCTGGCCCGACTGAACGGGCTGTGGCCAGGCGGGCAGGGGTGGGCGCAACTGCTCCAGCACCCGGCTGAGCCGGAGCACGCCCAGGTCGTCGAACCGGCGGCCTGCGATCTGCACGCCTATGGGCAGCTGCCCGTCATGCCCGCAGGGCACGGATGCGGCGGGCTGTTCGGACATGTTGTAGGGCACGGTAAAGGCAATGTGCTCCAGCGGCCGCAGCGGGTCGTTGGTGGGGCTGGGCAGGTGGGCCGGGAAGGCCGTGATCGGCGCCACGGGGGACAGCACGTAGTCGTAGGCCGCCGTGGCCCGCACCGTGGCCGTGCGCAGAAGGTGCGACTGCTGGCTGGCCACGAACAGCTGCGTGGCTGTCAGTGGCGCGGCACTGTCGGCCCATTCGCGGATGAAGGGCAGGATCACGCGGCGCTGCGCGTCCGTCAGCGACTGGATTTCCACATGCGATCGCATGCGCCAGAAATGGTCGAGGCCGTCGAGCATGTCGCGGGTGAGCCAGGGCTCGATGCGCTCGATGTGCGCGCCGGCCGATTCCAGCCAGGCCGCAGCCTGCTCCACCACGGCGCGCACGCGGGGCTGCAGGGGCAGGCCGCAGCCGGCATCCAGCAGCAGGCCTATGCGAAGGCCGCGCACCTGGGCAGGGTCCATGTCGAAGCTGTCCCATGCAATCTCCTGGTGCGGCAGGCCCATGCTGTCGCGTGCATCGGGCAGGGACAGCACCTGCATCATCAGCGCGGCGTCGGCCACGCTGCGGGTCATGGGACCTGCGCAGCGGCCGGTGTAGGGCGGGTCTATGGGCACGCGGCCCAGGCTGGGCTTGAGGCCGAAGATGCCGCACCAGCCCGCCGGCAGGCGGATGGAGCCGCCGATGTCCGTGCCCACGTGCAGCGGCCCGTAGCCGGCCGCCGCAGCGGCGCCCGCACCGGCGCTGGAGCCGCCCGGCGTCTTGTCCGGATCCCAGGGGTTGAAGGTGTTGCCGTGCAGCGAGGACAGGCCGGACGACAGCATGCCGTAGTCGGGCATGGTGGTCTTGGCGAAAAGGATGGCGCCTGCCTCGCGCAGGCGTGCAGCGGGTGGGGCATCCAGCGGGGCCGCGACCTGCGGCATGGCGGCCGTGCCCACGGGCGTGGGATCGCCACGCGTGGCGATGTTGTCCTTGACCGTGGCGGGAACGCCGTCGAGCAGGCCGGCCGGCTCGCCACGCAGCCAGCGGGCCTCGCTCTCGCGGGCCCGGGCCAGGGCGGCCTCGGGGCGCAGCAGGTAGGTGGCGTGCAGGGCCGGCTCCCAGCGCTGCACATGGGCCAGCAGGTCGTGCATGACCTCGACGGGCGAGAGGCTGCGGTCCCGGTAGGCGCGCAGCAGCGCATGGGCGGGCAGGTCGTGCAGGGCCTGTGTCGTTCCAGTCATCGCGGCTTCCTCGAAGATGGCGGTTCTTGCGGCAGATCTGGCGCAGTGTGGCCCGGTGCCACCGGCGCGCCTGTCGCCTGTGGCTCAGCCTGTGCGCGGTTCAGGTGGCCCAGGACAGTGCGGAGAGATCGTTGACGAAGACGGGCATGTCCTTCCACAGTCCGCGCAGGTTCTTGTTGGCCACGGTGACCCATTGGGGCGTGTAGAGGAAGGCGTGCACGCAATCCTGGGCCAGCAGGCGCTGCGCATCGCCCAGCAGGCGCGAGCGGTCGGCGGGGCGCGAGGCGTTCTTGATCTTGTCGTACAGCTCGTTGAACTGGGACGACTGGTAGCCCCAGTAGTAGTCAGGCTTGGCGAAGTTGCCCAGGTCGAAGGGCTCGACATGGGAGATCAGCGTCAGGTCGTAGTTCTTGAGCGTGTAGGTGCCCGACAGCCACTGTGCCCATTCGACGTTCTGCAGCTTGGCTCGGATGCCGATCTTGGCCAGCTGCGCGGCAATCACCTCGCCGCCCTGGCGCGCGTAGGGCGTGGGCGGTAGGGTCATGGTCAGCTCCAGCGGCGTCTTGACGCCGGCCTCGGCCAGCAGCGCCTTGGCCTTTTCCACGTCGAAGGGGTTGATGCCCGTGGTGTCCACGTAGCCGAAGGCCGTGGGCACGTAGTAGCTGCCAATGGGCAGGCCGTAGCCGTCGCCCGCGCCGTCGATGACGGCCTTGCGGTCGATGGCGGCGGCGATGGCGCGGCGCACCCGCGCATCGTTCAAGGGCTTGCGCGCGTTGTTCATGGCCAGGATGGTCTTGGCCCGCGAGCCGCTGACCACGACCTGGAAGCGCCCGTTGGCCTTGAACTGGGCCACGCTGCGCGGCGTGACGCGCGGGAAGGCGTCGACATCGCCGGCCAGCAGTGCGGCCACCTGGGCTGCAGGGTCGGAGATGAAGCGGAAGGTGGCACGGCGAATGCGCAGGCCGGGGGCCGTGCGGTACCGGGGCCAGGCCGTGAGCGTGACCGAGGCGCCCTTGTTCCAGTTGCCCAGCTGGTAGGGGCCCGTGCCCACGGGGCGCGTGGCGTTGGTGGCAGCGCTCTTGGGCTCCACGATGATGGAGGTCGCCTGCCCCAGCACGAAGAGGAAGTCGGGGTCGATGTCCTTGTTGGTGACGACCACCGTGTGGTCATCCACCACGCGCGTGGACAGGGCGGCGAAGGTGCGCTTGTCCTTGTTGGTGCTCTTGTCGTCGCCCGCACGGTCGAAGGAGTACTTCACGCTGTGGGCGTTGCAGGGCTCGCCGTTCTGGAAACTCACACCCTTGCGCAGGCGGAAGGTGTAGGTCTTGAGGTCGGGCGAGACCTCCCAGCTTTCGGCCAGCAGCGGGGAGACGCTGCCGTCCGGATTGATCTTGGTCAGCGTCTCGAACAGGTTGTAGAGCACGATCTCGCCAATGGACGATGCGGCGCCGGCCGTGGGGTCCAGCCCCGGCGGCTCCAGCGTCATCGCCAGCGTGACACTGTCCTTGCGGCCCTGGGCCAGCGCAGGCCAGGGCATCAGCAGGGGCAGGCCGGCAGCAGCGGAGCTGGCCAGCAGGGAACGGCGATTGAACATGAACAGGTCTCCGGAAATTCTTGCAGATGGGTCATGGGCCGCTGGCTGCGGCCTGCAGCAGTGTTTTTACACCAGGGCGCGCGTGCGCGTGGCCATGAGGGCCCGGTCCGCGCCGGTGGTTGTCAGCTTTCGGCTTTCAGGCGCGGTGCTGCAGGGCAATGCGTGGCACGGCCCGTACCAGGGCCTGGGTGTAGGGATGCTGCGGGGCGTGGAACAGTTGCTGCGGAGCCCCGCGCTCGACGATGCGGCCTTCGCTCAGCACGATGGCGTCGTCGCACAGGTGCTGGACCACGGCCAGGTCGTGGCTGATGAACAGGTAGGACAGGCCCAGCTGCTGCTGCAGATCGCGCAGCAGGTTCAGTACCTGGGCCTGCACCGAGACGTCGAGGGCGCTCACGGGCTCATCGGCCACGATGAGGCGGGGTCGCGTGACCAGGGCGCGTGCAATGGCGATGCGCTGGCGCTGGCCGCCCGAGAATTCATGCGGGTACTTGTCCAGGTCCTGCACGCGCAGCCCGACCTGCTCCAGCGTGGCGCGGGCCAGGTCGCGCCGGGCTGCGCGCTCGGGCGGTGCAGGCTGGGCGGTCAGGGGCTCGCAGACGATGTGTTCCACCGTCATGCGCGGGTCCAGCGAACCGTAAGGATCCTGGAACACCATCTGGAAATCGCGGCGCGCCATGCGCAGTGCCTGGTTGCCGAGCCGGTGCAGATCCTGGCCCAGCAGCTGCACGCTGCCGGCGCTGGGAGTGTCCAGCGCCATGATCAGGCGTGCCAGCGTGGACTTGCCGGAACCCGACTCGCCCACCACGCCCAGGCTGCGCCCCGCCGTCAGCGTGAAATCCACGCCGCGCAGCGCATGCACCTGCTCCGGCGCGCGCCACAACGAGCGGCGTGGCAGCCGGTAGCTGCGGGCCAGGTCCGTCACCTGCAGCAGGGGCGGATCGGCAGCGGCCGGTGCCTGGCGGTCGTGCTCCGTCATGTGCTGCGGCCCTGCGTATGCATGCCCGGCGCAATGGCCTCGGAGCGCAGGCAGCGCACCACATGCGGCTGTGCCCAGGCCTGCAGGGCAGTGGGCGTGGGCCGCTGCGGGCGCTCCAGGACCAGGGCGCGCGGGCGCTCGCTGTGGCAGGTGGGCTCGGTATAGCTGCAGCGGCCCGCGAAGGCGCATCCGGCTGGCAGGTCCACCAGCTCGGGCACGGTGCCGGCAATGGTGGGCAACCGCGCCGGCGGCTGGTGGCCTGGTCCCGAAGGCTCCAGCTGCGGCCTGGCGGCGAACAGGCCGCGCGTGTAGGGATGGGCGCGGCGCGCGAAGATGGCCTCGGTCATGCCGCTTTCGACCACGGTGCCGCCGTACATCACCTGCAGCTGCTCCACGTTTTGCGCGATCACTCCCAGATCGTGCGAGATCAGCAGCAAGGCCATGGAGTGCTCGGCCACCAGTTCCTGCAGCAGATCCAGGATTTGCTGCTGCACGGTCACGTCCAGCGCCGTGGTAGGTTCGTCGGCTATCAGCAGGTCGGGCCCGCAAGCCAGGGCCATGGCGATGGTGATGCGCTGGCGCTGGCCGCCCGAGAACTGGTGCGGATAGTCGTCAAAGCGCTGGGCTGCGCGGGCAATGCCCACGCGCTCCAACAGGGCCACTGCGCGCTCGCGCGCGGCCTGGCGGCCCAGGCGCTGGTGGTGGCGCAGCGGCTCGGCCACCTGACGGCCGATGCTGTGCACGGGGTTGAGGGCCGTCATGGGCTCCTGAAACACCATGGCCATGCGGTTGCCGCGCAGGCGGCACAGCGCGCGCTCGTCCATGTCCAGCAGCTCCTGGCCGTTGAGCCGGATGCTGCCGTCCACCTGCGCATGCTCCGGCAGCAGGCCCATCAGCGCCAGGGCGGTCAGCGACTTGCCGCAGCCCGACTCGCCGATCAGGCCCAGCGTGGCGCCGCGCTCCAGGATGAATTCCAGGTTCTGCACGGCACGCGCGCGGCCGCGCGAGGTCTGCAAGGTGATGGTGAGGCCGGAGACTTCGAGCAGGGGCATGGCGCGTGTCTTCCTCAGCGCTGGCGCGACAGGCGCGGGTCGAGCAGATCGCGCAGCCCGTCGCCCAGCAGGTTGAGCCCGAGCACGGACAGTGCAATGGCCAGGCCCGGCCACACGGCCAGCAGCGGGGCCTGGAACATGAGGGTCTGGGCCTCGCTGAGCATGCGGCCCCAGGAGGCCTGCGGCGGCTGCGTGCCCAGGCCCAGATAGGACAGGGCGGCCTCCGCCAGAATGGCCAGCGCGAACTGTATGGTGGCCTGCACCACCAGCACGGGCAGGATGTTGGGCAGCACATGGCGCCAGGTGATGCTGGCGCGGCCATGGCCGCAGGCGCGTGCAGCCAGCACGTATTCACGTGCCCAGACCGCCTTGGCCGATGCCCGCGTGATGCGCGCAAAGGTGGGAATGTTGAAGATGCCGATGGCAATGATGGCGTTGACGATGCCCGCGCCGAACACGGCCGTGAGCATGATGGCCGATAGCAGCGCAGGAAAGGCGAAACTGAAATCGGCCAGCCGCATGATGGCCTCTTCCACCCAGCCCCGGCAGGCCGCGGCGACCAGTCCCAGCACCACGCCCATCGACAGCCCGATGCCCACGGCGATCACGCCGACCAGGATGGAACTGCGCGCGCCCAGGAACAGCAGCGAGGCCACATCGCGCCCATAGGCATCGGTGCCCAGCCAGTGCAGGCTGCCGGGTGCGGCCAGCTTGGCATCCAGGTCCATGTCGTAGGCCGAGCCCGGCGTCCACCACAAGGACAGCAGCGCGGTGAGCAGCAGCAGCGCGGTCAGCATGGCACCCAGCATGAAGCTGCGGTGGCCCAGCATGCGCCGGCCCAGGCTGGCCGGCCTGCTGAGGGTGACCGCCCGCGTGGGCCGATGGCCCGGTGGCGCAGCGGTCGGCGAAACAGGGTTGCCTGGCTGGCTCATATGTCGCTGGCCTCGATGCGTGGATCAATGGCTGCGTACAGCACATCCACGATGAAGTTGATGACCACCACCATGGCCGCCAGCAGCAGCACGCAGTTGCGCACGACGATGAGGTCGCGGTTGGCGATGGACTGGAAGATCAGCCGGCCCAGGCCCGGCAGGTAGAACACGTTCTCCACCACGATGGTGCCGGCCAGCAACTGGGCAAACTGCAGCCCCATGACCGTGAGCACGGGAATCATGGCATTGCGCAGCACGTGGCCCCAGAGCACGGCGCGGCGCGGCAGGCCCTTGGCGCGGGCCGTGCGCACGAAGTCCTCGCGCAGCACTTCCAGCACGGCCGAGCGCGTGATGCGCGCCAGGATGGCCGCCTGCACCACGGCCAGCGAGATCGCCGGCAGCAGCAGGGCCTGCAGTGCGGGCAGGACGCCGCCGCCATCGGCCTCGCTCCAGCCTGGGAAGCCGCCTGCGGAAAACCATTGCAGCTTCACCGAGAACACCAGGATCAGCAGGATGGCGAACCAGAAATTCGGGATGGCAATGCCGATCTGCGCCAGGCCCATGACGCCCAGGTCGCCCCATCGGTTGTGGCGCGAGGCGGCATAGATGCCCGCTGCCAGGGCCAGCAGGGTGGTGATGAGCATGGCCATCACGGCCAGCGGGGCGGTCACTGCCAGGCGCTCCAGCACCAGATCGCTGACCGGTGTGCTGTAGGCGTAGCTCAGTCCCATGTCGCCATGCAGCAGCCCCTGCAGCCACTGCAGGTAGCGCTGCCAGGCTGGCTGGTCCAGTCCCAGCTGCTCGGCCAGCGCCTGCACGGCCTCGGGGGCGGCATCGGGCCCCATCAGCGTCTGGGCCGCATTGCCGGGCAGCACCTCCAGCACGCCGAACACCACGGCCGAGGCGCCCAGCAGCGTGGCTGCCAGCATCAGCAGGCGCTTGAGCAGGAAGACGCTCATGGGCAGTCGGCCTTGGCACGGTGTTGGGCTGTCACGTCGGCGGAATGTGGGTGGGTGGTTCTTGGCGGGCCCGAATGGTACTGCGCACGGCCCATGCGCGCAGCATAGCGGCCTTTGAAGGTGCATCGCTACGTGCCGATCCGGCGCGTATGCTTGCCCGTGCAGCCTTCATGCGTATGAAGGGGGCAGGATAATGGCGCAATGACTGATGCCACCTTGCTGCAAGGCCCGTTCGGGGTGCAAGGGCCTGCCCGGCCCGGAGCGTGGCGTGCGCTTGCGAGGGACCTGCCATGGCTTTGATGATCACCGACGAATGCATCAACTGCGATGTCTGCGAACCCGAGTGCCCCAACGATGCAATCTCCATGGGCGAGGAGTACTACGAGATCGAGCACAGCAAGTGCACGGAATGCGTGGGGCATTTCGATGAACCCCAGTGCGTGCAGATCTGCCCCGTGGCCTGCATTCCCGTGAATCCCGCCCACGTGGAAGACCGCGAGACGCTGATGCAGAAATACCTGCGTCTGCAATCCCAGGCTCCCGCCGCTTCCTGATCGCTCAGCCCTTGTCGCTCTCGGCTGTGGCCGGGCGCACGGGCTTGGGGCGTGGAGGCTTGGTGGTGTGGATCAGCAAGGTCGCCTTGTCCATGTCGCCCGCCTGCAGCTCGGGCCAGGCCTTGAGCGAATGGGCAATGCTGTCCTCGATCAGCTGGCGCTGGTCGGGCGCGGGCTTCTTGAGCACCCAGTTGGCGACTTCGGCCTTGTGCCCCGGGTGGCCTATGCCGATGCGCAGCCGCCAGTAGTCGGCCGAGCCCAACTGGGCATGGATATCGCGCAGGCCGTTGTGGCCGCCGTGGCTGCCGCCGCGCTTGAGCTTGACCTGGCCTGGGGCGAAGTCCAGTTCGTCATGGACCACGAGGACCTCCTCGGGCTGGATCTTGAAAAAGCGCGCCAGCGCGCCCACCGATTTGCCGGACAGGTTCATGAAGGTCTGCGGCTCGAGCAGCCAGACACTCTCGCCACGCACGCTGGCGCGGGCCATGAGGCCGAAGTAGCTGCGCTCGGGCACCAGGTGGACCTTGAGTTCGCGCGCCAGCGCATCTATCCACCAAAAACCCGCGTTGTGGCGGGTGTCCTCATACTCCGGCCCGGGATTGCCCAGGCCGACAAACAATTTGATCATCGGGCGATTATCTCCATGGCGGCCGCAGCAGGCAGGCGATGGTGTTCACCATGCAAAAGGCCCACGCGAGGTGGGCCTTTTGCAGGTTGCGGCAGCCGCAGCCGCCGCAAGGGAAAGCCAAGAATTACTTCTTGCCCTTCTTTGCCGGAGCGGCCGGAGCCGCTGCGGGAGCTGCGGATGCATCAGGAGCCACTTCGGGCAGCTTGATGGAGATCAGGGCCGGGTTCTTGTTGGAGCCGCGCACCACAGCCTTCACGCCGTTGGGCAGCTTGACGTTCTGCAGGCCCAGGGTCGACTTGGAGGTCAGGCCGCTCAGGTCCACCTTGATGAACTCGGGCAGTTGAGCGGGCATGCACACCACGTCCAGTTCATGGATCAGGGGAGTGATGGTGCAGTTCTCGACCTTGACGGCCTGGGACTGTTCCATGCCTTCGAAGTGCAGCGGCACCTTCAGGTGAACCTTGGTCTTGTCGTCAACGCGCTGGAAGTCCACGTGCAGGATCAGCTGCTTGTAGGGGTGGAATTGCACGTCGCGCAGCACGACCTTGGAGGTCTGGCCGTTGACTTCCATGTCCAGAACGCTGGAATGGAACACTTCCTTCTTCAGGGCGTGCCACAGGGCGTTGTGATCGATCTCGATCAGTTGGGCTTCGGCAGCACCGCCGTAGACGATGCCAGGGGCCTTGCCCGAATTGCGCAGACGGCGGCTCGCACCCGTACCTTGCTTGGCGCGCTCAAAAGCGACGAATTGCATAACTAACTCCTAGATGGATGGACCGCGACCAGCCTCATCCGTTGATAAAAGAACGCCTGCCCCGTGCGGAACAGGCTGCTCTTGCGGTGTCCCGGGATGGTCCTGAAACCATCCCGGAACGCGCAAACCTCCCGAAGGAGGTTTGCTGGTTCAGACCACAGGGGCCGATATTTTATTCGGAGAACAGGCTCAGCACCGAATCGCCGGTGGAAATCCGCTGGATTGTCTGGGCAATCAGGGGGGCCACGGACAGTTGGCGGATCTTGCCGCAAGCCTGGGCTTCGGCGCTCAGAGGAATGGTGTTGGTCACCACGACCTCGTCCAGTGCACTGCCGTTGCCGATGCGCTCGATGGCTGGACCCGAGAAGATCGGGTGCGTGCAATAGGCGTAGACGCTCTTGGCACCACGCTGCTTGAGCACTTCGGCTGCCTTCACCAGGGTGCCGGCGGTGTCGATCATGTCATCCATGATCACGCAGTTGCGGCCGTCGATGTCGCCGATCACGTGCATGACTTCGGAGACGTTGGCCTTGGGGCGGCGCTTGTCGATGATGGCCAGGTCGCAGCCCAGCTGCTTGGCCAGCGCACGTGCGCGGACCACGCCGCCGACGTCAGGGGAGACGACGATCAGGTCTTCGTAGTTCTTCTGGCGCAGATCACCCAGCAGCACCGGCGTGGCATAGATGTTGTCCACGGGGATGTCGAAGAAACCCTGGATCTGGTCTGCGTGCAAGTCCATGGTCAGCACGCGCTCGACACCCACGGCCTGCAGCATGTTGGCCACGACCTTGGCCGTGATCGGCACGCGGGTGGAGCGCGGGCGGCGGTCCTGGCGGGCATAGCCGAAGTAGGGAATCACCGCGCAGATGCGCTCGGCCGATGCACGCTTGAGGGCGTCCACCATGACCAGCAGTTCCATCAGGTTGTCGTTGGTCGGTGCGCAGGTCGATTGCACGACGAAGACGTCGCGCGTACGCACGTTCTGCTTGATCTCGACGGCGACTTCTCCATCGGAGAAGCGACCCACGTCGGCTGCACCCAGCGTGGTGCCGAGGTGCTGAACGATTTCAGCGGCCATGCCAGGATTGGCATTGCCGGTGAAGACCATGATGTCAGGATGATGTGAATGCATTGAGCGCCCCAGTACGATGGGTTTGCCTTGACGCGAAAGACGTTTGGCAGGGGAGGAAGGACTCGAACCCTCGCATGCCGGAATCAAAATCCGGTGCCTTTACCAACTTGGCGACTCCCCTACACAGGCCCTCTGCCGCAGGCAGACAGCCTATAAACTCTCATCTTTGAGCCAATCCTTGAGGGGATGGGCCTGCAGATTCCTGCAAACTCTGACATTCCAGATGCCTGGGGCTTTCTCGAAGTCGATTGTTTGCGTCAGTGGTGCAAATACTGCACTTCCCGAGCCCGTCATTCTAGCACGCAGTTTGAAGGACTTGAGCCAATCAATGGCTTTTTTCACTTCAGGCTGCAGCCTTTCGGCGACGGGCTGCAAGTCGTTCTGGCCAAAGCCATAGTGATCTGCAGCAAAGTCGGCGATTGTAGCATGGGCATGATTGCGCTTGAGGTCGGGGGCGCGGAAGATGGACAGGGTTTCCAGTCCCGCCTCGGGCTTGACCACCACGAACCGCTGGGGCGGCAGGGCATGGCTGTGCTCCAGCGGCGTGATGTGCTCGCCTATGCCCTCCACCCAGGCGGAGCTGCCGCACAGAAAGAAGGGCACATCTGCGCCCAGGCCCAGTCCAATGCGCTGCAGTTCGCGCCGGGTCAGGTTCAGTTGCCACAGGCGGTTCAGCGCCATGAGGGTGGATGCCGCATCCGACGATCCTCCGCCCATCCCGGCCTGTGCCGGCAGGCGCTTTTCCACGCCTATGTGCACGCCCTGGCTGCAGCCGGTGGCCTGTTGCAGCGCGCGTGCGGCCCGCATGATGAGGTCGTCGGCAGGAAGGGGCATGCCCGAGAGGTCCTCGCGGCTGACGTTGCCGTCGCCGCGCTTGTCGAAGTGCAGCGTGTCGTGCCAGTCCAGCAGCATGAAGACCGATTGCAGCAGGTGGTAGCCATCGTCTCGGCGGCCGGTGATATGGAGGAACAGGTTGAGCTTGGCCGGAGCCGGCACGTCGTGGAGCGAGCGCATGGGCTGGAGAGGATGAGAGGGATGGAGGCGGGTGCGGCGGGATGGGGGTGCAGAGGGCGCGCCCGGCGCAAATCAGGGTGTGTCGAGCACGATGCGCAGCGCTGCCGGCGGCTGCGGGTCATGGCGCCGGGCGGACAGCCGGCCCTGCTCCATGCGGGAGAGATCGACCTGCCAGCCTGCGGCTGCGGTGGCCCGGCCCTGCAGCCAGTCGAACAGGGCGGCGATGGGCAGGTCGCTGCCCGTCAGCTCTTGCACCAGCGTGGGCAGCGAGTCCGAGGTCTTGCGGTCCTCGCCTTGCTGCAGGCTGGCCTGTCCTGGCGCCCAGAGCAGGCGTGCCAGCGTCGATCCCAGGGGGGTGAACAGCAGCAACTCGCCGCGCTGGGGTGTGCCCAGCAGCTCGAAGCCTGCGCTGAAGGATTGGTTCTGCGCATCTTCCACCTGCAGCGCCAGTCGGCCCGACCAGTGCCCGGCGGCGGCCGGTGCTGCTGCATCGGCCTGGAGCTGGCGGGGTGGCAGGGCGCAGCCGGCCAGAGTCAGCAGCGCCGTGGCAGCAGCCGTGGCGCACAGCTGCCGGCGGATGAGCATGGGGCGCAAACGATGGGGCACGGGGTGGGGCACGGCGCGGCGGCTCAAAGCGAGACGCCCAGGCGGCGCAGGGTGTCGCGCAGCGTGGTGTTGTCGGGGCTGGAGGCCAGGCCCTGGCGCCAGATCTTCTGCGCGCGTTCGCGATCGCCCTTGACCCAGAGCACCTCGCCCAGGTGCGCCGCGATCTCCACGTCGGGGCGGGAGGCGTAGGCGCTTTCAAGCAGCTTGAGCGCTTCGTCCAGGTTGCCTTGGCGGAATTTCACCCAGGCCAGGCTGTCGGTGATGAAGGGGTCGCCGGGCGACATCTCCAGCGCCTTGCCCACGAGCTTTTCTGCTTCGTCCAGATGGATGCCGCGCTCGGCGAAGGAGTAGCCCAGCGCGTTGTAGGCATGCTGGAAGTCGGGCCGGCGCGCGATGATGCCGCGCAGCAGCCGCTCCATTTCGTCATGCTTGCCGATGCGCTCCGCGAGCAGGGCCGTGTCGTAGGCCAGTTCGGCGTCTTCGGGGTCCTGTTTTTGCAGCTCGGCCTGCAGCGCATAGGCCTGGGCATTCTGATTGGCGTCGCGCAACAACTGCACTTCGGCCAGGCGCTTGAGCCGTTGCTGGCTGGGGCCGCTGGCAGGCACGGCTTCGATCAGGGCGCGCGCTTCCTTGAGCTTGCCCTGGCGTGCAAGCAGGCTCGCTCGGCGCGCCTGCACGCTCAGCAGGTTGGGGGCATCGTCGATGCGGCGCAGCAGGGCGTCGGCCTCGTCGAACCTGCCTTGCTTTTCAGCGATCTGTGATTGCAGCAGGTAGTACTGGGACTGGCCGGCGCTGCGCGCCACGCCGGCAGGAATCTGCGGCACGAGCTTGCCGAAGCGCTCGGTGGACGCCTGCGCCGCACCCACATCGTTCGTTTGCAGCTGCAGGGCGGCCAGCGTGGCCCAGGCTTCGGCGTAGTCGGGCGAATCCATGGTGATGGAGACCAGTTGCTGCCGGGCCTCGTCCAGGCGCTGCTGACCCAGCAGCACGCGGGCATAGGCCATGCGCATCTGGGCTGACGGGTTCTTGGCCAGGTAGCGCTTGACGATGGGTTCCGCCTCCGGCATGCCGGCTTCCAGCAGCTCCATGGACAGCAGGGCCACGGGTCCTGTGTCGGGCGTCAGCGCCTGGGCCTTTTGCACGGCCTGCATGGCTGCGGCCTTTTGCCCGGCGCCCAGGCGCATGTGGCCGATGGTGGCCCAGGCCAACGGGCCGCTGGCCGGATTGTCGGTTTCGCCGGCCATAGCCTGCTCGACCACATCGGCAGCAAGGGCCTTGTCGCTGGCGTTGTTGTAGAGCTGGGTGATGCCCAGATAGGTGGCGGGCTTGGACGGAGCGGGCGTGGCCTCGATCTCGCGCTTGAGATAGCTGCCGGTATCGGCGATGCGGTTCAGCGCCACCAGGATCTGGAGCACGAAGCGGTTGGCATCGCGTGACTGGGGAAAGGCGTCCAGCCAGGCGCGGGCATTGGCCAGTGCGCGCTCACCGGAGCGCGACTGCAGCGCCAGTTCCGTGCCACGGCGGTACAGCTGCTCGCTGCCGCTGGTGCGCGCAGCCTCCATCATCATGGCCTGGGCATCGCCCAGCGCGCCTTCGCTGGCAGCGATTTCGCCGACCAGGATCTCGTAGAACAGTTCGGCGTTGAGCGCTGCGCGCTCCTCTTCGGCAGACGCGGCGGCGGACGATGGAGGTTCCGGGGATTCCGTCTCGATGGTGGCTGCGGTCTTGCCAGGCAGAGCCCAGGCAGTGGCGGAACCCATGGCCAGGGCTGCTGCCACGGCGAGTCCCTGAAGGCGAAGGCGATGATCCATCGAATCATAATAATCGAAGCCTCGGCCCGCATTTCGCACAACCTCAGTACAACCCGGATCGCATGCCCGAATTGCCAGAAGTAGAAGTCACGCGGCGTGCGTTCGCCTCGCAGATCGCCGGAGCGCGCATTGAATCCGTGGCGCTGGGCAAGCCATTGCGCTGGCCTCTGGGCATTGCCCCCGAGCTTCTGACCGGGCGCGAGGTGCACAGCGTGCGCCGGCGCGGCAAGTACCTGCTGATGCAACTGAGCGAAGGCCTGCTCATGCTGCATCTGGGCATGTCGGGCAGCCTGCGTTTCGTGGCGCCGCACGAGCTGCCGCTGGGTCCGGCGGGCGCACATGACCATTTCGATCTGCACACCAGCAAGGGCCAGCTGCGCCTGCACGATCCGCGCCGGTTCGGTGCGGTGATGTATGTGCCGGCCGAGAACGATCCCTGGGCGCGCAGGCTGCTGGACCATCTGGGAATGGAGCCGCTGGATGACAGCTTCCTGTTCGAGACCTTCAAGGCCGGTCTGAAGGCCAGCCGTACGCCCATCAAGCAATTGCTGCTGAGCGGCAGCGTGGTGGTGGGCGTGGGCAATATCTATGCGTCCGAAGTGCTGTTCATGGCACGCATTGCGCCCACGCAGCCGGCCTGCGAGGTGGGGCCGCGCAAGGTGCGCCGGCTGTTCGAGGAGATTCGCCGCGTGCTGGAACTGGCGGTGGAGCAAGGAGGCACGACGCTGCGTGATTTCTCGGCGCCCGACGGCATGGCAGGCCACTTCCAGCTGCAGGCCAAGGTGTATGGCCGCGAGGGCCAGCCCTGCACGCATTGCGGCTCGCCCATACAGCTGCTGCGCCAGGGCCAGCGCAGCACCTACTTTTGCGCGCGGTGTCAGAAAGCGTGAGATGGCCTCAAAAAGAGGAGCGGATTCTCAACGTCTCGTAACGCTTGTGGAGGCCAATCTGCGCGAGATTCATATCGGGTCTGTGCGGGAGGCTCACATTTCTGAAAAATCACCCCTCAGCCGCGCTGGATTGATGGTGAAATATTGTTTCATTTGTAAATAAACGATGTTTTGCCCTGAATCCCCCCGTTCCAGGGGCCGGCCTTGGGGCGCAGCTGCGGGCAAAACGGGGCGACGGTGCTATATTTTGATGAGAAAAGGCATCACGCTTGCGGCGCAATGTCGAGGCGATCACTAAGCATCGGCAGGCATTGGCGATGCAATGGCGGGGGAAACACGTGGGACCATCATTCAACGAGCAATTCGACCAGCACGGCGCATGGCGCCGTGGCTTTGCGCAGCAATTGCATGCGCTGCGCGAATGGTTGCAGTCCCAGGAGCTGCTGGATGTCGCTGTGCAGGAGCGGCTGCAGCGGCTGGAAGCCCAGGTGCGCGGCGACAAGGTCATGGTGGCCTTCGTGGCCGAGTTCTCCCGCGGCAAGTCCGAGCTGATCAACGCAGTCTTCTTCGCCCACTACGGCCGCCGCCTCATGCCGGCCAGCGCAGGTCGCACCACCATGTGCCCGGCCGAGCTGGGCTGGGAAGCCGAACTGCAGCCCAGCCTGCGCCTGCTGCCCATCGATACGCGCGAATCGCTGGAAAGCCTGGGCCAGTGGCGCGCCCGGCCCGAGGCCTGGCTGCAGCTGCCGCTGGATGTGAACAATGCCCAGCAGATTGCCGACACGCTGGCCAAGGTGGCCGAGGTGCGCAAGGTGTCGGTGGATCTGGCGCGAACCTGGGGCTTCTGGCATGACGATGACCAGGGCGGCAATCCCTTCGTGGATGAGCAGGGCCTGGTGGAGGTGCCCATGTGGCGCCACGCGCTGATCAACATGCCCCATCCCCTGCTCAAGCAGGGGCTGGTCATTCTGGATACGCCCGGCCTGAATGCCGTGGGTGCCGAGCCCGAGCTGACCGTCAACCTCATCCCCCAGGCCCATGCCGTGGTCTTCGTGCTGGCGGCCGATACCGGCGTGACCAAGTCCGACCTGGCCATCTGGCGCGACCATGTGCTGCCGCCCGATGCGGCGTCGGGCCAGCAGGCACTGGCCGATTCGCGTCTGGTGGTGCTCAACAAGATAGATACGCTGTGGGATAGCCTCAGCTCCGCGACGCAGGTGCAGGCCCAGCTGCAGCGCCAGCGCCAGGAATCGGCCCAGATGCTGGGCCTGCCTGTGGAGCGGGTGTTGCCCGTGTCGGCACAAAAGGGCCTGGTGGCCAAGGTCTCCGGCAACGAGGCGCTGCTGCAGGCCAGCGGGCTGCCCATGTTCGAGAACATGCTGGCCGAGGGCATCATGGGCCAGCGCCAGAAGGTGCTGCAGACGGCTGTCAGGGCCAATGTGCAGCAGTTGCAGGTCGAGGTGGAGCGCGTGCTCAATATCCGCCGCCGCGACCTGGACGACCAGATGGCCGAGCTGCGCAGCCTGCGCGGCAAGAACGCCAGCGTGATTGCCTCCATGCGCAACCGCATCGAGAGCGAGCAGCGCGATTTCGATGCCAGCGCCGCCAGGATCCAGGCCGTGCGCCTGGTGCACATGCGCATGCTGCGCGACATCTTCCGGCAGCTCGGTTCCAGCGCGCTCAAGCAGGAACTGGTCGATCTCAAGGAGGCGCTGGAGCAGCGCGGCCTGAAGCTGGGCGCGCGCAAGGTCTACGCGGAAACCTTCGAACGCCTGCGCACCGTGGCGACCCGGGCCCAGGCGCAGGCCGGCGAGATCCAGTCCATGCTGGGCGCGACCTTCAAGGAACTCAATGCCGAGTTCGGCTTCTCGCTGCAGGCTCCTGCGCAGCTGGAGCTGACCGAGTTCGGTGGCGACCTGCAGCGCATCGAGGCCAGCTACACCCAGTACCTGGGCCTGGGCCACGCGCTCAGGCGCAGCAATCCCGCGTTTGCCCAGCGGCTGATCAAGGCCCTTGCCATGCGTCTGCGCACGGTCTTCGAGTCTGCGGCCAACGACGTGGACATGTGGAGCAAGTCCGCCACGGCCCAGCTGGATGCCCAATTGAAAGAGCGCAAGCGCAGCTTTGCCCGCCGCATCGAAGCGGTGGACCGCATCCAGAATGCGGCTTCGGGCCTGGTCGAGCGCATTGCCGAAATCGAGGCCGCCGACGAACAGCTCACGGCCTTGCAGCTGCAGCTGGGACAGGCCACCATGGAACTGCTGCAACCCCTGTCGCCCACGCCCGCCTTCCCCGGCCTGGCAAAGGCTGCACAGGAAACTTCACTGACTGCTTGATATCTTGACCTTTCCCTCGATTGCCACGCCCGTCGTGCAGTGGCAGGCGTCGCATGGACGCAATCACCTGCCCTGGCAGCAGACGCGCGATCCCTACCGCGTCTGGCTCTCTGAAATCATGCTGCAGCAGACCCAGGTGAGCACCGTGCTGGGCTACTACCAGCGCTTCCTTGATGCCTTTCCCGATGTCGCCAGCCTCGCGGCCGCGCCGCAGGATGCCGTGCTGGCGCTGTGGAGCGGCCTGGGCTACTACAGCCGCGCGCGCAACCTGCACCGCTGCGCCCAGGCCGTGGTCCAGGAGTGGGGTGGTGCCTTTCCACGCAGGGCCGAGGATCTGGCCACGCTGCCCGGCATAGGCCGGTCCACGGCCGGCGCCATCGCGTCCTTTTGCTTTTCCGAGCGCGTGCCCATCCTCGATGCCAATGTGCGGCGCGTGCTCACGCGCGTGCTGGCCTTCGATGCCGATCTGGCCGTGGCCAGGAACGAGCGCGAACTGTGGGACCTGGCCCAGCAGCTGTGCCCCACCGAGGACCTGCAGCAAGCCATGCCCCGCTATACCCAGGGCCTGATGGACCTGGGTGCCACCATCTGCACGCCGCGCAAGCCCAGCTGCCTGGTCTGTCCGCTGCAGCCGCAGTGCCGGGCGGCCCGCTTCGGCAATCCCGAAAACTACCCCGTGCGCACGCGCAAGCTCAAGCGCAGTTCCGAGGCCTGGTGGCTGCTGATCGCCGTGGACGGGCAAGGCCGCGTCTGGCTGGAGCGCCGCCCACAGCAGGGCATCTGGGCGGGCCTTTATGCGCCTCCCGTGTTCAATGAACGCGAGGCGCTGGAGCAGGCCGCCGCACGGCACTGGCCCGCCGCACGATCCGCCGACTGGACCGAGCTGCCGGCTTTCCTGCATGTGCTCACCCACCGTGATTTGCATCTGCATCCGGTGCGCGTGCCTGTCCATGGCAGCGGCCCGGATGCTGCCATGGCAGACGGCCAGGGCTGCTGGGCCGATGCCAGGGCCTGGGCCGACATGGGCCTGCCGGCCCCGGTGCGCAAGCTGCTGGATGCGCAGTTTGCGGGCTGAAGCCCAAGGCCGCCGCGTCTTCCTAGAACGTGCGGCGCGGCAGGAGCAGGGCGCAGCGCAGCAGCATCCACGCCAGCCATTGTTTACGTGCGCCCGGCTTGCGCCGTGCGCGTGCGGCGGCCTCGGCAATGTGCAGACGCAGGCTGAACAGGGCCTGGCGGTCGCCCCTTTGCACCGCCTGGTGCCAGGCCTGCTCGCAGCGCTGGCGTTCCAGCGCCTGATCGAGCGGGCTGCGCACGCCGGGCACATCGGCCGTGCCAGGGGTGTCGGTGAGGACGTTCATGGCTGCAGCGCTCCCACGGTTGGGCGGGTGCCTGCGTCTGCATCGCCGCGGTCGCCATCCTGCCGGCCAAAGGCATACCAGTCCACATGCCGTGTGCAGACCATGATCAGGGCCAGCACGGCGAACAGCGCGATGGAGCCCACGATGAGCGCGCTTTGCTCCAGCTGCAGCAGCACATACAGCAGGCCGTAGAGCGAGGCGATTCCCGCAGCAAACGGCAGGCCGCGCTGCAGGCTGCCCAGGATGTGGCTCGCGTAGTAGGCCAGCAGCAGCACGCAGGCCGAGGCAGCAATGCCGTAGGCGCTGGCAAATCCCATGTGCTCCGACAGGCTGATCAGCAGCAGGAAGAAGCTGCACAGCGCCGATCCCACCAGCAGGTACTGGATGGGGTGCACGCGCAATTGCTTGAGCACCTCGAACAGGCCGACGGCCACAAAGGTCAGCACCACGAAGAGCAGGCCGTACTTGGTGGCCCGGTCGCTCAGCGAGTAGGCGTTGATGGGGTCCACGAAGTCGGTGTCCAGCGACTCCAGGCAGGGGCCGCTGCTGGGCGCGTGCGCCGTGGCGGCGTATTCCTCCATGTCGCGGCGGCCTGGCTGGCACAGCGGCTGCTGGTCGGTGAAGGCCTGGCGCGCCGAAGAGGCCAGTGCCGAGAGATTCCAGCTGGCGTTGAATCCCTTGTCGCTGACTTCACGCCGGTTGGGCAGGAAGCTGCCGCCGAATGAGGGGTGGGGCCAATCGGCCGACAGCTGGACCTGGCTGTGGCTGCCCAGCGGCACGAAGGCCAGCTTTTCGGTGCCCACCAGTTCCAGGGCAATCTTCAGCTCAAGGGGCTCGTCCTTCTTGAGCAGGGCAGGCGCCAGCTCCGCCTGCAGGCCTTGCGAGTAGCGTTCCAGCGAGGTGCCGGGTCCCACGTCCAGGCTCTTGCCGCCGGCCTCGATGGTGGCCGAGCGTATGCCGCGCGGATCGGTCAGCGACAGCGCCACGCGCAGTGCGCCGCAGCGCACGGCCTGGTTGGCTGTCGCTTCGATGGACGGCTTTTCCAGGTACTGTGCGGCATGGGTGAAGCTGGCGCTGATGCTGTCCTGCATGGCGTAGGTGCTGACCTGGTGCAGGCCGCGCGAGCGCTCTTCCATGCGTGCCGTTGCCTCATGGCGCAGTTGGTCGGGCAGCAGCATGCGCTGGAACTGGCGCGTGGTCCATTCCGTCTTGCTGCCCTTTTCTATGCCGGTGGTCTCGGTGCAGTTTTGCACCAGCACCGGTCCCATCAGCGTCTGGCGTCCGGCCAGGCTGGCGACCACGCCCTGCACGGCGTTGTCGCGGTTGCGTATGCGGTCGCGCACCACGTCATGTACCAGGCCCAGGCCCAGCATCAAAAGGCCCAGCATGACCAGCAGGGCCACGCCTTTGGCAAGAAGTCGGTTCTTCATTCCACATCCCGTTCGTTGATCGTGGACGCAGTCTGGGCGGGGGCTGTGTGGCCGGAATGAAGTCTGTGAAGTGAAGGTGAAGTCGGATTCGCGCCTCCAAATCCGAGTGAGCAGGCCCTGGCGGTCAGGGTGCCCGCAGTGGCCAGTTCAGCGTGACACGCAGCCCGGGCTGGGCGTTGGTGGCCTGCATGCTGCCGCCGTGTAGCAGCATGATGCGCAGCACGATGGACAGGCCCAGTCCCGTGCCGCTGCGCTCCCCGTTGGGGCGGGGGGTGGTGAAAAAGCGTTCGCCCAGCCGGCCGAGTAGCGCCTCGGGCACACCGGGGCCGTGGTCGCGCACGCTGACGCGGCCGGGCTCCAGGTCCACGTGGATGCTGCTGCCTTCGGGGGCGAAGTCGATGGCGTTGCTCAGCAGGTTGCTGAGGGCCAGCACCACCAGGTCCTGCTCCCAGGGGCCGCTGCTGTCTTGGCCTTGCAGCACCAGCTGGATGCGGCGCTGGTGCGCAGCGCTGTACACTTGCGCCATGGCCTGTTCGGCACAGGCCTGCAGGCTGCAGGCCGTGTGCGCGTGCAGGGCGCGGCGCTGCTCCAGCTGGCTCAGGCGCAGCAACTGGTCCACGAGGTTTTGCAGGCGCTGGCACTGGTCCACCACCTGGCGCGCGAACAGCTCGCGGTCGGCGGCGGGCAGGTCTTCCTGCAGCAGCTCGCCTGCGCCACGGATGGCGGCCACGGGGCTCTTGAGTTCGTGCGTGAGGGCGCGCACATAGCCCTCGATGTAGTCGCGCCCCTCCAGGCGGCTGCGCATGTTCTCCATGGCACGGGCCAGTTCGCCCAGCTCGCCGGGCATGCGTGGCGCCTCGGGCATGGGCGGGGCGGTGGTGGGGGAGGCGGCCTCGTTGAGCGTGGGCGCCTGTACCTGCTGGGCATAGCTGCGCAGGCGCCGCACATGGATGACCAGCCACCAGGTCACGGCAAAGCCCACGCCGGCCGACAGCACGAGGAACAGCAGGCCGCCGCGCAGCATCTTGCTTTCCGCGCTGTCCACGATCTTCTGCACCGAGTGCGCGGGCTTGGAGGCCGTGAGCACGCCCGCAATGCGGCCTTCCACCATGATGGGTGCCGACACATACATGACGCTGCTGGCCTCGTCGTTCTGCACCTCGCGCGTGGTGCGTGCGCCGTATTCGCCGCGCAGCGTGCGGTACACGTCGCGCCAGCGCGAGTAGTCGGCGCCCTGGTCCAGGCCGGCCGAGTCGAACAGCACCAGGCCTTGCTGGTCGGTGATGGTGACGCGCATGTCCAGGCTGGTCTTGCGCGTGTCCCAGATCCAGACCTTGACGGTCTGGTTGGCATAGGCCTGCATGTGGTGCGCGAAGCGGCTGTCCGCGGGGCTTTGCTGCAGCACGCCGCTGGCCATGTCGTCGCTGGCCAGCGCGGCCAGGGCGTAGGCGGTTTCGACCAGCGTGTCCTCGGTCACCTTGCGCACGCTGGGCTTGACCTCGACCATGAAGACGCGCAGCACGAAGAATGCGGCCAGGCCGTTGATGACGAAAAAGGCGAAGAACAGCCGCAGTCCGAGGCGCATGGCGTGCGGCGGCGTGTCAGTCCGGCAGCGTCAGGCTGTAGCCCATGCCGCGGTGGGTGATGATGAAGTCCTGCTGCGGCACCTGGGCACGCAGCTTGGCGCGCAGGGTCTTGACGTGGGTGTCCACGGTGCGGTCCGTGCTGTCGCTGTCCTGGCCCCAGATGCTGTCGAGCAGGAACTCGCGGCTCAGGATGCGTCCGGGGCGCTCCAGCAGGCAGCGCAGCAGCTGGTACTCGCGCCGCGTCAGCTCCAGGGGCACGCCCTGCATGCGCACGCGCTGGCCTTGCGTATCGATGCTGAACAGGGCATCTGCCGGCGGCGCTGTGCTGGCTGTGGGCGCGGGCTGCAGGCGCTGCGCACGGCGCAGCAGGGCGCGGGTGCGGGCCACCAGCTCGCGCGGGCTGAAGGGCTTGGTCAGGTAGTCGTCGGCGCCCAGCTCCAGGCCCAGCACGCGGTCCATTTCCTCGCCGCGTGCGCTGAGCACCAGCAGCGGCACGGCGGCGCCTGCCTGGCGCAGCTCGCGGCACCAGTCCAGGCCGTTGCCATCGGGCAGGCCCACGTCCAGCAGCAGGGCATCGGGCGGCTGCGCCTGCCATTGCGCGCGTGCATCGGCCAGCTGCAGGCAGTGGCGCACGGCAATGCCGTCGCGCTCCAGCGCATAGCAGACGGTGCGCGCGATGGCGGGATCGTCCTCCACCAGCAACACGCGCGGGGCGTTCGTCATCGGCATGCCTTGCATCGCAGTACTCCGGGAGCGGACCCTGGCGCTTCAGATGTCGTGCGCAAGCAGGTCGGCAGGCTTGGGGGTGGGCCGGCTGTCCAGCGAGCGGTGCCGGCACAGCGTGGGCCAGCGCGGGGCGAAGTGCCGCGCCAGTTCCTCGACCAGGAAGACCGAGCGGTGCTGGCCCCCCGTGCAGCCGATGGCCACGGTGACATAGCTGCGGTGGTTGCTGGCCATCATGTCCAGCCAGGATTCCAGGAACTGCTGGATGTCGCGGCGCATCTGGTCCACGCCGGGCTGCTGGCGCAGGAACTCGGCCACGGGCGCATCCATGCCGGTCAGCGGGCGCAGCTGGGGTTCGTAGTGCGGATTGGGCAGCATGCGCACATCGAACACATAGTCGGAATCCGAGGGCAGGCCGTGCTTGAAGCCGAAGGACTGGAAGACCAGGGTCATCTGGCCCACCGGGGCCGCAATCAGCTCCTTGATATAGCTTTGCAGCTGGGACGAGCGCAGGTGGCTGGTGTCGATGACATGCGATTTCTCGCGCAATTCGCCCAGCAGTTCGCGCTCGGTTTCTATGTCCTGCACCAGGGCGCGGCGGCCCTCGGCGACAGGCCCTTGCGACAGAGGATGGCGGCGCCGCGTTTCGGAGAAGCGCCGCACCAGGGTGCCCGTGGTGGCGTCCAGAAAGACCAGGTGGGGCACGACACCCTGGCGCTGCAGCCGTTCGAGTTGCCCGGGCAGGTGGGGCAATCCCCCGGCGCTGCGCGCATCCATGGCGATGGCCACCTTGTTGCTGTGTCGGCCGTGCTCCAGTTCGACGAAGGCGGACAGCAGCTCGGGAGGCAGGTTGTCCACGCAGTAGTAGCCGGCATCCTCCAGCGCATGCAGGGCGACGGATTTGCCCGATCCGGACATCCCGGTGATCAGCACGATCTCAAGCGACATGGCATCAGCCTCCATTGGTGTTGCGCGCGCCGTTGGCCGCACGGCCCGGCTTGGGCCGGGTACGCTGCGCGTCGGCCTGCGGCCGCTGCCGGCCGGGCCTGCGCGGCGCCGGACGGGGCGGGGGTGCCTGGCGCGCCATGGCCAGCATTTCGCGGGCATGGGCCATCGTGGTTTCGGACTGGCGCTCGCCGCCCAGCATGCGGGCCAGCTCTGCCTCGCGCGCGGTGCTGTCCAGCGGCTGCACGGTGCTGAGCGTGCCCTGCCTTGCGCGCTGCTTGGCCACCAGATAGTGGTGGTCGGCACAGGCCGCGACCTGCGGCAGATGGGTGACGGACAGCACCTGGCGCGATCGGCCCAGCGCATGCATGAGGCGGCCCACGGTCTCGGCGACGGCGCCGCCCACGCCCGAGTCCACCTCGTCGAAGATCAGCGTGCCGGCCTCGCCCAGCTCGCTGGTGGTCACGGCAATGGCCAGCGAAATGCGCGACAGCTCGCCGCCCGACGCCACCTTGGCAATCGGCTTGGGGCTGGCTCCAGGATGGCCGGCGACCAGGAAGGCCACGCTGTCCACGCCAAAGGCACCAGGGGAGTCGGCCGTGGACAGGGCGGCCTCGAACAGGCCGCCTTCCATGCCCAGGCCCTGCATGGCCTGGGTGATGGCGCGCGACAGGCGCGGCGCAGCCAGGGCGCGTTGCTGCGACAGCACCCGGGCGCTGGCCTGGTAGTGCTGCTGCGCGGATTGCTCTGCAGCGTGCAGGGCCTCGATGTCCACGGCGGCGTCCAGCTGCTGCAGCTCCTGGCGCCAGCCGGCCAGCAGTGCCGGCAGCTCATCGGGCGTGCGGCGGTAGCGGCGCGCCAGCTGCATCCACAGCGACAGGCGTGCATCCAGCTCGGCCAGGCGTTCGGGGTCCAGGTCGGCGCGGCGCAGATAGGCCTGCAGCGAATGGCGCGCATCCTGCACCTGGGCCGTGCACGAGGCCAGCACATCGGCGATGTTCTGGAACTCGGGCTCCAGGTGTTCCTGGTTCTGTATCAGATGGCTGGCACGGCCCAGCGGAGTGATCACGCCGGCCTCGTCGTCCTCCAGCATCTGTAGCGTGGTCTGGGCGGTGTCTATCAGGGTCTGGGCATGCGACAGGCGCGTGTGCTGGGCATTGAGCTCGTCCCACTCGTCGGCCTGCGGGGCCAGCTTGTCGAGTTCGGTGATCTGCCACTGCAGCCGTTCGCGTTCGCGCTGCAGGCTGTCCTGGGCGGATTGCGCATGCTGCAGGGCTTGTCGTGCCTGGCTCCAGCGGCTCCAGCAGGCCTGGACCTCGCGGCTGTCTATGCCCGCATAGGCGTCCAGCAGCGCGCGTGCTGCGTCGGGTCGCGTGAGGCTTTGCCAGGCATGCTGGCCGTGGATGTCGATCAGCTGCTCGCCCAGGGCGCGCAGCTGCGTGGCCGTGGCCGGCGTGCCGTTGATCCAGGCGCGGCTGCGGCCCTGGGTGTCCACCGTGCGCCGCAGCAGCAGGCTGTTGTCCTCGCAGGCCAGGCCTGCCGCCTCCAGCCAGGGGCGCAGCCGCGCGCAGCCGTCGAACTCCACGCAGATATCGGCTTGGGGGCAGCCTTCGCGCACCACGTCGGCGTCGGCGCGGGCGCCCAGGGCCAGCTGCAATGCATCGATCAGGATGGATTTGCCGGCGCCGGTCTCGCCGGTCAGCACGGTGAAGCCCGCATGCCAGTCCAGATCCAGGGCCTGCACGATCACGAAGTCGCGCAGCACGATGCGCTTGAGCGCCATGGTCAGGCGCCTCCCTCGTTCCAGCCCAGTTTCTTGCGCAGCGTGGCGAAGTAGTTCCAGCCCTTGGGGTGCAGAAAGCGCACGCTGTGGTGGGCGCGGCTCACGAGGATGCGGTCGCCGTGCTGCAGCGAGGCCAGCGACTGCATGTCGAAATTGGCGCTGACATCGCGCCCGGCCACGACTTCGATCGTGACCTCGTTGGCATCGGACAGCACGATGGGGCGATTGGACAGGTTGTGCGGCGCAATGGGTGCCATCACCCAGGCGGGGATGGACGGATGCATCATCGGCCCGCCGGCGGACAGCGCATAGGCCGTGGAGCCCGTGGGCGTGGCCACGATCAGGCCGTCGGCGCGCTGGTTGGAGACAAAGCGGCCGCCGACCTCGATGCGCAACTCCACCATGCCGGAGGTGCCGCCGCGGTTGACCACCACGTCGTTCATGGCCAGGGCCTCGAACACGCATTCGCCGTCGCGGATCACGCGGGCGCACATCAGGGGACGCAGGTCCTCTTCGTACTCGCCCTGCAGCATGGGCGTGAGCGTGGCCTCGAAGTCCTCCAGCGCGATGTCGGTGACAAAGCCCAGGCGGCCCTGGTTCACCCCGATCAGGGGCGTTCCGTATTGCGCCAGGTGCCGGCTCACGCCGAGCATGGTGCCGTCGCCGCCGACGACCAGGCCCAGGTCGCAATGCCTGCCCAGGCCATCGACATCGAGGGTGGGGTAGTCTGTGAGCCCTGCGTGCAGGGCCGATTGGGTATCGAGCACGACTTCGCAGCCCTGGCGCCTGAGGAAGTCCGCAATGCGCTCGAGCGCGTTGCTGGCATTCTCGGACAGGGCGCTTGCGCTGGGAGCGTGGTATTTCCCGATCAAGGCAACGTGGCGAAACGTGGACGTCATTTCTGGAAATTACATCATTAAAATCATCACATGCTCGACGAACGTGCCAAGTTGTTGCTCAAAGCGCTGATCGAGCGTTACATCGCTGACGGCCAGCCTGTGGGCTCGCGAACCCTGTCGCGTGCGTCGGGGCTTGAATTGTCGCCTGCCACGATACGCAATGTGATGGCTGACCTCGAAGACCTGGGGTTGATCATCAGTCCGCACACCTCGGCCGGCCGCATTCCGACCGCCCGGGGCTACCGGCTGTTCGTGGACACCATGCTCACGGCGGACCGTGCAGATATCGTGACGCCCGAGCTCGTGCCCGAGCAGCCGCAGAAAGTCATCGCCAACGCCGCCAATCTGCTGTCCAGCCTTTCCCAGTTCGTGGGCGTGGTGCTGGTGCCTCGCCGCACCTCGGTGTTCAAGCACATCGAATTCGTGCGACTGTCGGAGCGGCGCTTTCTGGTCATCATCGTCTCGCCCGACGGTGACGTGCAAAACCGCGTCATCTTCACCGACGTGGATTACTCGGCCTCTCAGCTGATCGAGGCATCGAACTTTCTCAACAGCCACTACGCAGGCCTGGCCATGGAAGAGGTGCGCGAGCGCCTCAAGGGCGAGGTCGAGCTTTTGCGCGGCGAGGTGGCCACCCTCATGCAGGCAGCCGTCAACGTGGGCACGGAGGCCATGACCAGCGCCCAGGAGGACGTGGTCATCGCGGGCGAGCGCAACCTGCTGTCGGTCAGCGATTTCTCCAGCGACATGGGCAATCTGCGCCGCGCCTTCGACCTGTTCGAGCAAAAGACCCAGATCCTCAGGCTGCTGGATTTCTCCAGCCAGGCCGAAGGCGTGCGCATCTACATCGGGGGCGAAAGCCAGGTCGTGCCCTTCGAGGAGCTGTCCGTGGTCAGCGCGCCCTACGAGCTCGATGGCAAGGTGGTGGGCACGCTGGGCGTGATCGGCCCCACCCGCATGCACTACGACCGCATGATCCAGATCGTGGACATCACCTCCAAGCTGGTCAGCAACGCGCTGAGCCACAAGCGCTGAGCTGGGCAGGTTAGGATCTACAATAGCCGTTTGCCATGGCGTGGATCCGCGCTGCCTTGGTGAATCAGGGGCCTTAGCTCATGCTTGGTTAGAGCAGCGGACTCATAATCCGTTGGTGCCCAGTTCGACTCTGGGAGGCCCTACCATCCATTGGTATGAAAAAGCCTGCCGCCTTTCCGGGCGGCAGGCTTTTTTGCTGGGCGCGACGCTGCCGGCTGGCATGGCTGCGCCCGGCTGCCGTTGAATGCGACTTCCAGGTTTTTTGCAGAAATATGGCGCTTTTGCCTGGAAGCTCCAAAACCCGCTGCTACAATGCGAAGCGTTGCGGCTGTAGCTCAGCTGGATAGAGTACTTGGCTACGAACCAAGGGGTCGTGGGTTCGATTCCTGCCAGCCGCACCAAAAAACGCAAAGCCCTGAAGTTGAAAGACTTCAGGGCTTTTTCGTTTTCACGGGCCATCCGCTGGGATCCGCTGGGATGACACCCCCGGTCAGGCTTGCTGCGCCTTCGGCAGCACGATGGTGAAGGTGCTTCCCTGGCCTGGCGCGCTTTCTATCTGCAGCTGCCCGCCATGGCGGGCAGCCACGGTGCGGACAAAGGCCAGCCCGAGACCTGCGCCGTCCAGGTGCTGATGGTGGTCCAGGCGCTCGAAGGGCTGGCTCAGGCGGGCGACGGCCTGTGCATCCATGCCGGGTCCGTGGTCCCGGATGGCGATGCGGCAATGGCCGGCGTCCTGCAGCAGCAGGCATTGCACCGTGGCGCCGCTTGCCGGTTGCCCGTGCGCTCCGTACTTGATGGCGTTGCCGATCAGGTTGACGGCTGCGCGGTGGAGCATGCCCGGGTCGCCCAGCACGGGGCATTCCTGCTCGGGCAGGCTGAATTCCAGCTGCACATGGGCGGCGCTGGCCTGGGCCCAGCAGCTTTCCACGGCCTGGTCCAGCACCAGGCCCAGGTCCAGCTGCTGCCGGCGCAGCGCCTGCTGCTGGGCACGAGCCAGGTGCACGAAATCGTCGGCCAGCTGCAGGGAGGCCTGGGCATAGCCTTCGATGCGCGGGAGCAGCATGCCCAGGTCGGGCGCTTGTACGGAACCACGCTGCATCTCCAGCAAGGTGATGATGGATGCCACGGGCGCCCGTATGTCGTGCGAGATGAACTGCATGGCCTGGTCGCGCTGGGCCTGGGCGCTGCGCAGATCGCTGATATCGACCAGGGTGATCAGCCAGCCCGTGGTGGGCGGAGCCTCGAAGGCCTGGACCAGCAGCATCAGGCTGCGGCCGCGGCCGTCGCGCCCCTCGCTGCTGAGCGGCAGGCCGCCGGCGGCAAGCGCCCTGGCCGTGAGCAGCGGGCTGCCGGCTTGCGGGCCGGGCGCCGTGTCCAGCGCCCGCAGGCCATCGAGCAGCCTGGGAAGGGAGTCGCCAGCGCGCAGGTCGTGATCCAGGCTGCGCGCATAGGCATGGGCCGCGGCATTGGCCAGCAGCACATGGCCCTGGCGGTCGCAGACAAAGGTGGGCGAGGGCAGCTGGCGCAGGCTTTCGCTGACGAAATGGTGCAGGGCGCGCAGTTGCCGCGAAGCCTGCTCGACGGCGGCAATGCGCTGGTCCAGCAGGTCGCCGCCCAGGCGCAGCGCGGTGGGCAGGCCCTGGCCCTGCAGGTCTCGCAGTTCCAGCGCCAGAAAGCGGGCGGCGGCGCGCAGGCGCAGCCAGCTCCACAGCGGATAGGCCAGGGCCAGGCCCAGCAGGGCTGCGGCAGGGGCCGTCTGCACCTGCCAGATGCGTGGTGCCAGCCCGGCCAGCGACAGGCAGGCCAGGGCCAGCAGCGCGCAGGCCAGCATGCCGCCCGAAGGGCCCAGCCAGGCCAGGGCCAGCAGGGCCAGCAGCACGGCTGCGGTGTTGAGCGCACGGTCCAGCCCCGCCGAAGCGCGGTGTACGTGCGAGCCCTGCAGGCTGCCGTTGAGCACATGGGCCAGCATTTCCACGCTGGAGATGGGGCGCGCGCTGGCACCCAGCGGTGCGGTGAACTGCGCTCCCAGTCCGGCAGCCGTCGTTCCTATGAGCACGTATTTGCCGCGAAATGCCGCAGCAGGAATGCGGCCGCGCAGCACGTCGATGTACGAATAGGTGGTGAAGGGCGAGCGGTCACGCGCGCCCTGCTCGGGCCTGGCCTGTGCGAAGGCAATGATCTCCCGCTGGCGGCGCTGCCATGCGGGTGTGCCGGGGTCCAGCGGCGGCACGGGTTCGGGGCGGGCGCATGGGCGGCCGTGCTGGCCCACGCAGTGCAGGGCCAGCGCCATGTGCCACCAGGGCTGCTGCGCGCTGCCTTCAATGGCATGGAAGCTGCGCACGGCGCCGTCGGAATCCACGGGCAGCTGGGTGTGGCCCAGCGCTGCCGCAGCCTGTGCAAAGGCCGGCAGCGGATCCGTACCCGGCGCCACGGGCAAGGCGGTGCGGCCGCTGCGCTGCAGGACGCGCGCCAGCAGCAGGTCATCGCCGGGATAGTCCAGATCTTCTTCGCTGAGCATCACGTCCAGGCCGATGGCGCGCGGCGGGGCCTGGCTGATGCGCTCCAGCAGGCCCGCGTGCAGGGCACGCCGCCAGGGCCAGCGGCCTATGGCGTCGATGCTGGCATCGTCGATGGCCACGATGACGATGTCCTGAGATGCCTTGGGGCGGTGCAGCCAGCTGGCCGTGTCCTGCACCAGTCCGTTGATGCGCTCCAGCTGCCCGTCACCGCTGAGCCAGAACACCAGGGACAGCAGTCCCGCCGCCAGCAGCAGCCAGTCCCGCCGCAGCCCCCGGCCACGCGCGGGCGCCGGCTGCACCTGCTGCGCCGGCGTGGCGGGACTGTCAGGCGAAGGCGGCAGGGTGGACAAGCGTGGTCAAGGATTGAACGGGTGCGGTTACTGGCGCTGCAGGCGCTCTCCGCTGCCCGATTGCATCATCTCGCCGCTGGCATCGACGATCCAGTTGCCGGTGCGGAACTGGCGTGCGGCCGAGAAATCGCTGCGCAGGCCGTTGGCGTCCTCGATCTGCAGCCGCAGGTAGTAGCTGCCTGCGGGCAGGTCCTCGGTGCTCCATTGCGGCTGGTCGGTCCAGAGGTCAACCAGCGGCGCGGTGAACTCCTGGTCGCGCGCCACCATCACGTGGTAGCGCTGGCCGGGCTCGCCACTCCAGCGGATCTGGCGGCTGCCCTCGGCGGGGCCGTCGCCCATCTGCAGCGCGCTGGCCGAGGGCTGGGGCGGCACGGCCGCCAGCTGCATGGCCTGGGCTGCGGCGAACGGGCCCTGGTCGGGCTTGCCATCGGCCAGCGTGCGGATGCTGGCGGCGCGCCAGAGATAGCGGCCGGCCGGCAGCCGGGCCAGCGCGGCTGCGGGCAATGTGCAGTCGTTCAGGTCGCGCGCGTCGATGACGGGTTCGGCAAAGCCGGCCTGGGCATCGGCAGAAGCGACCTGGATGCGGTAGCGCACGGCGCCCACCACCTTGGTGCACTGCAGGCCGGCGCGGCCCAGGCCCACGGTGGCGTCGGCCTGCGGTGATTCGTACAGCGGCGGCACGGGATGGGCCTTGACGCGCAGGGCGCGCCGGCTGGCTGCACCCGGAATGCCCTGGGCGTCGATGCCGCGCAGGGACAGTACATAGTCGCCATCGTCCACGCCTGCCAGGCGCAGCGGTGAGGCCGTGGCCTGGAAGCTGGCGCTGCGCAGCACCTGGGTCATGTCCGCGTCGCGCGACAGCTGCAGCTGGTAACGCACGGCGCCGGGCAAGGCCGGCAGGGGCAGGCTGATCCAGTTGGCGTCTTCCGCCAAGGCGGGCCAGGCGGTGATGTCAGGCGCGCCCAGCATGGGGCGGGGTTGGCCGACGCGGCCGTCTGCCGCCACGGCCACGCCCTGGCCGGGGTGCAGCAGCGCATCGCCGGAAGGTGCGCCAGAGGCGTCCGAGCCCACGGCGACCGTGCCTTCATCGACGGCGGCCGCTGTCCTGCCTGCCGCATCGGTCTGCACCAGGAAACGCGTGCCCCGCACGCTGGTCGATGCCACAGGCGTGCGCACTTCGAAGCGGCGCTGGGCATTGCCCTGCTCGGGGGGGACCGAGGCCTCCACGCTGCCTTCTCGCAGGTCGATCACGGACTGCAGGCTGCCGGCCCGGCCCTTGCGGCGCATCTGGCGCAGCAGGACATCGGACTGCGACTGCACGCGCACCAAAGAGCCATCGGCCAGGCGCACGGCCACAAAGGCGTCCGGCGCAAGCTGCAGTCGATCGCCTTCCTGCAGCGTCTGTCCCTTGCGCAGGACCTGGCCTGCGTCTTCGGCCGAGCCGCTTTGCGTGTCGGCCAGATGGTCGAGCGCGCGTGTGCTGCGCGCATCGCCCTGCACGAATTCCACGGAGGCCACGGCGGCGCGCAGCAGGCGCACGGGAATCTCCAGCACGGAGCCGGGCCGCAGACGGTACGGGTTGGCCACGCCGTTGTGCTGCTGCAGCTGGGTCCACTGGCGTGCATCGCCCAGGTAGCGGCTGGCCAGCTGTTCCAGGGTGTCGCCTGTGGCCACGCGGTGGGCGAGCATGTCGCCGCCGCTGGCGGCGGGTTTGATCTGGGCCTGTGTGGCGGCAGCGCCCAGCAGGGCCAGGCTTGCCAGCAGGCAGGCCCGCGCGACGGGCCCGCGCAGGCTGGCGGCGAGCAAGAGTCTGTTCATGGTGTTTGAGGTGCCGCCTGCAATGCCTCGTCAGGCACGTCCAGGCGGTAGCCGTAGCCGTACACGGCGCTGATGGCGTAGGGCTGACCGGCGCGCAGGTTCAGCAGCGCGCGCAGGCGCGAGATATGTGTGTCCAGCGAGCGTGACTGCACTTCGGCGTTGTGGCCCCACACGGCTTCGCGCAGGTGTTCGCGCGACAGCAGGCGGCCCTGGTTCTGGAACAGCGTCAGGGCCAGCGTGTATTCGCGGTGCGTCACCTCGATGGGCTGACCATTCATTTCCAGGCTGTTGGTGGTGGTGAGGAACCGGAAGGGGCCGAACTCCAGCACGCTTTGCGTGTTCACCGGATAGGCGCGGCGCAGCAGGGCGGCCATGCGCGCGCGCAGCTCGCCGTGGCGCACGGGCTTGACCATGAAATCGTCTGCGCCGCAGGACAGGCCTTCGACGATGTCGGCCTCTTCGCTGCGGTGGGTGATGATGAGGATGGGCAGCTCGCGGCTCACATGGCCGCGCGTCCACCGCACCAGGTCCGTTCCTTCCATGTCCGGAAGGTGCCAGTCCACGATCAGAAGGTCGAAGCTCTCGCGGCGCAGTTCCAACTGCAGGGCCGAGCCCGTCTGGTAGGTGTGGCAGCTGTGGCCCGTCTCCAGCGCAACCTGACGCAGCATCTCCAGTTGCAGCGGATCATCGTCCAGAGCAGCGATACGCATCCCAATGTCCTTTCACGCAAGCGCCAGAATCCCGGGCGCAGGGCTTGCGGGCAAGACTGCCCGCAAATATGCGGTTTCTCAAGCGAAGCTTACCCTTACTCCGAAGCATCGCGCAGTTGCTGCAGGGCGGCCAGCACCAACTGCGCGTCGGCGGGCTGCAGCCGGGACTGCAGTGCGGACAGGGCCGCCTCGCCTTCCCTTTGCAGTTGGCCGATGGCCTGGCCGGCTTCCTTGGGGGCGTCGAAGCCCAGGCTTTGCAGCAGCAGCTGGCCGTCGGCAGCCACGAGCTTGAAGTAGAACTTGCCGTCGGCTTCGCGGTATTGCTTGAACTGGGGCAGGGCCTGCTTCGCGGCCTTGGCCTTGGCGGCCACGGGGGCCTGGGCCAGGCTGCGCAGGCCGACGGCCGAGCGCAGTTCGCGGATCAGGGGCAGGGTCTCGCGGCGGGCCTTGGTGGCGCCGGCCTGCAGGATGTCCTCCAGTTCGCCCGGATGGGCCACCAGGTGCTCGTAGCGTTCGCGCATGGGGGCCAGCTCGCGGTCGATGCGCTCGAACAGCTGCTGCTTGGCGTCGCCCCAGGCAATGCCTTCGGCGTACTGGCGGCGCAGCGCCTCGGTTTCTTCCTCGCTGGCAAAGCCCTGGTAGATCTGGAACAGGGCCGAGCCCTCGACTTCCTTGGGCTCGCCGGGCGTGCGCGAATCGGTGGTGATGCTGCCGATGAGCTTGCGCAGCTGCTCGCGCGTGGAGAACAGCGGGATGGTGTTGTTGTAGCTCTTGCTCATCTTGCGGCCGTCCAGGCCGGGCAGCGTGGCCACGTTGTCCTCGACCTGTGCCTCGGGCAGCGTGAAGAACTCGCCGCCATAGATGTGGTTGAAGCTGGAGGCCATGTCGCGCGCCATCTCGATGTGCTGGACCTGGTCGCGGCCCACGGGCACCTTGTGGGCGTTGAAGGCCAGGATGTCGGCAGCCATCAGCACGGGGTACATGAACAGGCCGGCAGTCACGCCGTCATCGGTCTCGGCGCCGTCCGCGTGGTTCTTGTCCACGGCCGCCTTGTAGGCGTGGGCGCGGTTGAGCAGGCCCTTGCCGGTCACGCAGGTCAGCAGCCAGCACAGCTCGGGGATCTCGGGGATGTCGGACTGGCGGTAGAAGGTCACATGCTCGGGGTCCAGCCCCGCCGCCAGCCAGCTGGCCGCGATCTCGATGGTGGAGCGCTGCACGCGCGCCGGGTCCTGGCACTTGATCAGTGCGTGGTAGTCGGCCAGGAAGTAGAAGTTCTCCACCTCGCGCGAGCGGCTGGCCGCGATGGCCGGGCGCAGCATGCCGGCATAGTTGCCGAGGTGCGGGGTTCCGCTGGGAGTGATGCCGGTGAGGAAACGGATGGTGCTCATGACGGGAGACTGCGACAGGCAATAGAGAGAAAAGAAGGGAATCTGACGGGCAGGCTGGGCGGGTCTGCCGCGCGTTCAGCGCAGCAGCGCGATCAGCGGCGTCAACGCGAGATCGATCACGGCATAGCCGAGATCCATCAGCGGCCGCAGCCACAGGCTGCCGACCACGCCGGCGATGACCAGTCCCATGACGATGAAGAATCCCCAGGGTTCGATTCGCGCCACCCATTGCGCCTGGCGCCAGGGCAGCAGGCCGACGAGGATGCGCCCGCCGTCCAGCGGCGGCAGCGGGAAGAGGTTGAAGGCCCACATCACCAGATTGACCAGGATGCCGGCGCGGCACATTTCAATGAAGAAGCGCTCGCCCACTCCCGATCCGACCAGAACCACGAGCAGCACGCCCCACATCAGCGCCTGCACGAAATTGGAGGCCGGGCCCGCCAGGGCCACCCAGATCATGTCGCGCTTGGGGTTGCGCAACTGGTCGAAGCGCACGGGCACGGGCTTGGCGTAGCCGAACAGGAAGGCGCCCGAGGTGGCGAAATACAGCAGCAGCGGCATCAGGATGGTGCCGATGGGGTCGATGTGCTTGATGGGGTTGAGCGTGATGCGTCCCATCATGGCGGCCGTGTTGTCGCCGAAGTGGCGTGCGGCATAGCCGTGGGCAGCCTCGTGCACCGTGATCGCGAAGAGCACGGGCAGGGCATAGATGAGTACGGTCTGGATGAGGTTGGAGATGTCCACGGCGGGCATTGTCTCAGACGGCGGCCACCCTTGCCGCTGGGCACCGCCAGAGCCCGTGCGCAGCGCTGCGGCCGACCGGATATGGTGGTTTCCCGCGGATTGGCAACAGCCGCCTCTGTGTTGCAAAATGAAACAGCAATGCGATGGGCGAATCAACAGGTTTTTCACCAAGGCCCTCGGGCCATATGGACAAGAGGTGGCACGTGGGCGTACTGGGCTTGGGCAGGCTGCCGATAGGCTGGCGGCTGGTGATTGCGTTCGGCGGTATCAATCTGCTGGTGTTCACGATGATGGCGGTCACGGTGCTCTCGCTGGGGCAGGCCGAGCAGGCGCTGGCGGCCGGCGGGGCGACCACGGTGGCCGAGCAGGCGCTGGTGCACACGCGCTGGTGGGTGCTGGGCCTGGGGGCGGCCGTCTGCACACTGGCCCTGGTGGCCTGGTTCAGCCTGCGGCGCGGCATCGTGCAGCCGCTGGGCCAGGCCATCCTGATTGCCGAAACGGTGGCCGCCGGCGACCTGAGCCAGGAGTTTTCGACCGAGCTGCAGGGCGACTTCGGCCGCCTGCTGGGCGCGCTGGGCACCATGGAAGACACGCTGACCGAGCTGGTCGGCCGCATCAAGCAGTCCACGGATTCCATCGGCCTGTCGGCCGGTGAGATCGACGCCGGCAACACCGACCTGTCGCGCCGCACCGAGGCCCAGGTCTCGGCGCTGGCCCAGACGGCGGCCAGCATGGAGCAACTCACGGCCACCGTGCGCCAGAACGCGGAGCGCGCGCATTCGGCCAGCGGCCTGGCCGTCGATGCATCGTCCACGGCCAGGCGCGGGGGGGCCGTGGTGGGCGAGGTGGTGCAGACCATGGAGGCCATCAGCGGCAGCTCGCGCAAGATCGTGGACATCATCCAGGTCATCGAAGGCATTGCCTTCCAGACCAATATCCTTGCGCTGAACGCGGCCGTGGAGGCGGCACGCGCGGGCGAACAGGGCCGGGGCTTCGCCGTGGTGGCCAGCGAGGTGCGCAGCCTGGCCGGCCGTTCGGCCGAGGCTGCCAAGCAGATCAAGGAACTGATCACCACCAGCGTGCGCCAGGTGGAAAGCGGCGCGGGCCTGGTCAACCAGGCGGGGGCCACCATGCAGGAGATTGTCGGCGCCGTGGGCCAGGTCTCGGGCCTGCTCGGCGAAATGTCGCAGGCCCTGCGCGAGCAAAGCGAAGGCATTGCCCAGGTCAACGCCGCCGTGGGCCACATGGACAGCGCCACCCAGGAGAACGCGGCCCTGGTGCATCAGGCCTCGCGTGCGGCCTCAGCGTTGAGCGAGCGCGCCCAGGAGCTGGAGCAGGCCGTGGGCGCCTTCAAGCTCGATGACGAGCCGCAGGATGCTGGCGCTGGCGTGCGGGTGCAGCCGCAGAAGCCGTCGATGGCTCCCGCCGCAGTCTTGTCCGCCGCTGTGACGAGGCCGTTGCAGCGCGCGCCGGCTGCTGCACCCCGGCCCCTGGAGTGGGCGCAGCACTGAACGCCTTTCAGGATCAAGCTGCAAAAACAGACGCCGGGCATGCCCGGCGTTGATGTTTGTGCGGGGGGTGGGGTGATTCAGGTCATTTCCAGGCCCAGGGCCTCCAGGCTGCCCCGGCCTTGCCGCACCACGGTGGGCGGATTGCCCAGGGCCATGGGCACCAGGTCGATCACCGTGGTCGGCTCCGAGGGGCAGGCACCTGCATCGACGATGGCATCGAGCTCGTGGGGAAAGCGCTCCAGGATGGCATCCGCGTCATGCAGGGCCTCGGTCTCTCCGGGCGGGATCAGCGTGGTGGCGATCAGCGGCTCGCCCAGCTGCTCCAGCAGCAGCTGCGTGCCCTTGCGGTCCGGCACGCGCAGGCCGATGGTCTTGCGCGAGGGGTGGCTCAGGCGCTTGGGCACTTCCTTGGAGGCTTCCAGGATGAAGGTGTAGGGGCCCGGCGTGGCCAGCTTCAACAGCCGGTACTGGCGGTTGTCCACGCGCGCATGGCTGGACAGCTCCGACAGGTCGCGGCACAGCAGCGTGAGGTGGTGCTTGTCGTTGATCTGGCGGATGCGGCGAAGCCGCTCCACCGCAGGGCGGTCGTCCAGATGGCAGACCAGTGCATAGCTGGAGTCCGTGGGAATGGCCAGGATGGCGCCCTGGCGCAGCATGTCGGCGGCCTGCTTGATGAGACGGGGCTGGGGATTGTCGGGGTGGGCTTCGAAGCGTAGGACCATGGTGTGCGTTGTTTGCGGGAAGGGCTCAGGCCGGCTGAATGCGCTCGCCCAGCAGTTCCCATACCGGCGTCAGCTGGCCCGGCAGGTAGGGCAGGTCGCCCAGGTCGGTATGCGACTCCTCGGGGCTGTGGAAGTCGCTGCCGCGCGAGGCGGCTAGGCCGAACTCGCGGGCCATGTCGGCATAGACAGCGTACTCGCTGGGGCGGTGGCTGCCGGTGACGACCTCCACGCCCTGGCCCCCATGGGCCTTGAATTCGGAAAACAGCGCGTACTCCTCGTTGGCCGTCAGCGCATAGCGGGCCGGGTGGGCGATCACCGCCACGCCGCCGGCCTGCGTGATCCAGCGCACGGCGTCGGCCAGGCGCGCCCAGGTATGGGGCACGTAGCCGGGATGGCCTTCGGTCAGGTAGTGGCGGAACACCTCGCCGGTGTCGCGGCAGCGGCCGGATTCCACGAGAAAGCGCGCGAAATGCGTGCGCGAGATCAGCGCGGGATTGCCGGCAAAGCGCAGCGCGCCTTCGTAGCTGCCTTCAATGCCGGCCAGCTCCAGCTGGTGGGCCATCTCGCGGGCGCGGGGACCGCGTCCGTCGCGCGTGGCATGCAGGCCTTCGACCAGGGCCGGGTCGTCTGCGTCAAAGCCCAGGCCCACGATGTGCACCGTGGTGCCTGCAAAGCTCACCGAGATCTCTGCGCCCGTCAGGTAGTCCAGGCCGCAGGCGCGCGCTGCGGCGGCTGCGCGGTGCTGGCCGCCGACCTCGTCGTGGTCGGTCAGCGCCCACAGCTGCACGCCGCGGGCCGCGGCACGTTCGGCCAGTTGTTCAGGCGTCAGCGTTCCATCCGAGACCACGGAGTGGCTGTGCAGATCGGCATTCAGATAGGACTTGGGCACCGGCCCATTGTAGGTGTCGGTCCTTTTCCGAGCCTGGCGCTGCGGCTGGGGACTTCCCTGAGTGCGGGTTTACCGCCCTCAATAGTGACAGCGGCATGACGATGATCAGCCAGGCGCCGTCAAGGGTGGACAAGAATGATTGCCCGGAGCGAAGGTCGGCGGGGCGCCATGGCCAGGCTCCGGCATTGTTAGAAAAAAGATCGGTTTTTCCATGAATCTGAATCAAATCACCGTCGCCCAGAAACTCTGGGCCCTGGTGCTGGGACTGCTGGTGAGCATGCTGGCGGTCAACGGCGGCATCCTGTTCTATCTGCACGGAGTCAACGAGAAGATCAACACCGACGTGATGACCGCGCAGCGCGGCGCCACGCTGGCGCGCGAGTGGCGGCATCTGACCCAGATGAGCGTGGAGCGCTCCATCGTCGCGGCCATGTCACCCGACGAGACGCTGGCCGCGCAGCAGCGCGCGCTGATGAGCAAGGGCATAGAACGCATCAACGTGCTGCAAAAGCAGGTGGGCGAGCTGCAGCTCGATGCCAAGGGCAAGCAGGCGCTGGAGGCCGTGGCGGCCGAGCGCCGGGAAACGCTCAAGGCCAACTCGGCGGCCCAGGATGCGCGCAAGGCCAGCGACTTCGCCTCTACCTTCGACATCGTGGAAAAGCAGCTGCGCCCGGCGGCCGAGCGGTACAACACGGCGCAGGAAGCCTTTGTGCAGCAGCAGGAGCGCCAAAGCGAGCTGGCGCGCGAGGAGGGCGTCGCCCACCGCACCCGGGCCTACTGGATCGGCGCCCTGGCCAGCGCGCTCATCGTGGCCCTGGGCCTGTTCATGGGCATGGCCATCATGCGTTCCATCACACGGCCGCTGGACCAGGCCGTGGCGCTGGCCGACGGCATTGCCGCAGGCGATCTCACGGGGTCGGTGCAAAGCAACCGGGGCGATGAGCTGGGCCATCTGCTGCAGGCGCTCAACGGCATGGCCCAGCGGCTGCGCGGCGTGGTGGGCGAGGTGCGTTCGGGCGTGGAGTCCGTGTCCACGGCCTCCAACCAGATCGCCAGCGGCAACCAGGACCTGTCCTCGCGTACCGAGCAGACGGCGGCGAATCTGGAGGAGACGGCGGCCAGCATGGAGGAGCTGACGGCCACCGTCACCCAGTCGGCCGATACGGCGCGCCAGGCCAACCAGCTGGCCGCCACGGCCGCGCAGGCGGCCGAGCAGGGTGGCGCCGTGGTGGCCCAGGTGGTCACCAGCATGCAGCAGATCACGGACAGCAGCCGCAAGATCGCCGACATCATCGGCGTGATCGACGGCATTGCCTTCCAGACCAACATCCTCGCGCTCAACGCCGCCGTGGAAGCGGCCCGCGCAGGCGAGCAGGGCCGGGGCTTTGCCGTGGTGGCCGGCGAGGTGCGTTCGCTGGCGCAGCGCAGTGCCGAGGCCGCCAAGGAGATCAAGCTGCTGATCACCACCAGCGTGGACAACGTGCAGTCGGGCTCGCAGCAGGTGGAGCAGGCGGGGCGCTCCATGGAGGAAATCGTCTCCAGCGTGCGCCGCGTCAGCGACCTCATCGGCGAGATCACCGCCTCGTCCACCGAGCAGCGCGACGGCATTGGCCAGGTCAACCAGGCCGTGAGCCAGCTCGACCAGATGACGCAGCAGAATGCGGCCCTGGTCGAGGAATCCAGCGCGGCTGCGCTGGCCATGCAGGACCAGGCGCGGCGCCTGTCCGAGGTGGTGGCGGTGTTCAAGCTGGGGCAGGAAGGCAGTGCGCTGGCACCGGCCCGGGCGCAGGCGCCCGCCAGTTCAGCCGCCGTGGCGCGCCGACCGGCAGCAGCCCCTGCAGCGGCGGCACGTCCCGCGCCCGCGGCACGCCCGGCTGCCGCCGTGCGCAATGCACCGGCGCCCCAGATCCAGCCGCCTGTGGCCAAGGCGCCCGCCCGGGCACCTGCCAAGGCCGGCGCGGACGACGACTGGGAGACCTTCTAGCGGGAGGAGCGGGGATGCAGGCCGGCGCGTGCATGTGCGCCGGCCTGCAGGCCTTCGTCAGTTGCGCGGTTTGCCGTAGTCGGGCGAGCGCGGGCCCGGCAGCAGTCCGCGCTGCGCCATGGGCGACAGCAGGCGCTGGTTGGCGATGGAGGCGATCTGCACGCTGCGGTCGTTCATGGTGTCCAGGATCTGGTTGAGCAGTGCCGTCACCAGAATGCCGACCAGTCCGCCGCCCGAGCTTTGGCCTTCGGCACTGGAGGCCGTGGCGCTGCCGTCCCACAGCTGTGTGCCGGTACGCAGGTCCACCAGTTTGGCGTCCAGCGTGACCACCGAGGCGCTGCTGATCACCGCATAGCTGGTGCCGTAGTTGCGGATGTTCAGGTACAGGGCCGCATCGGCGCCAAAGATTTCACGGAGCTTGGCCACGGGCAGTTCCTGCGCATCGTCGGCGCTGACGATGCCGTTCTGGCGGAACATTTCCTCGGTGACCGCCACGGGCAGGACGTAGTAGCCAGCCTCTGCCAGCGGCAGCGTGATCTGCGACAGCACGCCGGCCGGCGCATTCACTTCCGGCGACTGGTTCAGCGCGGGCATGACCAGGATGGATGCAGGCTTGGATGCCCGCAGTGCCGAATAGTCATAGGGCGCAGTGGTGGCGCACCCGGTCAGTGCGACGGTCATGGCCAGGGCCAGGGTCTTGATGTGTGTGCTCAGGCGCATCTCAATCCTTGCGGGCCGTGAAGGTTTGCAGCAGCGTGTCCATGAACTTGGCGGATTCGGGGAAATGCTGCTTTTCCTCTGCCAATTGCTGCACCGTCTTTTCGTTGTTGCCGGTCCGGGAATACAGCATGGCCATATGGGCGCGATAGCCGGGGGGCAAAGCCTTTCCCTCGGCCTGCACCTTCAGGCGGGTTTCTTCCAGCTTGAGCAATTGGTCCTCGGCGCCTGTGCTTCCGTCATCCTTGAGGTATTGATAGACCTGGGGCTGGTAATCGTTCCAGGCATACAGCGGCTGGCGCGGTGCGGCGCAGCCGGCCAACGAGGCGCAAATGGCCAGTGCAGCCAGGGTTGCGGCCGAATGGGGAATCTGCTTCATTGCGCGGGCTTCCATGCTCCGCTGTCCATGCCGGCCGCCAGCTTGTCCACGGCTTCGCGGATGGCCAGATCCAGCACCTTGCCATTGAGTGTGGAGTCATAGCCGGCCGTGCTGCCGAATCCCACGATTTCCCGGTTCGACAGGCTGTATTCGCCTGCGCCCTGCACCGAATAGACGACTTCGGAGGTCTGCACCCGGACGATGTTCAGGCTGACCTTGGCATAGGCCACCTGCTCCTTGCCACGGCCGAGCACGCCGAAGAACTGGCGGTCCCCGACCACCTTGCGGCCGAATTCGCTCACGTCGCCGGTCACGACGTAGGTGGCGCCCTTGATCGCCTGCTCCTGCCGGTTGAAGCCCGCTTCCTGGCGGGTCTCGGACATGTTGTCGCGGTCCAGCACGCTGAATCGGCCGCTTTGCTGCAGGTGGGTTACCAAGATGGTTCTGGCCTGGCCACCGAGGCGGTCGACTCCGTCCGAGAAAATGCCGCGCTGGAAGCTGGAGCGGTTGTCGAACTTGCCCACGGAAATGGGGCTGCGCGGGCCTTGATAGGCGCTGTATGCAGAAGCGGGTTTGGCCGTTTCAAGCGTGCGCGATTGCTCGGTGGTGGCGCAGCCGGAAAGGCCGGCGGCCAGGGTGATGGCAATGGCCGTGCAAGGCCACAGGCGAGAAGTCATGAGTTTTTCCCCGGTTTTCTTGGAATGAATTTGCAATAAATTGTTGCAAAAAACCGGGGATATTAACCGAGCGGCGCCGTGAAGGGCCGGTGGGATCTCTAGGAAATGTCCGAATGAACGCCCTCGATCAAGAATTGCACCTTGCGCTCTCCGCGCCATTCATTGATGTCCATGCGAAATGCAATGCAGGCCGATGACGGCAGCGGGTCGGTATGGCCGAACCAGATGCCGTCCACGGTTTCGCCCTGATGGCGCAATTGCAGTTTCAGGTGCTTTTCCCCGACCAGGCGCTGTGACAGCACTTCCAGCTGTTCACTGAAGGTGGGAGGCGCAAAGCCCTGGCCCCAGACCGCGAGATTGAGCTGCTCGACCATTTCCGGCTTGCGGAAATCCGGGTCCAGAGGCCCGTCGGTTTCTATGCGCCGCGTCAGCGTGGCCGCGTCCAGCCATTCCTGGGCCACCTGGGCCAGGGCCTTCTCGAACACGGCGAATCCGGCTTCGGCAATGGTGCAGCCGGCCGCCATGGCGTGGCCGCCGAAGCGCAGCAGCAGGCCAGGGTGGCGCTTGGATACCAGGTCCAGCGCGTCGCGCAGGTGAAAGCCGGGAATGGAGCGGCCCGAGCCCTTGAGTTCATGCTCGTGCCCCGGCGCGCCGCTGGCTGCGAAGACGAAGCTGGGCCGGTGCATGCGGTCCTTGATGCGCGAGGCCACGATGCCGACCACGCCTTCGTGGAAATCGGGGTCGAACACGCTGATGGCCGCCGGCGGCGTCATGCCGTCCGTGCACAGGCCCTCGGCCATGAGCAGGGCCTGCTCGCGCATGCCGCCTTCCAGCTCGCGGCGCTCGCGGTTGATGGCGTCCAGCATCTGGGCCAGGTTGGCGGCGCGGCCCGCATCGTCTGTGGTCAGGCACTCGATGCCGATGGTCATGTCGGACAGCCGGCCTGCTGCATTGATGCGCGGGCCCAGGGCAAAGCCGAAGTCGAACGTGGTGGCCGCAAAGGCCTTGCGGCCGGCCGCGTCGAACAAGGCCTGCAGGCCCGGCTGCATCTGGCCCCGGCGTATCTGCTTGAGGCCCAGGGCGACCAGGCGGCGGTTGTTGGCGTCCAGCCGGACCACGTCGGCCACCGTGCCCAGGGCGACCAGGGGCAGCAGGGCCTCCAGCCGGGGTTGGCTGGCCTTGTCGAAGCGGCCGCGCGCGCGCAGTTCGGCTCGCAGGGCCAGCAGCACGTAGAACATCACGCCGACACCGGCCATGGACTTGCTCTCGAAGCTGCAGCCGGGCTGGTTGGGGTTGACGATGGCATCGGCCAGCGGCAGGTGGTTGCCGGGCAGGTGGTGGTCGGTGACGACCACCTGCAGGCCCAGGGACTTGGCCTCGGCCACGCCTTCGACGCTGGCAATGCCGTTGTCCACGGTGACCATCACGTCGGCGCCGGTTTCCTTAACACGGCGCGCGATGGGGGGTGTCAGGCCGTAGCCGTCCACCACGCGGTCGGGCACCAGGTAGCTGACCTCGGTCGCGCCCAGCATGCGCAGGCCGCGCCAGCCCACGGCGCAGGCGGTGGCGCCGTCGCAGTCGTAGTCGGCCACGATGCACAGGCGCAGGCCGCGCTCTATGGCATCGGCCAGCAGCCGCACGGCGGCGTCCATGCCCAGCAGGCCCGAGGGGGCCAGCAGGCGCGCGGGCGTGTCGTCCAGTTCGTCGGCGGAGCACACGCCGCGTGCGGCGTAGAGCTGGGCCAGCAGCGGGTGGACACCGGCCTGGCGCAGTGCCCAGGCCTGCTGCGCAGGGATCTCGCGGGGAATGATTTTCATGGGCAGTGTGTCAGAGCATGCGGCCCAGGTCGGGCAGGGCGCGGGGGCCGAAAAGGCCCGTCAGCCTGTCCAGCCAGCGCGGCGGGCGGCTGCTCCATGCGATGGCATGGCGTTCGCCGCACAGCGTCAGCGTGAGCGGGTGGCCTGCGCGCACGCGCTCCAGCAGGCGGGCGATGAGCCCGGCGTCCAGCGCCTTCCAGGCCTCGCGCCACGCAGCGGGGTTGCCCTGCAGGGCTGCGGCGTGAAGGTCGTCCAGGCATTGCACGGCGGCCTTGGCGCCGGTGGCCGTGCCGGGCTGCAGGCGCCCGGCGCCGTGGACCCAGAAGGCGTTGATGGGCACCTGGCCGCGCGCGGCGCGGGCGTCGTTGAAGACATGGGTGTAGAGCAGCATCTGCACCTCGCTTTGCAGGCGGTGCAGGGCGCGCGCCTGCTGCGCATCGGGCAGCCAGGGCCGCACGTCGCGGCCGATGACGCGGTCCATGGAGGCCGTGGCCAGGTCATCGAACAGCGCACCGCGCGCCAGCCAGCGCTGCGGCTGCTGGTACTCCAGCACGATGCCGTCGTCGGCGAACCAGGGCGCCAGCAGGGCCAGCAGCTGGCGGGATTCCTCATCGCTGAGGGGTGTGGTGGCGGGATCGCTCTGGTGCACCTGGTCTGCGCCTATGTGCCAGTGGCAGGGCGTGACATAGGCGCAGGCCTGTGCCGTCTCACCGGCCTGCCAGGCGGCCCAGGCAATCAGGCCCGGTGTATCGGGCAGGCCCAGCGAGTGCGCCAGGGCGCGTTCGTGGGGGGGAGAAAAATCCATCTCCGTGCCGGTCTGTGCGGGCGCGGGCTGCATCAGCGCCAGCAGGGATTGGAGATGGGGCAGCTCCAGGCCGCCCCAGACGGCCGCGACGGCAGCGTCATCCGCTGCATCCGAGGACGGACCGCCGGCATAGGGAATGATCCATTCGGTCGTTTCCTCCAGCGGGGCTTGGGTGGAGGACACCAGGGGCGCAGTCAAAAGCATGGCCGCTATTGTCGGGCATGGGTTGCCGCAATGCCGGCGCCTTCGTTTTTCCCCTTGGAGCGCGGTTCAGCGCTGGGGCATGTCGCGGGCCGAAGAGACCAGGCTGACCGTGGCGTCCTCGGGGATGGGTGGCATGCCCTGGTTCCAGTCTTCCCAGGCGCTGCGCATGGCGGCCAGTCTCTCGGGCGCGCGCACTGCCTGGTTGGCGCGCTCGCGCTCGTCGGCGGCAAGGTCGAACAGGTAGTCGATGCCGTCCACGCGCAGGTACTTCCAGTCGCCATCGCGCAGGGCACGTTGGCCGCGGTGCTTCATGCGCCAGTGCAGGGTGCGTGGGAATTCGGCATCTTCGGCGCGCAGCACGGGCAGCAGCGAGATGCCGTCCAGCGCATGGCCCTCTGGCGCCTGCACGCCGGCGGCATCCAGCACCGTGGCCGACCAGTCCATGCTCATGCAGTGCTGGGGGCTGCTGCGGCCCGGTGCGATCACGGCCGGCCAGTGCGCGATCCAGGGCACGCGTATGCCGCCCTCGGTCAGGTCCATCTTGCCGCCGACCAGGGGCCAGTTGTCGGAGAAGCGTTCGCCGCCGTTGTCGCTGGTGAAGACGATGAGGGTGTTGTCCAGCTGCCCGTTGGCGCGCAGCGCCTCGACGATCCAGCCTATGCCTTCGTCCATGTGGTGGATCATGCGGCGGTACTGGTGGATGTTGCCGCCGTCCAGGTGGGCAATGCCTGCGCCCAGTGCCTCGGCCGTGCTGCGGTCCTCGCGCGTTTCCCAGGGCCAGTGCGGCGCCGTGTAGTGCAGGCTCAGGAAGAAGGGCGCATCGCCTTGGGCCATGCGGTGGACGAAGTCCACGCTGCGCTGCGACAGCAGGTCGGTCAGGTAGCCCTCGTCATGGTGTTCCTCCTCGCCCACCCACAAGTCGTGCTGGCCCGAGCTGCTCAGGTGGGTGAAGTAGTCCACGCCGCCCGACATGGGGCCGAAGTATTCCTCGTAGCCCGAGCGCAGCGGGCCGAAGTGCGGCGGGTAGCCCAGGTGCCATTTGCCGATCAGCGCCGTGCGGTAGCCCGCATCCCTGAGCATGGAGGCCACGGTGGGCATGTCCGGCGGCAGGCCCAGCTTCTCGCCCAGCGGCGTGCCGCGTGTCTTGCTGTTGATGGGTTCCTCGGCCGCACCGCGCAGGCGGTACTGGTAGCGCGCCGTGGCCAGGGCAAAGCGCGTGGGAGAGCACACGGGCGAGTTGGCATAGCCCTGGGTGAGCCTGAGGCCACCGGCGGCCAGTCGGTCGAGCACGGGCGATACCGGGCCGAAGTCGGCCGCCCGGCCGCCGTAGCAGCCGAGGTCGGCATAGCCGAGGTCGTCGGCCACGATGAAGAGGATATTGGGACGGGACATGGACATGCGCTCTGTGCAGGGTTGTGGACGGGAAGCGGCGGCGCTCATTCCATCTTCATTCCGGTGGACTGGATCACGGTCCGGTAGCGGTCGGCCAGCGCCTGTATGCGTTCGGCGGCGGCCGGGCCGGTCAGGCCTTCGTAGAACAGGTCGTTGGCGCGCATGCGCTCGCGCAGGGCCGGATCCTTTATGGCCTTTTCCAGCGCGGACTGGATTCTTGCGACCAGGGGCTCGGGCGTGGCGGCAGGCACCCACAGGGCGAACAGCACTTCCTGCTCCAGGTCCTTGTGGCCCAGCTCGCCCACGGTGGGCACGCCGGGCACCAGCGGGTTGCGCTGGCGCGTGGTCACGGCCAGCGGCACGACCTTGCCGGCCGCCACCTGGCCCAGCATGGCCGAGGAGCTGATGATGCCGCCGTCCACCTCGCCCGCCAGCACGGCCGTGCTGGCCGGGGCGTTGCCCTTGTAGGGCACGTGACTGACCTTGGCGCCCGTGGCATGGGTGAGGATGGCCGAGGCCAGATGGCCCGGCGTGCCGTAGCCGGCCGAGCCCAGCGTCAGGCCGCTTCTCTTGCCCTGGGCGATGAACTGGTCCAGGGTCCTGAGGCCTGTGCGTGGGTTGACGGCCACCATCATTCCCTGCGAGGCGATCATCATCACGGGACGCAGGTCCGTGCCCTTGAACGGCATGCTCTTGTAGATGAAGGGATTGACGGTGAAGGTCGTGTCGATGCCGACCAGCAGCGTGTAGCCGTCGCCGGGCGCCTTGGCCGCGTTGTCGGTGCCGATGTTGCCGCCCGCGCCGGGCCGGTTGTCCACGACGAAGGGCTGTTTGAGTTCACGCTGCAGTACCTCGCCCAGGCTGCGCGCCAGGATGTCGGCGGCGCCGGCGGGCGCGAAGGCGACGACGATGCGCACGGGTTTGGCGGGCCAGGCCGCGGCATCGGCGGCCGCATCGGCCCGGGCGCCAGCGCCGGAGCCCAGGCCCAGCAGAAGGGCCAGGCCGGCCCGCAGCAGCGGGCTGCGCAAGGCATGGGTGGCATGGGTGGCTTGGAACAGGGAAAACATGGTGGCGAACTTTCTGCGCTGCGGGGGCGCCGGGCTTTGCGAGAATCCCCAGGCCGGCTCCGGACGGTGGCTCCCGTTGTCTCCTTTCCGGACGGGGCCACTGTAGAAGTCCCTGCAGCAATTGATCTAATCAACTGTTCCCCGTGAATACCCGTCCAGCCCCCACGTCCATCCAGCAGATGCTGCTGTTTCGCATCAACCGCTACTTTGGTGCGGCCGGCGGCGTGGCCATGCGCATGTGCGAGGCGCATTTCGGCATCACGCGCCGCGAGTGGGGCGTGATGGCCACGGTGGCTGCCAACGAGGGCCTGCTGTCGTCGGAGCTGGCCGAACGCGCGCAGCTGGACCGCGCACGCACCTCGCGCGCCCTCAGCGGGCTGGAGGAAAAGGGCTGGGTGCAGCGCAGCCCCCTGCCCGGCGACCGCCGCCGCGTGGCCGTGTCGCTGACGGCCGAGGGGCGGCGCATGTACGGCCTGATCCTGCCGCGCATGGCCCAGATCCACCTGGACCTGGTGTCCGTGCTCAGCGACGAGGAACTTGAACAATTCGACACCTTGCTGGCCAGGCTGCAGCGCCATGCGCTGACGCTGGAGGCAGAGGGCCGCTACGACGCCCTGCCGCGTGTGGACCGCGGACGGCACCGGCGCTGACACGCCGACGGCAAAGCCTGCCGCCATGCAGGGCCTGCGGGCGATGACACAATGCATGCCCATGCAATTTCCCTACGAACTGGCCGTCGGCTGGCGCTACACCCGGGCCGGGCGCGCCACGCGCCGCAACGGCTTCATCTCGTTCATCTCCGGCGTCTCCATGCTGGGCATCGCCCTCGGTGTCGCGGCGCTGATCATCGTGCTCAGCGTGATGAACGGCTTCCAGAAGGAAGTGCGCGACCGCATGCTCAGCGTGGTCTCGCACATCGAGATCTTCGCGCCCCAGGGCGCGGCGCTGCCCGATCTGGAGCGCACCATGCGCGAGGCGCGCGCCAACCCCGACGTGCTGGGCGCCGCCCCCTTCGTCGCGGCCCAGGCGCTGCTGGCGCGTGGCGAGGACATGAAGGGCACCCTGGTGCGCGGCATCGATCCGGCGCGCGAGGGCGAGGTCACCGACGTGGCCGCCACCAATGCCGAGGTGCTCAAGCGCCTGGTGCCTGGCGAGTTCAACGTGGTGCTGGGCGTGGAGCTGGCGCGCTCGCTGGGCGTACGCCAGGGCGACATGGTCACGCTGATCGCCCCGGGCGGCCAGGTCACGCCGGCCGGCGTGGTGCCCCGCCTCAAGCAGATGCATGTGGCCGGCACCTTCGACTCCGGCCACTACGAATACGACTCGGCCCTGGTGATGATGCATTACGAGGACGCGCAGCGCCTGTTCCGCCTGGAAGGGCCGACCGGCATCCGCCTGAAGCTCAAGGACCTGCACGAGGCGCCGCGCGTGGCCATGGAGCTGGCCCACACCATCACCGACCGCCTGCTGATCCGCGACTGGACCCAGCAGAACCGCACCTGGTTCGCGGCCGTGCAGCTGGAAAAACGCATGATGTTCATCATCCTCACGCTCATCGTGGCCGTGGCTGCGTTCAACCTCGTGTCCACGCTGGTGATGACGGTGACCGACAAGCGCGCCGACATCGCCATCCTGCGCACGCTGGGCGCCTCGCCGTCCAGCATCATGGGAATCTTCATGGTGCAGGGCGCCATGGTCGGCGTCATCGGCACCTTCGCGGGCTTGCTGCTGGGCCTGGGCATCGCCTTCAACATCGATGTCATCGTGCCGGCCATCGAGCGCCTGCTGCATGCCAACTTCCTGCCCAAGGACATCTACCTGATCAGCAAGATGCCCAGCGATCCGCAGTACAGCGACATCATGCCCATCGCCGTGATCTCCCTGGTCCTGGCCTTTGTCGCCACCATCTACCCGAGCTGGCGCGCCAGCCGCGTGAACCCCGCCGAGGCGCTGCGCTATGAATGAAGTGAATGTGATGCCCGGTTTCGAAGTGTCCCAGCAGGGCGCCGTGGTCCTCGATGCGCGCGGCCTGACCAAGCGCTTCGCCGAAGGACGGCTCAACGTGCAGGTGCTGGCAGGTGTCGACCTGCAGGTGCGTGCGGGCGAGACGCTGGCCATTGTCGGCGCCTCGGGCTCGGGCAAGAGCACGCTGCTGCACCTGCTGGGCGGGCTGGATGCCCCCACCAGCGGCAGCGTCACCCTCAAGGGCGAGCCCCTGCATGAACTCAGCGCCCAGAAGCAGGGTGCGCTGCGCAACAGGCACCTGGGATTCATCTACCAGTTCCACCATCTGCTGCCCGAATTCAGCGCCCAGGACAACGTGGCCATGCCGCTGCGCATACGCCGCGACGACCGGGCCGAGTGCATGGAGCGCGCCGCACGCATGCTGGCGGCCGTGGGCCTGGGCGAACGCATGCTGCACCGGCCGGCCGAGCTGTCGGGGGGCGAGCGCCAGCGCGTGGCCATTGCCCGCGCCCTGGTCACGCAGCCTGCCTGCGTGCTGGCCGACGAGCCCACCGGCAACCTGGACCGCAGCACGGCCGACACCGTGTTCCGCCTGATGCTGGAGCTGGCGCGCAGCCATGGCACGGCCTTTGTGATGGTCACGCACGACGAGCAGCTCGCGGCGCGCTGCGACCGCATGGTGCGCCTGGTGCAGGGACAGCTGGCCTGACCCTGTACTGGGTCCTGCATGCGCCGTCCTGCGCGCTCCGGCGTCAGGCCATGCGCAGCAGCTTGCCGCCCATGTGCGGCGTGCGCACAGGCACCACGGTGGGCGCTGGCGCCGCCTTGATCTGCGGGGCCTCGGGAACCATGGCCGCCGGCAGCGACTTGCGCACGGGTTGCGCGCGGGGCGTGTCGCCGATGTTTACGCTCTGGGCCGTCAGGTCGGCCGTGACCTCGCGCAGCCGCGCAGACTGCGCCATGGAGGCCTGCACCACGTCGCCCATGATGGCCGTGACCTGGTGGGAGGAATCCACGATTTCCTGCATGGTCCCGCCGGCCTGTCGCACCTGCTCGGCGCCCAGAGCCACCTGCTCCACCGAGGTGTGGATGAGCTGCTTGATCTCCTTGGCGGCGGCAGCACTGTTCTGCGCCAGTGCCCGCACCTCGCCGGCCACCACGGCAAAGCCCCGGCCCTGCTCGCCGGCGCGGGCCGCCTCCACGGCGGCGTTCAGCGCCAGGATATTGGTCTGGAAGGCGATGCCGTCCATCACGCCGATGATGTCGTTGATCTTGCGCGAGCTGGCGCTGATGGACTCCATGGTGCCCATGACCTCGTGCACCGTGCGCCCGCCCTGCTCGGCCACCCGGCAGGCCTGGCGGGCCAGTTCATTGGCCTGGCCTGCGTGCTCGGCGCTTTCGCTCAGGCCCTGCATGGCCTCGCCCAGGGTCTGCGCGGCCGTGAAGCGGCGCGTGATATCGCGGGCGTACTTGACTACCTTGAAGGGCCGGCCGTCGGCATCGAGGATGGGGTTGTAGCTGGCCTCGATCCAGACCTGGCGGCCGTGCTTGCCGATGCGCAGGTACTGGCCTGCATCGTGCTGGCCGCTGCCCAGCTTGCGCCAGAACTGCGCGTATTCGGCGCTTTGGCGCTCATGGGGCTGGACGAACATGCTGTGGTGCCGCCCGACAACCTCGTCCAGCGTGTAGCCCATGGCTTGCAGGAACAGGCGGTTGGCATGGAGGATGTTGCCGTCCAGGTCGAACTCGATGATGGCCTGCACCTTGGAGATGGCCGCCAGCTGGCCTTCGGCATCGGCGTTGCGGCGCTGCTGCTCGGTGATGTCGGTGGCGTACTTCACCACCTTGAAGGGCCGGCCATGCCGGTCGAAGATGGGGTTGTAGCTGGCCTGCAGCCAGACATCGCGCCCATCCCTGGCGATGCGCCGGTAGCGCCCCGCATCGTGGATGCCGCTGCCCAGGCGCTGCCAGAACCGGGCGTATTCGGGGGATTCGCTGACCTGGCTGTCCACGAACATGCGGTGGTGCTGGCCGATGACCTCGTGCTCCTCGTAGCCCATGGTGTCCAGGAAGTTCTGGTTGGCAGCCAGCACATGGCCTTGCAGGTCGAACTCGATCACCGCCTGGGACTTGTGTATGGCGGCCAATTGCCCGTCAAGCTCCGCCTTGCGGCGTGCGCCACCGAGGTCCAGGATTCGACTCCATGCTGAGCGCTTCATGGGAATTCCTCTCTCCAAAGCATGCCGGCCGGTGATGCGGGAGCCCGATGCGGGGTGTAAGTGTTACTTTATGTATTTTTATGGAGGCGCAAGCCATTCGTGTATTGATTTTGTCAAACGGAGCTGACTCGCAATAAGCCAAGGGTTTGCCCTTGCTCCGGGCCTCGTCTGCCCCTTGGACGGGCGCCGCCCGGGCCGGTGGCATGATGCGGCCATGCCCGCCTGGATAGACACCCACTGCCACCTCGATGCCCCCGAATTCGACGCCGACCGCGACGCCGTGCGCGCCCAGGCGGCCGAGACAGGCGTTGCGCATCTGGTGATTCCGGCCGTGGCGCGCGAGCACTGGGACACCGTGGTGGCGCTGGCGCGGCGCCATGGCGACAGCTATGCGCTGGGCATCCATCCGCTGTACACGCCCAATGCCCGCGAGCAGGACATTGCCGCATTGCGCGAGACGCTGGACCGGCTGCGTGGCGATCCCCAACTGGTGGCCGTGGGCGAGATCGGGCTGGACTTCTTCGTGCCGGGGCTGGACGCACAGCGGCAGGTCTGGTTCTACGAGCAGCAGATCGCGCTGGCGCGCGAGTTCGATCTCCCGGTCATCCTGCATGTGCGCAAGTCCAGCGACCGGCTGCTCAAGACCCTGCGCGCGCGGCCCGTGGCGGGTGGCATTGCCCATGCCTTCAACGGCAGCGTGCAGCAGGCCCAGGCCTTCATCGACCTGGGTTTCAAGCTGGGCTTCGGCGGCGCCGTGACCTATGACCGCGCGCTCAGGCTGCGCGAGCTGGCAGCCAGCTTGCCGCTGGACGCGTTGGTGCTGGAAACCGATGCCCCCGACATTCCGCCGCACTGGCTCTACACCACGGCCGGGCAGCGTGCCCAGGGCCAGGCCCAGGGCCGCAATACGCCGGCCGAGCTGGCACGCATTGCGGACGTGATTGCGCAGTTGCGCGGCATCACGCTCCAGGCCCTGGCCGAGGCCACGGGCCGCAACGCGCGGGCCACGCTGCGCGGCCTGCCCGCCATGGCCTGAGCCTGGGCCGCGCATGCCCATCAGCGGTCTTGCCGCCCGCAGCAAGCAGCCCGGCGAGTGCTGGGCGACAATGCCGGCCATGTCCTTGACCGTTTCCGATCTGCGGCCCGCGGATGCCCCGCGCTGGCAGGGCCTGGCGCCGGTGGCCGATGCGCGGACCCGGGCCCTGGTGCTGGGTAGCTTTCCGGGCCTGCGATCGCTGCAATTGCAGCAGTACTATGCCCATCCGCAAAACCAGTTCTGGCCCCTGCTCCAGGCCTTGTGGCCCGAGTATCCGCAGCCCGGCCGCGACGACTATGCGGGCTGCTGCGAATGGCTGCTGGCCCGGGGCCTGGGGCTGTGGGATGTGTACGCCAGCTGCGAGCGCGAAGGCAGCCTGGACAGCGCCATCCGCGCTGCCGAGGTGAACGACTTCGCTGCGTTGCGCACGCACTGCCCGCAGTTGAAGCTGGCCCTGCACAACGGTGGAGAAAGCTACAAGCACGCCGGCCGCACGCAGGCCCTGGGCCTGGCTGCCGTGAAGCTGCCATCGACCAGCCCGGCCAACGCGAGCTGGCGTTTCGAACGCAAGGTCCAGGCCTGGCGCGAGGCGCTGGCTCTCCATCAACTGCTCTGAATCTTTCCATTTTTCCCGACGTGATACGCAAGACCCGTGGCGCCGCCAAGGCCGCCCCTTCCTCTCCCGCCAACGCCGCAGATGCCGAGCTGCCCGAAGTCAGCGTCTCCGACGATGGCGATGTGCGCCACCTGCACCTGGGCACGCCCTGGATACAGGGCTCCATGCGCATACGCGAGCCCTTCGAGATCGAGCTGGAGTACGTGCAGCGCATGATGGGCTGGCTGCTGTTCATGGAACCCGCCAGCGTGGCCGGCCGCCATGCCATGCAGCTGGGCTTGGGCGCCGCGGCCATCACCAAGTTCTGCCACAAGAAGCTGCGCATGCGCACCACGGCCATCGAGCTGAACCCGCAGGTGCTGGCCGTGTGCCGCAGCTGGTTCAAGCTGCCGCCCGACAGCGACACGCTGCGCGTGGTGCTGGCCGATGCGGCCCAGGAAATCCGCAAGAGCCAGTGGCTGGGCACGGTCGATGCGCTGGCCGTTGATCTCTATGACCACGATGCGGCCGCGCCCGTGCTGGACAGCGCCGAGTTCTATGCCGATTGCCGCAATCTGCTGACCGAGGACGGCATCATGACCGTCAACCTGTTCGGCCGCACCTCCAGCTACGAGCGCAGCCTGGCACGCATGGCCGAAGCCTTTGGCGAAGAGGCCATGTGGGCCTTCCGCCCCACGCGCGAAGGCAACACCGTGGTGCTGGCCCAGCGCACGCCGCGCGCGCTCGACCCCGCAGCGCTGCAGGCCGCCAGCGCCCAGGTGCAGGCCCGCTGGGACCTGCCCACCACGCGCTGGCCCAAGATCTTCGTGCGGCCCTGGTAGAGCGGGCTGGCCGGGCAGGGAGGCCGGCAGGCTTACCATAGGGCGCAGTTCAGCTTCCGGCCCAACGCCATGTCCGACCCGACCTCCACCGCACAGCCCACAACCGCCGTCGCTCCGCGCAATCCTTCAGGGCCCCTGGACTGGCGCAGGCTGGTGCAGTGGCTGCAGGCCGACGGCGTGATCACGGCCGAAGAGGCCCAGCGCACCGTGGCGCGCTGCTCGCAGGCCGAGAGCACCCAGCACCCGCTGGTCCGGCTGGCCAACGTGGGCGTGGCCCGGGCCGGGGACGGGCGCGCGCTGGACATCGAGGAGCTGACCCAGTACCTGGCGAGCCGCAGCGGCCTGGCCTACCTGCGCATCGACCCGCTGCGCGTGGATGCGGGCCGCGTGGGCGAAATCATGAGCGCCAGCTATGCCGAGCGCCACAAGGTGCTGCCCGTGCAGGTGTCGCCGCAGGAAGTGGTGGTGGCCACGGCCGAGCCCTTCATCGACGACTGGGTGGCTGAGGTCGAGCGCCAGGCGCGCCGCAAGGTGCGCCGCGTGCTGGCCAGTCCGGTGGACCTCAAGCGCTACACGGGCGAGTTCTTCGCCTTGGCCAAGTCGGTGCGCGCTGCCGAGAAGGCCGGCGGTGCGGCCAGCGCGGCCAGCTTCGAGCAGTTGGTGGAGCTGGGCAACAGCAGCAAGCAGCTCGATGCCAACGACCAGGGCGTGGTGCGCGTGGTGGACTGGCTGTGGCAATACGCCTTCGACCAGCGCGCCAGCGACATCCACATGGAGCCCCGGCGCGACCAGGGCGTGATCCGCTTTCGCATCGACGGCGTGCTGCATCCGGTCTACCAGGTGCCCATGGGCGTGCTCAACGCCATGGTCTCGCGCGTGAAGCTGCTCGGGCGCATGGACGTGGTGGAAAAGCGCCGCCCCCAGGATGGGCGCATCAAGACCCGCAACCCGCGCGGCGACGAGGTGGAAATGCGCCTGTCCACGCTGCCCACGGCCTTTGGCGAAAAGCTGGTGATGCGGATCTTCGACCCCGACAACACGGTCAAGGACCTGGACGCCCTGGGCTTCACCAGCCATGACGCCCAGCGCTGGAACGAGCTGGTGCGCCGCCCGCACGGCATCATCCTCGTGACCGGTCCCACGGGCTCGGGCAAGACCACCACGCTGTACTCCACGCTCAAGCGCGTGGCCACGGAGGAGGTCAACGTCAGCACCGTGGAGGACCCGATCGAAATGATCGAGCCCAGCTTCAACCAGACCCAGGTGCAGACGCAGCTGGACTTCGGCTTCACCGAGGGACTGCGCTCGCTGATGCGCCAGGACCCGGACATCATCATGGTGGGCGAAATCCGTGACCTGGCCACGGCCGAGATGGCCGTGCAGGCCGCGCTGACCGGCCACCTGGTGTTCTCCACGCTGCACACCAACGATGCGCCCAGCGCCGTGAGCCGGCTGATGGAGCTGGGCGTGCCGCCCTACCTGATCAACGCCACGCTGTTGGGCGTGCTGGCCCAGCGCCTGGTGCGCACGCTGTGCCCGCAATGCAAGCAGCGCGACGAGGAGACTTCGGCCGCCACGCTGGCCGAGGCCGTGCGGCCCTGGAAACTGTCAGGCAGCTACCAGCCCTACAAGCCCGTGGGCTGCGTGGATTGCCGCATGACGGGCTTTCGCGGGCGCATGGGTCTGTACGAGTTGCTGACCGTGAGCGAGGCGCTCAAGCAGCAGATCCACACCTCGCCGTCCATGGATGCGCTGCGCCGCCAGGCCGTGCAGGACGGCATGCGTCCGCTGCGCCTGGCTGGAGCCCTGCGCGTGGCCGAAGGCGTGACCACGCTGCAAGAGGTCATGGCCAGCACGCCCCTGCTGGGCTGACTGGCGGATAAAAACGTAAGTGCCTGCTCTTGCGCAGGCCGTTGCCACTGATGGATGGGGTGCCTGGCATGGGCACCCTTTTTTCCTCATGCGGGTAGGACATGAGGGTATGCCCTTTGTAGGTGGAATCCACATTCGGACACAGTTTTTCTGAACGCAAAATCGCCGGGTCGTGATTCCGTAAGGAGACATTCTCGTGAAAATCAAGAGTCAGAAAGACTTTTTTTCCGGTGTGATGTTTTTGGTTGTCGGCCTCGCTTTTGCGATCGGCGCAACCAACTACACCATCGGCACCGGTGCCCGCATGGGCCCGGGCTACTTCCCGCTGATCCTGGGTGTGCTGATGTCCATTCTGGGCACGGCCATCTGCTTCTCCGGCCTGACCAAGGGCCCCTCCGGCGGTGACAAGATCGGCAAGTGGGCGTGGAAGCAGGTGTTCTTCGTCCTGGCCGCGAACTTTGCCTTCGGCATCCTGCTGGTCGGCGTTCCCAATCTGGGCATTCCCCAGTTCGGTCTGATCGTCGCCATCTATGCGCTGGTGTTCATCGCCAGCCTGGGCGGCCATAGCTTCAACTTCAAGGAAGTGGCAATTCTGGCCACCGTCCTTGCCGTAGGCAGCTATGTGGCCTTCGTGTGGGCACTGAATCTGCAGTTCCCCGTCTGGCCCAGCTTCATCACCGGCTAAGCAGGAGCATCGTCCGTGGAACTTTTTCAGAACCTGGCGACCGGCTTCGGCGTCGCCTTCACTTTCCAGAACCTGATCTACTGCTTCGTCGGCTGTCTGCTCGGTACGCTCATCGGCGTGCTTCCAGGCATCGGCCCCGTGGCAACGATCGCCATGCTGCTGCCAGCGACCTACGCCCTGCCTCCGGTGGCGGCGCTGATCATGCTGGCCGGTATCTACTACGGTGCGCAGTACGGTGGCTCGACCACCGCCATTTTGGTGAACCTGCCGGGTGAATCCTCGTCCGTGGTGACCGTGATCGACGGCTACCAGATGGCCAGAAAGGGGCGAGCGGGACCCGCTCTCGCTGCCGCAGGCATAGGCTCGTTCTTCGCAGGCTGCGTGGGCACCGTGATCCTGGCCGCCTTCGCGCCTCCGCTGACGGAAGTGGCCTTCAAGTTCGGCCCTGCCGAGTACTTCTCGCTGATGACCCTGGGTCTGATCGGCGCCGTGGTGCTGGCTTCGGGCTCGCTGCTCAAGGCCATTGCGATGATCGTGCTGGGCCTGCTGCTGGGCATGGTCGGTACCGACGTGAACTCCGGTGTGGCCCGCTACAGCTTCGACATTCCCGAACTGACCGACGGTATCGACTTCGTCGTGATCGCCATGGGCGTGTTCGGCTACGGCGAAATCATTGCCAACCTGTCCAAGCCCGAGGACGAGCGTGAAGTGTTCGCCGCCAAGGTGACGGGCCTGATGCCCACCGCCGAGGACTTCAAGCGCATGCTGCCTGCCATGCTGCGCGGCACGGCCCTGGGTTCTTCCCTGGGTATCCTGCCCGGTGGCGGTGCCATGCTGTCGGCCTTTGCTGCCTACACCATCGAGAAGAAGACCAAGCTCAAGCCGGGCGAAGTCCCCTTCGGCCAAGGCAACATCCGTGGCGTGTGCGCGCCCGAGTCGGCCAACAACGCAGGTTCGCAGACCTCCTTCATCCCGCTGCTGACGCTGGGCATTCCGCCCAACGCCGTGATGGCGCTGATGGTGGGCGCGATGACCATCCACAACATCCAGCCGGGCCCGCAGGTGATGACCAGCAACCCCGAGCTGTTCTGGGGCCTGATCGCCTCGATGTGGATCGGCAACCTGATGCTGATCGTGCTGAACCTGCCGCTGATCGGCGTCTGGATCAAGCTGCTGACCGTGCCCTACCGCTGGCTGTTCCCGTCCATCGTGCTGTTCTGCGCGATCGGCGTGTACGGTACCAACAACAACACCTGGGACGTGTGGATGGTGGGTATCTTCGGCTTCGTGGGCTATGTGTTCCACAAGCTGGGTGCCGAACCGGCTCCCTTGCTGCTGGGCTTCATCCTGGGCCCGATGATGGAAGAAAACCTGCGCCGTGCGCTGCTGCTGTCGCGTGGCGACTGGAGCGTGTTCGTGACCCGTCCGATCTCGGCCGGCCTGCTGCTCGCCGCCGTGGTGCTGCTGGTGGTGGTGCTGATGCCCGCAGTGAAGAACAAGCGCGAAGAAGCATTCGTCGAGGATTGATCGCCTCAGCGCTGCAACCATGTTGCTTGACGGCCCTTCGGGGCCGTTTTTTTTTGCGTCGACGAGAAATGCACGTGAAAGCTGTTGATCCCGGATGGCGGGAGGACGCAGCGCCCGTGCCTGCACAATAGCGCGCAGTCTTTCGAGGTCACGATGTCCCCACTTCTGTCATCCCAGCACCCGCTGCGCGTGCTGCTGCACAACGAGATCCATGCGCGTCCCGCCGAGGAAATGCAGGCGCCGCTGGCCATCACCCATGTGGTGATGCTCACCGATGCGGCCCAGCGCGAGGCCAGCCGCGCCCATGTGGCCACCCTGCTGCGCAACCACCACCTGCCCCCGCCCGATGCGGCGACCACGCATGTGCTCATCGATCTGGGCGCCTTTCACCTGCGCTGGGAGCTGCACACGGAATTCGTCTGCTGGACCTTCAGCAAGCCCATGTCGCAGGCCGGCATGGACGATGTGCGCGAGCCCGAGGCCGCCATCGACTACGTGCCGCGCGACTGGCTGGCTGCATTGCCTGGCCAGTGCCTGAGCGGCCTGCACCTGTGGGCCTTGCAGGAACAGGCGATCAACGAGCCGCACCTGGTGCGCCACCTGCTGCAGGAAGACACGCTGGTGGGCGCACGTGTGGCCGGCGATGCGGGCAAGGTCTACACGGACTTCGCCATCCATGCCGATGGCTTCTCGCGCATGCTGCTGCTGGCCGGCGAATCGCTGTCGCCGCGCCGCCTGGGGCGGCTGGTGCAGCGCCTGCTGGAGATCGAGACCTACCGCATGGCGGCCTTGCTGGGCCTGCCTGCCGCCCGCCAGGCCGCTGCCGTTCTGGCCACGGCCGAGCGGGACCTGGCGGCCCTGGCCCATTCCATCCGCCTGGCGGACCGCGATGCCGAGCCGGCGCTGCTGGACCGGCTCACGCGCCTGGCTGGGCAGGTGGAGAGCGAGTACGCCACCACGCACTCGCGCTTTTCCGCCAGTGCGGCTTATTTCGAGCTGGTGGACAAGCGCATTCAGGACATCCAGGAATCACGCATCGACGGCATACAGACCATCCGCGAGTTCATGGACCGGCGCCTGACGCCGGCGCGCAGCACCTGCGAATGGGCGGCGCGGCGGCAGAACGCGCTGTCCGAGCGCGTCTCGCGCGTCAGCAGCCTGCTGCGCACGCGCGTGGAGATCGAGCAGCAGCAAAGCAGCCAGCAACTGCTGGGCGCCATGAACCAGCGCCAGGACATGCAGCTCAAGCTGCAGTCCACGGTGGAAGGCCTGTCCGTGGCCGCCATCACCTACTACTTCACGGGCCTGATCAGCTATCTGGCCAAGGGCGCCAAGGCCCTGGGCTGGCCCTGGTCGCCGGAGAGCACGGCCGCCGTCGCCATTCCCGTTGTGGCGCTGGGTGTGTGGTGGTCCTTGCGCAGGCTGCACCACAGGCTGTTCCGTGGCCAGCACGGCGGCGGCGCGCATTGAAGGCAGCGCCAGGGGCTCGCCGGTGTGCCGACGAGTTCACGTTTTCTCACGTTTGGCGTGAAAGCGTCGAAGCCTCGCGCACAATGTGCGCTGCCGTTCTGCAAGGATCGAGCAAGGTTGTGTTTATTCAGGAGTGAGACATGGATCTGGGAATCGCGGGCAAGTGGGCCCTGGTATGTGGCGCCAGCAAGGGCCTGGGCTTTGGCTGTGCCAAGGCGCTGGCGCAAGAGGGTGTGAACCTGGTGATCAATGCGCGCAATCCCGAGGCCCTGCAGGAGGCCGCGGCCAGCCTTGCGGCCCTCGCGCCGCAGGTGAAGGTGCTGGCCGTTGCCGCCGACATCACCACCGAGGAAGGCCGTGCCGCCGTGCTGTCGGCCGCCGGCGGCCCGGGCGTGGATTTCGATATCGTCATCACCAATGCGGGCGGCCCGCCTCCCGGCGATTTCCGTGACTGGGACCGCGCGGCCTGGCTCAAGGCCGTGGACGCCAACATGCTCACGCCCATCGAGCTGATCAAGGCCACGGTGGACGGCATGGCGGCACGCGGCTTCGGCCGCATCGTCAACATCACGTCCAGCGCCGTGAAGGCGCCCATCGACATCCTGGGCCTGTCCAACGGCGCGCGCAGCGGCCTCACGGGCTTTGTGGCGGGCCTGGCGCGCAGCGGCATCGCGGCCAAGGGCGTGACCATCAACAACCTGCTGCCCGGCAAGTTCGACACCGACCGCCTGCGCACCACCTTCACGGCCGCCGCCAACAAGAGCGGCAAGAGCCTGGACGATGTGCGCCTGGTGCAGCAATCCCAGGTGCCGGCGCGCCGCTTCGGCACGCCCGATGAATTCGGCGCCATCTGCGCCTTCCTGTGCAGCGCCCACGCAGGCTACATGACGGGCCAGAACATCCTGCCCGACGGCGGCCTGTACGCAGGAACCTTCTGATGCGCCAGGGCACTGCGACCATGACCGCCTCCGGAGCCCGCAAGCCCCGGGCAGTGCCAGGCATGGCCGCGCAGTTGCAAACGGGCGGCGGACAGGGGCGGTCTTGAAAACCCCGGCCCTGCATCGCGGCCAGCGGCCTCGCCGCAGCCTGCCCATGTCGCATGCCATGCAGGGAGCCGGGAGATGAGCGAACTGTCCCACCAGACGGACTGGTCGCAGGCGATTGCAGGCCCCTCCGCGCGCCCGGCGGCTGCGCTCAGTCCCCCAGGCGTGCGCCATACCCTGGGCCTGATGCTCGTGCTGCTGACGGTGGCCCTGGCGGCCGCCGTCGTCTGGCTGCTCAGCGGCATGCGCACCACCGCGCAGGAAGAGGCATCGCTGCGCCTGGTGCGCTTTGTGCTCGGTACCGAGGCGGCCATCAGCCGCAGCCTTGAATCCCTGGACGCACTGGCCATGGGGGTGGATGAATGGCTGGGTTCGCGCGATCCCGCATCGGCCTCGCAGCCGCAACTGCAGGAGATGCTGCACGCCATGGAGCGGCAGAACACGCTGGCGCGCCGCGCCTCCGTGCACGACTCCAAGGGCCGCGAACTGGCGGCTTCTGGCGATGGCCCGGCCATTGATCTGCCGGCCCAGGCCTGGGAGCGCCTTGCGGCCCAAAGCCGCTCAGAATTGCTGGCCAGCCCGCCCTCCGTGGCGCCGCAGCCGCCGGGCGGCGAGCGCATGCTCTATCTGGTGCGCCCGCTGAGTCGTGCACAGCAGGGTGGCTATGTGCTGATGCAGGTGCCGGTGGCGGCGCTGGGCGCGGTGCTGGCCCAGGGCGGCGTGCTGGACGGACTGGAAGTCACGCTGGAGCAGGGCAGCGGCGAGCTGCTGCTGTCCATGCCCCCCTACGGCGAGGCCTCGGCTGCGCGGTTGCTGCCGGCGACATCGCAGCTGGCGTCCAGCGGCGTCATGCCCATGGCCGCACGCCTGAGCCGCGTGCCCGCCCTGGTGGCCGCGCATCCGCTGCCCAAGGGCAATCTGTGGGTCACGGCCAGCCTGCCCATGTCCTCCGTGCTGGCGGGCTGGCGTGTGGCGGCCTGGCTGATGGTGCTGGCCGTGATGATCTTCGGCGTGCTGCTGGCCATACTGGGCTGGACGGTCCACCGCTACATGGATCGCCTGCATGCCGCGCGCCGTCAGGCACAGCGCTCCGAGCAATGGCTGGACCAGGCGCTGGACAGCATGGTCAGCGGCTTTTTGCTGCTGGATTCACAGCAGCGCGTGCTGCGCTGGAATCGCTGCTACGAGGAGATGTTTCCATGGCATGCGGATCAGCTGGAGCCCGGCCGGCCCCTGCAATCCCTGCTGGATGCCAGCCCCAGCGCCGTGGGTCTGGTGGCGGCGCCGGAGCAGATCGATGAGGCGAAGGACCTGCACCGGCAACTGGTGCTGCGTCCTGGCGTCCCCATGGAGCAGCAACTGGCCAGCGGCCGTTTCGTGCAGATGACGGCGCGCCCGGCTGCCGAGGGCGGCGTGGTCATCACCTACAACGATGTCACCGATATCCGGCTGGCCACGGCCGAGATCGAAAGCCTGGCCTTCTACGATCCGCTGACCAGCCTGCCCAATCGCCGCCTGCTGCTGGACCGCCTGGCCCAGGCCACGGTGCTGGCTGCGCGCGAAGGCTGGACCGGGGCGCTGCTGTTCCTGGACCTGGACCAGTTCAAGATGCTCAACGACACGCTCGGCCATGAAGTGGGCGACCAACTGTTGCAGCAGGTGGCGCACCGGCTGCGCAGCGCCGTGCGCTCTTCGGACACGGTGGCGCGCCTGGGGGGCGATGAATTCGTGGTCATGCTCTGCGAGCTGTCGCACGAGCCTGCCGAGGCGGCCACGCTGGCCCAGCGCATTGGCGAGAAGATCCTGGCGCGGCTCAACCAGTCCTATGTGCTGGGTGCCCACCTGCACCGCAGCGCCTGCAGCATTGGCGCCACGCTGTTCGGCCGCCAGCCGCAGTCGGCGGCCGAGCTGCTCAAGCAGGCGGACATCGCCATGTACCAGATCAAGGCGCGCAACGGCAGCGGCCTGTGCTTCTTCGATCCGCAGATGCAGGTGGAGATCCACCAGCGCGTGCGCATGGAGGGCGACCTGCGCCAGGCCCTGGCGCAGTCCCAGTTCGAGCTGCACTACCAGCCCCAGTTCACGCTGGCAGGCGAGGTCATCGGTGCCGAAGCCCTGCTGCGCTGGCGCCACCCCGAGCGCGGCCTGGTGCCGCCCGGCATGTTCATCGCCGTGGCTGAGGAAAGCGAGATCATCGTGCCGCTGGGCATGTGGGTGGTGCGCACGGCCTGCGAGCAGCTGGCTGCCTGGCAAAAGGATGCGCGGCTGCGCCATCTGCAGGTGGCCGTGAATGTCAGTGCCCGCCAGTTCCGCCACCAGGACTTTGCCTCCCAGGTCATCGAGCAGGTGCGCAGCGCAGGCATCGCCCCCCATCTGCTCAAGCTGGAGCTGACCGAGTCGCTGGTGATCGAGAACGTGCAGGAGTCCATCGCCAAGATGAAGCAGCTGCGCAGCCATGGCGTGTGCTTTTCCATGGACGACTTCGGCACAGGCCATTCCTCGCTGACCTACCTCACCCAGCTGCCGCTGAACCAGCTCAAGATCGACCAGTCCTTCGTGCGCCACCTGGGCATGCGCCATACCGACGATGTGATCGTGCAGACCATCATCGGCATGGCTCGCAACCTCAACCTGGATGTGATCGCCGAAGGCGTGGAAACGCTGGAGCAGCGCGCCCTGCTGGCGCACTACGGCTGCGAGTACTTCCAGGGCTATCTGTTCAGCCCGCCCGTTCCCATCCGCGCGTTCGAACAGCTGCTGGCCAAGGTGCCCGTGCGCACCGCGGCACACGGCCTGCCCAAGGCTATCCCCGGCGCGAAGACACCATGATGCCGCCCACGATGAGTACGAACGCCAGGCCGTGGTACAGGCGCGGCGCTTCGCCCAGCAGCGCGATCGACAGCAGGGCGGTGAACAGCGGGATCAGATTGCCGAAAAAGCCCGCCACGGCCGGGCTGCTGCGCTGCACGCCCAGCCCCCAGAAACGGTAGGCCAGGATGGCCGGGCCCAGGGCGATGAACAGCAGTGCCCCGCCCAGAGGCCAGCCCCACTGAATGTGGAACTGGCCCATGGCCATCTCGCCGCCCGTGAACAGGCCGGACCAGACCAGGCCGAAGACCATCTGGGCCAGCAAAAAGCCTGCCCAGTCCGAGCGCAGCCGCTGCGGGACCTGCGCCTTGGACAGCAGCCAGGTGTAGAGGGCCCAGACCATGGTGGCCAGCACCATGAACAGATCGCCGGGCACGAGCTGCAGATGCAGCAGCAGCTCGGGATCTCCGCGCGACAACACCACGGCCACGCCCAGCATCGACAGCAGTGCGCCCAGCAGTTGGCGCCGGCTGACGGGAATGCCCCAGACGATGCGGCCCAGGGCCAGCATCCACACCGGCATGCTGGAGCTGACCAGGGTGACGTTCAGCGGCGTCGAGGTCTTGAGCGCCAGATACAGCAGCGCGTTGTAGCAGCCGATGCCCAGCAGGCCCAGCACGGCGAACTGCCGCCAGTGGCTCCAGGTGCCGCTGCTGCGGCCCAGTGCCCATCCTGCCAGCGGCACAAGCAGGACAAAGGCAATGGCCCAGCGCAGGAAGTTCAGCGCAAACGGCGAGATCAGGTCATGGACCAGGCGGCCCACGATGGCGTTGCCGGCCCACAGCAGGGGCGGCAGCGTCAGGATGGCGGCGGTGGACAGCTTCAGCGGCGGGCTCGTGTGGCTCATAGGCCCGCCACTATAGGTGCTGCGAACGCTCTTTGCCGGCCTTGCGCCAGTCCTGTGCGGGCCCGGTGCAGCGTCTTGCGCGTGGCCTCCCGAAACATGGCACGATGCCGCTCTTGTTGGTTTTTTGCAGGAGTGCATCCCATGGGTATTGCAGTGCAGATCCGCCACAACGGCGGCCCCGAAGTCCTGGAGCTGGTGCAGGTCGCCGTGGGCGAGCCCGGGCCGGGCCAGGTGCGCATACGCCACCATGCGGTGGGCCTGAACTTCATCGATGTCTACCAGCGTTCGGGCCTGTACTCGCTGCCCATGCCCTTGAGCCTGGGCATGGAGGGCGCAGGCGTGGTCGAGGCCGTGGGAGAGGGCGTGCAGCATCTGGGCGTGGGCGACCGCGTGGCCTATGCCAGCAATCCGCCGGGCAGCTACAGCGAAGTGCGTGTCATGCCCGCCATGTGCGTGTGCCGCCTGCCCGACGCCATCGCGTTCGAGACGGCTGCCGCCATGATGCTCAAGGGCCTGACGGCCCAGTACCTGCTCAAGAAATGCATTCCGGTGGAGGGCCTGGCACCGGGTGATGCCGTGCTGTTCCATGCGGCGGCCGGTGGCGTGGGCCTGATTGCCTGCCAATGGGCCAGGGCCATGGGCCTGCAGCTCATCGCCACGGCAGGCTCGGACGAGAAGTGCGCGCTGGCCCTGGCCAACGGCGCGGCCCATGCCATCAACTACCGCAGCGAGAACTTCGCCGAACGCGTGCAGGAAATCACGGGCGGCCAGGGCGTGAAGGTGGTCTACGACAGCGTGGGCAAGGACACCTGGGAAGGCTCGCTGGCCTGCCTGCGGCGCTTTGGGCTGATGGTCAGCTTCGGCAACGCATCCGGTCCCGTGGCGCCTTTCGCACCCGCCGTGCTGGCCGCCAAGTCGTTGTATGTGACGCGCCAGACCCTGTTCTCCCACATCACCAGCCGCGAGGCCACCCAGGCCATGGCCGATGATTTGTTCGCCGTGGTGGAAAGCGGTGCCGTGAAGATCCACATCGACCAGCGCTATCCGCTGGCCGAGGTGCGCCAGGCCCATCTGGACCTGGAGGCACGCAGGACCACGGGCTCCACCATCTTGCTGCCATGAACGGGGAAAAGAGCCCAGCCGACCCAGGCGTGCAGGCATGGCTGAACCGGGTGCGCGCCGCAACCCGCCAGCCTGCGCTGCAGCCGCGCCGGCCGCTTCAGGTGGCGGCAGAGGAAATCGGTTCGCTGGAAGATGGGCTGGCTGCGCAGTTGCCGGACGGGGTGATGCAGGCCCATGGCGTGGCGCTGCGGCAGCAGGCCGGCCACTGGCACCTGCAGGGCGAAGGTGATGCCACGGCCCTGCTCAACGCCCTGGCACGCGTGCTGCGAGCCTGCGGCCACAGCGGCCCCTGGCGCAATGAGCAACTGGCCGTGTGCAACGTGCAGGGTCAGCGCATTGGCACCGTGGAGCGTGGCGCCGTGCGTCCGCTGGGCATTGCCACCCTGGCCGTGCACCTGGTGGGCGAGACGGCCGACGGCCGCATCTGGGTGCAGCAGCGCGCCGACAGCAAGCCCACCAACCCCGGCATGTGGGACACGCTGATGGGCGGCATGGTGGCCGCGCACGATACCCTGGAACAAGCCGTGCAGCGTGAAACCTGGGAAGAGGCCGGCCTGCGCGTGGGCGAGCTGCAGGGCCTGCGCCATGGCGGCCACGTACTGTTCGAGCGCCCCAGCGACGAGGCCGAGGGCCGTGGCTTCATGCGCGAACGCATCGACTGGTTCAGCGCCACCGTGCCGGCTGCGCTGGAGCCCAGCAACCAGGATGGCGAGGTGCAGGCCTTTGCACTGATAGAGCGCGACCAGCTCGTGCAATGGCTGCTGCAGGACCGCTTCACGCCCGAGGCCGCCCAGGTGCTGGCGGCCTGGCTGGGCTGGTGAACGGGCAAGGCTTGCTGCGCCTCAGCGCGCCGCCTTGTCCAGCGCCGATTCCTTGAGCCGGCTGGGCGCCAGGGCGCCGGCCGATTCCAGGATGGGATAGGCCACAGAGCACAGCAGCGAGTTGATGCGCTTGAGGTCGCTGATGAGGTCGATGTGCAGCGAGCTGGTCTCTATGCTGGAGACGGTGTTGTCGGACAGGCGGGCCAGGTGGGTGGCCGAGTAGGCCAGTTCCAGATCGCGAAAGCGCGCCTTTTCCTCCAGCAGCTTCTGGGCTTCGCGCACATTGCCGTTGAGAAAGACGCTCATGGCCAGGCGCAGATTGTCCAGCAGGTGGTGCAGCAGCTCGCGGATCTCCTGCGTGCCGGCCTCGGAAAACTGGCGGCCCTTCTTGATCTTCTTGTCCTCGATGTCCAGCAGCACGCGCTCGATGATGTCCCCGATCTGCTCCATGTTGATGGTGAAGCTGATGATTTCGGTCCAGCGCTGGCCCTCGCGTTCGTCGAGTTCGGCGCGCGAGATCTTGGTCATGTAGTACTTGATGGCCGAGTACAGGTCGTCCACCGTGCCTTCGAGTTCGCGCAGCTCCTGGGACAGCTTGAGGTCGTCGGTCTCCAGCACGCGCTGCATGCCGATCAGCATGGACTCGACCATGTCGGCCTGGTGCAGGGCCTCGCGCGCGGCGCAGGAAATGGCCAGCGACGGCGTGCTCAGCGCCGAGGGGTCCAGGTGGCGGGGCCGCAGCAGGCTGGTGGAACTGGCCTCGGGCTTGGGCAGCAGGGCCGTCACCCAGCGCGCCACGGTCTGCGTCAGGCCGATGAAGCACAGGCTGTTGAAGATGTTGAAGGCCAGGTGGAACAGCACGATGTTCTGGCCCTTGCCGTCGATCAGCGGCATCACATAGGTGGCCCACAGCCCCAGGAAGGGCGCCACGATGGCCACGCCCATGATCTTGAACAGCATGTTGCCGATGGTGACCTGGCGCACTTCCACGCTGGACTTGGCCGTGGTCAGCACGGCCACCAGGCCGCTGCCGATGTTGGCGCCCAGCGTCAGGCCCAGCGCCACTTCCATGGGAATCGCGCCCGAGCTGGCCATGGCCGCGATCAGCAGCACGATGGCCAGGCTGGAATAGGCCATCACGGCCAGCAGCGCACCCAGCAGCAGCTCCATGAAGATGTCGCTGGTGACAGAGGCCAGCAGGGTGCGCACGGCGGGGGCTTCCAGCAGCGGCTCGGTGGCATCGACCACCAGGCGCAGGGCCAGCAGCATCACGCCCAGCCCGATGAGCACGCGGCCTATGCGCCCGGCCGTGGTGTCCTGGCGCGTGATGAACAGCACCACGCCGACAAAGATGAACAGCGGCGACAGCCAGGACAGGTCGGTGGAGAACAGCACGGCCATCAGCGCCGTGCCCACGTCGGCGCCGCGCATCACGGCCAGCGCGGCCGGCAGCGAGATCAGGCCCTGGCCCACGAAGGCCGAGGTCATCAGCGAGGTCGCCGTGCTCGACTGCACCAGCGCAGTCACGCCCAGGCCGGACAGCGCGGCCGAGAAGCGGTTGCTCATGCTGTGGGCGAGCAGGTTGCGCAGGTTGGCGCCGAACACCCGCAGCACGCCGGTGCGGACCATGTGCGTGCCCCAGACCAGCAGGGCGATGGCGGCCAGTAGATTGAGTAAGTGCTTCATGTGCTGTGAGCGGAGAAGCGGACCAATATAACCCCGGTCCCGGCTTGCGCGCAGGAGAGTCGGCCGCATGAGCGCACAGTTTGGTGCGAAATAAGGAAAATTGTAGAAATAAAACGAATCGAAAAGAATTTCGGTTGACCCAAAACGCACTCAGGAAAACCCGAGGAAAACCCGCCGGCATGCAGCCGGTGGTCCCCTCAATGAAAAAGCCCCTCGCAAGAGGGGCTGGCGGCGGCGGCTCCGGTTGCGGCAGGGATCAGGCGCCCTTGGCCCGCCGTGCGCGCAGCACCTCGTCCAGGATCAGCAGGGCCGCGCCCACGCTGATGGCGATGTCGGCCGCATTGAAGGCCGGAAAGTGCGAACGGCCCCAGTAGAAGTCCAGGAAGTCCACCACGTAGCCGTGCTGCAGGCGGTCCACCACGTTGCCGATGGCACCGCCCAGGATGCTGGCCAGCGAGAAGCAAAACAGCTTCTGCCCCGGATGCTTGCGCAACTGCCAGACGATGAGCAGCGTGGCCGCCGCGCCGATGCCCACGAACAGCCAGCGCTGCCAGCCACCGGCTCCAGCCAGAAACGAGAAGGCAGCCCCCGTGTTGTGGGCCCGCACGATGTTGAAAAAGCCCGTGATCGGCGTCCAGTCGCCCAGCTGGTAGGCATCAAGGATCCACTGCTTGGTGAGCTGGTCGATGGCGATGATCGCCAGCGACCAGGCCAGCCAGGGCCAGATGCGGCGGCTGCGGGATTCGGGGACTGCGGCAAAGCTAGGGGTCATGGCAGCGCCTCGGTGGGATTACGCCTTGCGGCGCTCTTCGCCGGCACCGTGCAGGTTGCTGTCGCAACGGCCGCACAGGCTGGGGTGCTCGGGATTGATGCCCACGTCGGCACGGTAGTGCCAGCAGCGGTCGCACTTGGCATGGCTGCTGGGTGCGACGGCGGCCTGCAGCGTCTCGCCCGCCAGGGCCTCGGCGGCCGAGGTGATGAAGACGAACTTCAGGTCGTCGCCCAGGCTTTGCAGCAGGGCCAGGTCTTCGGGCTGCGCCGAGACACGGACTTCGGCCTGCAGCGAGGAGCCGACCCGGCCTTCGGCGCGCACGGCCTCGATGTCCTTGTTCACCACGTCGCGGATCTCGCGCAGGCGGGCCCACTTGGCCAGCAGGGCCTCGTCGCCGGCCGGCAGGTCGGTGTAGGTCTCCAGGAAGATGGACTCGCTGTCGCCGAAGACCTTCCAGGCCTCTTCGGCCGTGAAGGACAGGAAGGGCGCCATCCAGCGCAGCATGGCGTGCGTGATCTGGTGCAGCGCGGTCTGGGCGCTGCGGCGGGCCAGGCTCTTGGGCGCGCTGGTGTACAGGCGGTCCTTGAGCACGTCCAGGTAGAAGCCGCCCAGGTCTTCCGAGCAGAACAGCTGCAGCTTGGCCACCACGGGGTGGAATTCATAGACCTTGTAGTGGGCCAGCACCTCGGCCTGGAACTGGGCCGCGCGGGCCAGGGCCCAGCGGTCGATTTCCAGCAGCTCTTCGGTGGCAACCGAGTCTTTCGCCGCGTCGAAGTCGCTGACGTTGGCCAGCAGGAAGCGCAGCGTGTTGCGGATGCGGCGGTAGGCGTCCACCACGCGGGCCAGGATCTTGTCGTCGATGCCCAGGTCGCCCGAGTAGTCGGTCGAGGCCACCCACAGGCGGATGATCTCGGCGCCCATCTTGTTGCTCACGTCCTGCGGGGCGACGGTGTTGCCCAGCGACTTGGACATCTTCTTGCCCTGGCCGTCCACGGTGAAGCCGTGGGTCAGCAGGCCGCGGTAGGGCGCGCGCCCGAAGATGGCCGAGGCCAGCAGCAGCGACGAATGGAACCAGCCGCGGTGCTGGTCATGGCCTTCCAGGTAAAGGTCGGCCTCGGGGCCCTGGTCGTGGTGCATGTCGGCGTGCGTGCCGCGCATCACATGCCAGAAGGTGGAGCCGGAGTCGAACCAGACTTCGAGGATGTCGGTGCTCTTGGTGTAGTGCACGGCTTCCTCGGCGCCCAGGATGTCCTCGGCCGTCACGCGGCTCCAGGCCTCGATGCCGCCTTGCTCGACCATGGCGGCGGCCTGGTCGATGATCTCCATGGTGCGCGAATGCAGTTCGCCGCTGTCCTTGTGCAGGAAGAAGGGCAGGGGCACGCCCCAGCTGCGCTGGCGCGAGATGCACCAGTCGGGCCGGCCGGCGATCATGTCCCGCAGGCGGGTCTTGCCGTTCTCCGGGTAGAACTGGGTGTGCTCGATGGCTTCCAGCGCGATCTGGCGCAGCGTCTGCGCGGGCTTGTCACCGGGCTTGGTGAACACGCCCTCGCCCTCATCCATGCGGATGAACCACTGGGCGGCGGCGCGGTAGATCACCGGCGTCTTGTGGCGCCAGCAGTGCGGGTAGCTGTGGGTGATGGTCGTGGTATCCAGCAGGCGGTCGCCCAGCTTGAGCGCATCGATGATGACGGGGACGGCCTTCCAGATGTGCTGGCCGCCGAACAGCGGCAGCTCGGGTGCGTAGACGCCGTTGCCCTGCACGGGGCTCAGGATGTCATCGCGCGTCATGCCGTTGTTCATGCAGCTGTTGAAGTCGTCCACGCCGTAGGCGGGGGCCGAGTGCACGATGCCGGTGCCGTCATCGGCCGTGGCGTAGTCGGCCAGGAACACGGGCGAGACGCGGTCAAAGCCCTTGTCCACGTGGGCCAGCGGGTGCTTGAACTGCAGGTGGTCCAGCTTCCTTCCCACGGCGGTGGCAAGGACCTGGCCTTCGAGCTTCCAGCGTGCCAGGCATTTGTCGACCAGGGCGGAGGCCACGATCAGCAGGCCGCGCTCGGTATCCACCAGGCTGTATTCCAGCTCGGGGTTGACGTTGAGCGCCTGGTTGGCGGGGATGGTCCAGGCCGTCGTCGTCCAGATGACGATGAAGGCGGGCTTGGCCAGCGAGGTCAGCCCGAAGGCGGCCGCCAGCCTGTCGGGCTCGGCCGTGGGGAACATCACGTCCAGCGTCTGGCTTTGCTTGTCGGCGTACTCGATCTCGAACTCGGCCAGCGAGGAGCCGCAGTCAAAGCACCAGTACACCGGCTTGAGGCCGCGGTAGACGAAGCCGCGCTCCATGACGCGCTTCAAGGCGCGCAGCTCGGCGGCCTCGTTGGCGTAGTTCATGGTCTTGTAGGGATGGTCCCAGTCGCCGAGCACGCCCAGGCGCTTGAAGTCCACCATCTGCTGGGCGATCTGCTCGGTGGCGAATGCACGGCTCTTGGCCTGCATCTCGTCGCGCGGCAGATTGCGGCCATGCAGCTTTTCGATGGCGTTCTCGATGGGCAGGCCGTGGCAGTCCCAGCCCGGCACGTACATGGCGTCGAAGCCCTCGAGCTGGCGGCTCTTGACGATCATGTCCTTGAGCGCCTTGTTCACCGCATGGCCGATGTGGATCTTGCCGTTGGCGTAGGGCGGGCCGTCGTGCAGGATGAACTTGGGCGCACCGTGGCGCGCATCGCGCAGCTTCTTGTAGATGCCCTTGTCCTCCCATTCCTGGACCCAGCCCGGCTCGCGCTTGGGCAGATCGCCGCGCATGGGGAAGGGCGTGTCGGGCATGTTCAGCGTGGCGCGATAGCCCGCATTGGCGTTGGGAGAGACTTTCGAATCAGACATGGAGAACCTTGAAAGCAGGCCAGAGCCCGGACCGTCTGGTCCAGGCACGGGGAAAAGGGGAGGAAGCCTGGTGCGCACCCGCGCCCGGGCAGGTGACGGAGATCGTCAAATTCGGTCGCGCGTGGTCTGGCGACGGGTCTCGGTGTAGATGGGTGTGTGGATGGTGGCGAAGAACGCGCGCGCGTCATCGCAGTCCTTGGCGATGCCGGCGGTGAGGGCGTCGAGACTGTCGTACTTCAGCTCGTCGTGCAGTTTGTGCAGAAGTTCCACGCGGATGATTTTACCGTAGGCCTCTTCGCCACCCGGCGCGCCGGGCCAATCGAGGCAGTGGGTTTCCAGCAGGACGCGCCCGCCGTTGACATCCGTCGGGTCCAGGGAAGGGCGCACACCGAGGTTGGCCACGCCGCGCAGAGGACGCTCATGCAGTCCGTGGACCAGTACCGCGAAGATGCCGCTGGCCGCGGGCTTCCAATGGTTGAAGCGCAGGTTCAGCGTTCGAAAGCCGTCGCCCGCGCCCTGGCGGCTTTCGGCCAGGCTGCGGCCCAGCTTGCGCCCGTGGACCACATGGCCGGAGATGGTGTAGGGATGACCCAGCAGCCGCGCCGCATCCTGCATGCGCCCCTCGGCCAGGGCGCAGCGCACATGGGTGCTGGACACGCGCAGGCCATGCACTTCGTAGCTGTTCATGCGGGCTACGTCAAAGCCCTGGCGCTGGCCTGCCGCGTCCAGCATGGCGTAGTCGCCCGCGCGCTGGGCGCCGAAGCGGAAATCGTCGCCGACCAGCACGTATTTCGCGCCCAGGCCGGCCACCAGCACCTCATCGATGAAGGCCTGGGGCGCCTGGCTGGCCAGCGCCCGGTTGAAGGGCAGCACCACGGTCTGGACCACGCCGCAGCGCTGCAGCTCCGACAGCTTGTCGCGCAGCGTGCCTATGCGCGCCGGCGCGATCTCTGGCCGGCCCAGGGCCTGGGCGAAGTAGTCGCGCGGATGGGGCTCGAAGGTCAGCACGCAGGTGGGCACGCCACGCTGGGCAGCTTCAGCCGACAGCAGGGCCAGCATGGCCTGGTGACCCCGGTGAACACCATCGAAATTGCCGATGGTGACGGCGCAGGCCGGTTCTCGCCCTGGATGGTTGAAGCCTCGAAAAATCTTCATGGGACGCTTTGTTTTCAATAGCGGCTGGCACGCGCGCAGCCAGCGCAGGCTGTCAATCCGACACGGAAACAGAGTATATTGCCTCGATAAGGCCTGCCTTGCAGGCCCTGTGCACTGGCTGCATTCCCGTTCACCTTGGTGTCAGAGGAGGCGTGTCGTGAAGGTCTTGAAGCTGTCGGCCCAAGGGCTGCCCCAATCCTGGATTACGCTGGAGCAGGCGGCGCTGCATTACGCGGCGGACGATGTGCGCTGGGAGTCCGGCGGGGAAGTCGCCTGTTTCCGCGGTGGCCACAATGCCGTCACGGGCTGCCAGTCGGTCATCCACATCAACAGCATCATCGGCACGCGCGGTGCGCCCTCCATCAACCCGCACAGCCTGCAGCCGGGCCTGACCAACGGCAAGCTGTTCGCACGCGACCGCTGCATCTGTGCCTACTGCGGCCGGGTCTTCCACGAAAACGACCTCACGCGCGAACACATCGTGCCCATCTCCGCAGGCGGCGGCCATCACTGGATGAATCTGGTGACTGCCTGCCGTTCCTGCAACCACCGCAAGGGCGCCCGCACGCCTGAACAGGCGCGCATGCCCCTGCTCTACACGCCCTATGTACCCAGCCTCTGGGAAGACTTCATCCTGCGCAACCGGCGGATTCTGGCGGACCAGATGGAGTTTCTGATCGCCCATGTGCCCAAGTCGTCACGGCTGCTGGTGTAGCTCCGTATTTCCGATGGCTCCAAGTGGCCTTGGCATACAGTGATGAAGTTATGTCGGACAAAGCGATTTCCTCGCGGTGAGGTCTGCAAGTCGTATCACTGGTCTGCCTTGCGTTCATGCCGGCTTGTTCGCGGTGATCAGAAAGCCCTGTACAGGTGTTCCTGCTTCCATGCGCAGCACCAGTTCCTGTTTACTGGGGTCGAGGCCCGCCTGCCTGCACAGCTCTTCTACGTGGCTGAGCTTGTGGGCATAGCGGTGCGAGTCTTGAAGCAGCAGATCTGGCCCGTCTTCTGGCGCAGCCTCGCAGGAGAAGATAAATGAGCCGCCTGCCTTGAGGATGCGGGCTGCATTGGGTATCACGGGCTGGAGGTCGCCCACATAAATCAATACGTCGAGACTAGTGAGAACCTCATATTGCTCTGCCGGGGTGTCGCGCAGTGCTTTTAGCAAGTCGACATGATGGAACCGATCGTAGACATTGTGCTGGGCAGCCTGCTCTAGCATTGCAAGAGAGCTGTCCACACCGATCAGATAGCCTTTCATTGGACCGAGACAGGCACCAAGCAGGCCTGTACCGCAGCCCAGATCCAGCAGATTGAAGTCTTTGTCCGGGCGCTGTTCTATCAATTGATCTGCCACCAGCTTCGGCAACTGATATTGGAGGCGGCGGACCAGATGCTGGTCGAACTGCCCAGCCATCTTGTTGAACATGGATTGGTGAACTTCCACCGGTTGGCTGGAAGGCACTTCTCCTCTGGCCAGAGTGGCGTAGTAGTCCAGGGTGGGATCCTCGGGAAATTTTTCCCGCAGCACAAGAATGTCGGGCATGGCTGCCGCAGGCTCGCCGCGGGCCGCGCATGCCTTGATGCGGCCATATCGAAGTTCTGCCTCGTCGGGCCTCTCTATCACCAGTGCGTCCCATAGTATTGTTGCTTCTGCGTGCTGTTGCGTGAGGCTGAGGTCCACTGCGAGATAGCGGCGCAGGACAGGATCTCCAGGATACAACTCCAGACCTCGCCGCAGGTGGTGGATGGCCATATCCAAGTTGCCCACAGCATGTGCAAGATCCACGACAGCGGCCAGGACCTGCGGGTTTCTGGGCTCGATGCGCGCGACTTTTTCCGCCAATTCAATGGCTCGGTCCGTCTCACCGCTGCGTGCGCTGTACATCGCATACTCCAGCATGCCGGGTCCCCACATCGGGGCCATTTCCAGGCAGCGCTGAAACGACTCTTCGGCTTTGGCGGGATTGTTTGCCTTGTCGGCCAACAGTCCTCCCAGCATGAAAACACGGGCGTCATGAGGCGCTTGCCGATGAGCTTTGTTCAGGGTCTGTGCAGCCTTCTTCAGGTTGCCCTGCATGATCTGTTGGCGGGCCATTTCCAAGAGCTTGCGGTTTATGTCTGCGGGGATGGAGATAGCACTCATGACGAAAGGGTGTGTGTATGACCGGAGAGGGGCAGGACAGGCGCTGCAACATGCGTAGTTGCTGTGCCAGCAGATAACTCTCGATTATCGCGGATTCTTCATCCGCCCCTATGCCAGGTTGGGTTACACAAGGGGTGCTGTCCTGTATGAGGTGCTCGATAGCGTGAGCGTGAAGCTCGTGCCGCCCTCCGGTGAAGGTGCCGCCTGTATGTCGCCGCCATGCAGTCGCGCAATGCGTCGGGCGACCCACAGGCCCAGGCCGAAGCCGCGGGCTTGGTCGGAGCGGTGGCCGCGCTCGAAGCGCTCGAAGATGCGCAGCGCCAGCTCGGGCGCCAGGCCTGGGCCCTGGTCGCTGACGGTGAGTTCCAGCTGACCACGGTCGTCGGTGCGCGCGCGCACGGTGATTTCTCCGGCCTTGGCGTACTTCACGGCGTTGTCCACGAGGTTGGACAGTGCGATGCGGATGAGCGTGGAGTCGCACTCCCAGATGGCGGGCGCCTGCGCGCTGTCCAGGCGCAGACGGTGGCGGCGAGACCAGTGCACGAGCTGCGCGGCATCATCGACCAGCTCCATGACAGGAGCGCGGTGCAACTGCAGCCTGAAGGCGGGAGCGTCCAGGCGGTCGCTGATCAGGCAGTTGTCCACCAGGGCCGTGAGGCGTCTGCAGGCGCGCCGGATCTGGGCGGCGCGTTCGAGCTGGGAGTCGATGTCGGGGGAGGGAAAGGAAAGTTGCTCGGTGGCGGCACTGTCCACCACGGCCAGCGGCGTGCGGAACTCATGGTTGACCATGTTGAAGAACTGCCGCTGCTCCAGTCGCAGCGTGCGTTCGCTGTGCAGCGCCGCCTGCAGCGCGTTCTGCGCTCGCAGCAGCTCGGCCGTGCGCAGCCGCACGCGCTCTTCCAGCGCATGCTCGGATTTGGCCAGGGATTCGAGCAGTTGTGCCTGGCGCGCCATGGAGTCCCGGAATTTCTGGATCAGGCCGGCGCCGACGGCCACGGTGATCACGATGTTGACCAGCAAGGTGTTGAGCTGCCAGAAAACGCTGGTCTCTATGGTGGGCAGGCTGGCAAGGCCCACATAGGCTGCCGTCACATACAGCCCCATGAGCCCGTACATGGTGCTGGGAACGACCATCAGCACATGCACCAGGCTGGCACGATCGCGCAGCAGATTGCTCCATGCGACCACCGCAAACAGCGCGCTGATGGCCCAGGGCGCGCCGACCCCTATCCAGGCCCAGTCCTGGTAGCGGCCGAGCGGGATGCTTGGCAGGCACAGCAACGGGATGATTCCCAGGGCGAGCAGGGCCCGGTCCATGCGCCGCCAGCGTGTGTCGCGGGTCAGCAGCTCGCGCATCTGCCAGGCCAGGGCGGCGGGAAGCATCAGGGTGCCAAGGCTGACGCACAGATGGCCCCAGTGCGCCAGATGGTCGGGCAGCCAGATCTGCAGGTAGCCCCGGTCGCTGGCGCCATGGATCAGTACGGCGATGGCTGCCACGGCCATGGCGGCCAGTTTGCGCAACCGCAAGGCCAGGGCTGCCCCGATGATCAGCAGGGCCAGCATGAGGTTGATGCCCTGGTGGATGCCCGATGCCCATTCCACGGCCGAGAACTGCGTCATCAGACCGCTGCTGCGCCAGATCGTGGCGTCCAGCTGCATGGGGCTTGAGGTCTGCACGCGCAGGATGAAGGGCTGGTCCGTGTACAGCGGAAACACGAGCTGGCGCACATGGACCCGTGGTTCGCCGGTTGCCGTATCGCCGCTGCTGCGCATGCGCCAGGCACCGTCCATGTACTGGTACAGCGCGACCTGGTCCAGGTAGCTGGGCAGGATCTCCAGCCACAGAGGGTCCTGCTCGGGGTCGATCTTCCCGGCCGCGATATAGGGAGCCTGCACCTTGAGCCAATACACATCGCGCGTGTAGCCCTTGTTCAGCGGTGTGTCCAGCGCGGTGAAGTCCGTATCGGGCAGTGCTGCCACCTGGTCGATGGTGAGGCTGCCCTGCGCATCGACAAGCGCCAGCATGGGCAGGTCCGTGCCCAGCTGCAGGCGCTTGGCTGGAAGGGACTGCCAGGCCGGACTGAGGATGAAGCAGACCACCAGCACCAGCGAAAACACCAGCCAGCCCGGCAGCGCCAGACGGTTCAGGACACGCAGCAGGTTCAGGATACGCATGGCGAGGCGGGCTGTGTTGCAGCTGTGGCAAGGCCGCTGTCTTCGGGAATGCTGCAGGGCAGCGTCAGCGTGAAGCAGGTGCCTCCGCCCGCAGCTGGCGTGACCTGCACATCGCCGCCATGCATCTGGGCCACGCGCCGGGCCACCCACAGGCCCAGGCCGAAGCCTCGGGTCTGGTCCGAGCGCTCTCCGCGCTCGTGCAGCTCGAAGATGCGCTGCGCCAGCTCGGGCGCCAGGCCAGGGCCCTCGTCGCTGACGGTGAGCTCCAGCCGGCCCTGCCCGTCCAGGCGGGCACACACGGCGATTTCGCCGGCCTGGGCGTATTTCACGGCGTTGTCCACGAGGTTGGACAGGGCGATGCGCACCAGCGTGGGATCGCACTGCCAGGAGGCGGGGATGCCGGCAGTCTCCAGTCTCAGATGATGGCGGCGCGACCAGTGCACGAGCTGTACGGCATCGTCGATCAGGTCCGTCACCGGAACCCGGTCGAGCTGCAGCCGGAACGCAGGCGCGTCCAGGCGGTCGCTGACCAGGCAGTTGTCCACCAGGGCCGTGAGGCGCCTGCAGGCACGCCGGATCTGGGCGGCCCGCTCCAGCTGGGAGTCGATGTCGGTGGACGGAAAGGTCAACTGCTCCGTGGCCGCGCTGTCCACCACGGCCAGCGGCGTGCGGAATTCATGGTTGACCATGTTGAAGAACTGGCGCTGCTCCAGCCGCAGGGTGCGTTCGCCGTGCAGCGCGGCCTGCAGCGCGTTCTGTGCATGCAGCAGCTCGGCCGTGCGTGTGCGTACCCGGCCTTCGAGCGCGTGCTCGGAACGGGCCAGTGAATCCACCAGTTGCGCCTGCCTGTCCATGGAGTTCTGGAATTTCTCGACCAGGCTGGCGCCCACGGCAATGATGATGAGGATGTACAGCAGCAGCGATTCCAGTTGCCAGTACATGCCGGCTTCGATGTCGGAGGACACCAGCCCCGTGAACGCTGCAGCCACGTGGATGCCCATGACCGCATGCAGCGTGTAGGGAATCAGCACCAGCAGGTTGACGATGCTGGGGCCCTGGCGGAGCAGGTTCTTCCAGGCCACCAGAGCGCTCAGCATGCTGGCCATCCAGGGGACGCTGACTCCTAGCCAGGCCCATTGCGTGTAGTGCCCCATGGGAATGCTGAGCAAGGCCAGCAGGGGCGCCAAGGTCAGCAGCACCAGCATGCGGTCGATGCGGCGCCAGATCGTGCCGCGCGTCAAGGTCTCGCGTGCCTGCCAGGCAAAGGCGGCAGGCAGCAGGAAGACGCCCACGCTCACCCAGATATCCGCATGCGGCGCCCAGGGCTCGGGCAGCCACAGCTGGGCATAGCCGCGCACATTGGCGTTGTGGGTCAGAACCACGAACGCCAGCAGCGTCATGGCCATCAGGCTGCGCATGCGAAGGGCCAGGGCTGCGCCGGCGATCAGCAAGGTCAGCACCAGGTTCACGCCCTGGTGCACCCCCGAGGCCCACTCCACGCTGGACAGCCAGGCCATCAGCCCCGTGCTGCGCCAGACCGTGGCGTACAGCTGCATGGCGCTGCTGGTCTCGATGCGCAGCACAAAGGGCTGGCCGGCGCGCAGTGGAAACACCAGCTGGCGCACATGGATGCGCTGGGCCATGGGCACCGTGTCACCGCTTTCGCGTGCCTGCCACAGGCCATTCGCCTGCTGGTAGAGCGTGACCCTGTCCAGATAGGTGGGCGTGATCTCCAGCCACAGCGGATCATTGCCGGCCAGCGCACTGGCGGGTGCGAGGGCAGGCATGGCAACCCTCACCCAGTAAGCCTGGCGGGTATAGCCCTCGTTCAGAGGCGTGCGCCGGGTTTCGAAGGCATCATCGGGCAGGGCCGCGACCTGTTCAATGGTCATGCTGCGGCCCGCATCGGCAAGCACCTGCATCGGCAGGTCCTTGCCCAGACGCAGTCCCTTGTCAGGGGGAGACATGGTTGCCGGGCTCAGCACGAAAAATGCGAGCAGCCCGAGCGATACCGTGATCCATGCAATAAAAGTAAATTTTTGTGTGTTTCTCTGAACTGTGAGCATTCGAGAGTGTTCGTGCATGGCGGCGGACGTTCACCCCAATGAAAATCCGCGCACCAATAGGCAAACATCATGCAGCAGACACTAGAGCCATCGATCGAGTTCACCGTCGCCGTCGTAGAGGACGACGAGGATATTCGTATCAATGTGTGTCGATTTTTAACAAAGTCTGGCCTGCATGCCTGGGGCACGGATTCTGCAGAAGACTTCTACATAAAGCTACTGCGCGAAAAGGCAGATCTGGTCGTCGTCGACCTGGGTCTGCCCGGCGAGGACGGGCTGAGCCTGGTCAAGCGCCTGGCCGAGCAGGAGATCCCCGTGGTGGTGCTCACGGCACGCGGCGATCTGGACAGCCGCATTGCCGGCCTCAATGCCGGCGCGCTGCAGTACTTCGTCAAGCCCACCGACATGAACGAGCTGGTGGCCGGCATCCGCTCCCAGCTTCGCCGCAACACCGGTCAGCCGGGCAGGGCGTCCGCCCCATTCCTGACCTGGCGCCTTGACCCCCTGTCGGCCTGCATGGTCGCACCCAACCACCAGATCATTGCCCTGACCAGCCGCGAGCTGGAATTGCTCGGCTGCCTGATGGCAACCCCTGGGACCATGGTGTCCAAGCAGACCCTGATCGAGGCCATGGGCTATGCCGATGTGGATGACGGTTTTCATCGCATTGAATCGCAGTTGACGCGGCTTCGCCGCAAGACCCTGGATATCTCCGGGCTGGCCCTGCCGGTGAGGGCCGTGTTCGGTCGAGGGCTGGTGTTCGTGCCTTAGGCGCCTTTTTCTTCTCCATTTCAGCTTTTTGAACCGCTGCCGTCCGGGCATGCGGAAGGGATTCGTTCGCCCATTTTTTTGCTGCAAAAGCGCGTGCGCGTGATTGGGCGGCTTGGTGCTGGCGGCGTGCGCAGGCGGGCGGCGTGGGCCGTCGGAGTTTTCAACCGTGATCAAACACACATGAAGAGAGGAATGGTATGGCGAGACAGAGTTTGCATATCCGGCCCACAGGGCCGCGCATGAAGGCCTGGAGGCAGGCCAGAAGTCTGGTTGCAGCCGGCACCCTGGCAATGGTGGGTGCAGTTGCGCAGGCGGCATTTCTGAATGGGGACTTCGAGGCAGGGGACCTGACTGGCTGGACCCCCCAGGCCTGGACCAACAATGGCACCCAGGCCAATCCGAAGCGCTTGAGCGAGTTGCGCCTGCAGCCACCTGGCACCAAGTCCCATCTGGTCGAAATCGCCAGCGGCTCGGAAGGCGCTGCAGACGAAGTCCTGTTCCGGGGTGACGCCGGCCAGTCCGCCCTCAAACTGACTTTGGCAGGCTCCCACTCTGCCCGCATCAACCTCAAGGCGAACAGCGCCACCCCAGCCAGCAACGTGATACCTCGGTCCAGCAAGGTCACGGGGGGACTCGCCGGCTGGACCCAGCAGGTCAATACGGCAAGTTCCATCACCCAGGAAGTGACGCTGACTGCAGATGACATCGACCAGGACGGCAAGATCCACATCCGATTTGTCGCGGCGCCCGTGCTTGAGTACGCCAGCAATCACGGAGGCGAGGATCGCCCCTACTTTGCCATCTCGCTGGTCAAGACCTATGACGCCCAGACCTCCACGGATCTGACGGGCTCACCCCAGGAGTTGTTCTTCAAATACCACTACGGCGGCGAGCCGGGAGCACCCTGGAAGACCTTTACCGACAAGGGCGGTGCCATCCAGAACTACACCGACCCCCAGGCCTACGATGTCGCTCCTGGCAATGCCTACCTGCGGGTAGGCGACAAGGTCAGGCTGCAGGCCGTGGCCTCGGCCTGCAGTGCCGGTGGCCACGCAGGCCATCTGTACGTTGACAACTTCGGCACGACCCTGCCCAAGACCCTGTGGATCAGCGCGTCCGGGCCTGTCAGCGCGCCCAAGGCGGACGGCACGGAGATCACCTACACCTACACCTATACGAACAACGGCAGCACCCCGGTGAACAACGTGAAGGTCACGCCCGCCATGCCCGTGGGCACGGATGCGGGCATCAGTCCGACCACGTTCGTGTCGCTGGCCGGCGACGGCGGCGCTTGCACGGCCCCGGCCGTGGGCAGTTCAGACCCTGCCCAGTGCGACTTTGGGACCCTGGCTCCCGGGCAGTCGGGCACGTTCACGATGACCGTGAAGGTTCCTGCGGGCACGCCGTCAGACCAGATCAACAACGGTAACTACACCATCGGAGGCGACCTGACCTCGACCCTGCTCGGTGCCATGGTGCAGACCCAATTGCTGGCTCCCGCGGCGAGCAGCGACATGGTGCCTGAGGTCTCCGGACTCCCGCCCACCGCCGTGGTCGGCGTGCCCTACACCGGCAGCTTCTCCTGCAAGAACGATGGTGCAGCCAGCGCAGGCCAGGCCATCTGCGATGCCTCCGGTCTGCCCCCTGGCGTGACGGCAGGCCAATGCACGATAGACGGCACGGCCTGGATGCAGCCCGCCGTGGTGCCTGCGGGCAAGACGGTGGTCTGCCAGGTCTCCGGCACACCGACGGGTCCAGGCGGCAGCTCGACGGTCACGGTGACCACGGGCGGCGACAACGACCTGACCCCGGGCAACAACACGGCCACATCGAACATCACGGTCACCACAGTGCCGGACATGCAGGTCAATCTGAGCGGACTGCCCTCCACCTCGCCGCTGAACATTCCCTATAGCGGCAGCTTCACCTGCAGCAACCAGGGCCTGGCCAACGCCGTGAGCGGCACCTCCTGCGCCGTCACCGGCCTGCCGGCTGGCGTGACGCAAGGCGCATGCTCCATCAGCCCCGGCAATGCCGCGTGGGTGGCGGGCAATGCGGTGCCGGTGGGAGCCACGGTCACCTGCCAGGTGAGCGGTACGCCCACGGCCGCAGGTTCGTCCACGGTCACGGGCACCACGGGCGCAACGGATGATTCGAATGCGGCAAACAACACCGCGACCATGAATGTGTCCACCGTTGCAGTGCCCGACATGGGCGTCGATCTGAGCGGTCTGCCGACCGCGTTCACTGCCGGCACGCCCTACAGCGGCAGTTTTGTCTGCAAGAACCAGGGCTCGGCCGATGCATCGGCAGGGACCTCGTGCGCAGTCACGGGACTGCCGCCTGGCGTCAGCCAGGGCGCTTGCCGCATCAGCCCCTCCAATGCAGCCTGGTCCGCAGGGGATGCCGTGCCTGCGGGCGCCAGCGTGACCTGCACGGTCAGCGGAACGCCCAGCTCCGTGGGGGCGGTGGCACTGACGGGCAGCACCGGTGCGACCGGAGATGCCAACCCGGCCAACAACACGGCTTCCCGCGCGGTGGCCGTGGCCGTATCGCCCGCCTCCATCCCCACCCTCTCCGAATGGGGCCTGATCCTGATGTCCGTCTTGATGGGCATCATGGGCTGGGGCATGGTGCGCCGCCGCCGCTTCAACGCGCTGTGACCGGCAACCGGTCGTGACGCAGGGCGCCCTTCGGGGCGCTTTTTTTTGGTTCGGAGCATGGCCGCAGCCCATTGACATGCTCAATATGTGATCGAATAAGGGTTTATACCTAGCATTCGCCCCATGATCGTCCGTGATCGCCCCGCCGGCCTCAGGCTGTTTCTGATTTTGCGGGGCTCGGTGCTCCAGCGCATCCAGGTCACGCTGCTCGTGAACATCGTGTTTGCCGCCATCATCACCCTGGTGCATGGCAATCTCTTCGACGTGAAGATCACGGTGACGCCCATCCCTTTCACGCTGATCGGCCTGCCGCTGGCCATCTTCCTGGGCTTTCGCAACAACACCGCCTATGACCGCTACTGGGAAGGCCGCAAGCTCTGGGGCGAGATGGTGATCTGCGCGCGCACGCTGGCGCGCCAGTGCCAGAGCCTGATTGCGCTGGACACGGTGCCCGATCCCCGGCGCCGCGACAGCGACGTGCGCGTGCGCATGGTGCACCGGGCTGTTGCCTTCGCGCATTCGCTGCGGTCCCAGCTGCGGGGCCTGCACGACGATGCCGAAGCCGGCCGCTGGCTCGTGGACAGGGAATGGCGCCAAATCCAGGCCCTGCCGCTGGAGCAGCGCTGCGACGCACTGATGATGTCCATGGGGCATGACTTGGCGCAGTGTGTGCGCCGTGGCGAGATGGAGCCCTGCCTGGCCGCGTCCATGGACAAGACCTTCACACGCATGACGGCCGCTGCCGCCTCGTGCGAGCGCATACGCAACACGCCCATGCCGTTCTCCTATGCGCTGCTGCTGCACCGTACGGCCTATATGTACTGCTTTCTGCTGCCGTTCGGCCTGGTGGACACGACCGGGTTCATGACGCCCTTTGTCGTGGCCATCGTGGCCTACACCTTCTATGGGCTCGACGCCCTTGGCGATGAACTCGAAGAGCCCTTTGGCCTGGAGAGCAACGACCTGCCGCTGGACACCATCTGCCGCTCCATCGAGATCAGCCTGGGCCGCACGCTGGGCGAGACGGATCTGCCCGCGCCGCTCAGGCCCGAGGGCTACAGGCTGACCTGAGGCGGCGGGCAAGCATGGGAAAAAGCAAAGGCCCATGAAAAGCCCATGAAAAAGCCCCGCAGTTTCCTGCGGGGCCTGGTGGTCTGAAGCGGGACCCGAGGCTCAGGCAAACACGCCGGCCGTGTCCTGCATCTTCCCGGACACGATGCCCAGATGGTGCAGCGTGTCCCCACCCGTCATCTCCATCTGCGTCAGGCGCTTGAAGTAGTGGCTGCCTGCGTACTCGTCGGTCACGCCGATGCCGCCGTGCAGCTGCACCGACTGCTGGCCCACATAGCGCAGCGACTGGCCCAGCTGGACCTTGGCGCGCGCGATGGCCACGTGGCGCTCCGCCTCGGGCGTGTTCATCTTGAGGCTGGCGTAGTAGCTCATGGAGCGGGCCAGCTCCAGCTGCATCTTCATGTCCGCCACGCGGTGGCGCAGGGCCTGGAAGCTGGCGATCACCGTGTTGAACTGCTTGCGCTGGTTCATGTACTCGGTGGTGAGCTTCAGTGTCTGCTCCATGGCGCCCACGCCTTCGGCGCACAGGGCGGCGTTGGCCACGTCCTGGGCCAGCGTCAGGGCGGCCAGGCCATCGGTCGTCACCAGCGTGGCGGGGGCCGCCTGGCAGCGCAGCTCGGCGGCGCGGCTGCCATCCTGGGTCCGGTAGCCCTGGGTGCTGACGCCGCTGGCGCTGCGTTCCACCAGGAAGAGGGCGATCTTGCCGTCCAGCTGGGCCGGCATCAGGAAGGCATCGGCCGCGTCGCCTGCGGGCACCACGCTCTTGGTGGCATCCACCGTGTAGCCGCTGCCGCTCTTGCCGGCCGTGGCCGCGCAGACGTCGAGCCGGTAACGGGCCTGGCGCTCCTGGTGTGCCAGCACGACCAGGGCCTCGCCGCTGGCCACGCGCGGCAGCCACTGGCCGGCCACGGTGGCGTCGGCATGCTGGCCGAGCACGCTGGATGCCACGAAGGCCTGTGCCAGCGGCTCCATCACCAGGCCGCGGCCCAGCTCTTCCATCACCACCATCACGTCGGTGGCGCCCTGGCCCAGGCCGCCGTGCTCCTCGGGCACGGTCAGTGCCGTCAGGCCCAGTTCGGCCAGCTCGCCCCAGGCCTCGCGCGAGAAGCCGCCCGCCTCGACGATGGAGCGGCGGCGCTCGAAGGTGTAGCCCTTGTCCACCCAGCGGCGCACCGCGTCGCGCAGTTGCTGCTGGTCATCCGAAAAATCAAAGTCCATTTTCTGTCTCCCGAAGCTGATCGAAGCGCGTCCGGCGCACTTCTGGGGTCAGCGAAACTCCAGCCAAAATCAGCCCAGCACCGTCTGAGCGACGATGTTTCTCTGGACCTCGTTGGAGCCGCCGTAGATCGTCGTCTTGCGCATGTTGAAATAGGTCGATGCCAGCGGCGCGTTGTCCGCCACGCCGCCGGGGAAGTCGCCCTGCCAGCCGGCTTCCATGGCTTCTTCGATGAAGGGCAGGCTGAAGGGGCCTGCGGCCAGCATCATCAGCTCGGAGTAGCGCTGCTGGATTTCACTGCCCTTGATCTTGAGCAGGCCGGCGATGTCCAGCGGGTTCTTGCCCGATTTCTCGGCCGACAGCACGCGCAGCACCAGCATCTCCAGCGCCACGACGTCGACTTCGAGCTTGGCGATCTCGTCGCGGAAACGCTGGTCCTCATAGACGCCTTCGGCCTTGGCGATGCGCTTGAGGCGTTCCAGCTCGCGCTTGGCGCGGTTCACGTCGGCGATGTTGGTACGCTCGTGGCTGAGCAGGTGCTTGGCGTAGGTCCAGCCCTTGTTCTCCTCGCCGATCAGGTTCTCGGCCGGCACTTCCACATTGTCGAAGAAGACCTCGTTGACCTCACACTCGCCGTCCAGCAGCTTGATCGGGCGCACGGTCACGCCAGGGCTCTTCATGTCCACCAGCAGGAAGCTGATGCCGGTCTGGGGCTTGCCCTCGTTGCTGGTGCGCACCAGGCAGAAGATCCATTCGCCGTACTGGCCCAGCGTGGTCCAGGTCTTCTGGCCGTTGACGATGTACTTGTCGCCCACGCGCTCGGCGCGGGTCTTGACGCTGGCCAGGTCCGAGCCCGAGCCCGGCTCCGAGTAGCCCTGGCTCCACCACACTTCGCCGCTGGCAATGCCGGGCAGAAAGCGCTGCTGCTGCTCGGGCGTGCCGTAGGCCATGATCACGGGCGCCACCATCACGGGGCCGAAGGGAATGATGCGCGGCGCGCAGGCCAGGGCACATTCCTCCTCGAACAGGTGCTTTTGCACGGCGTTCCAGCCGGGTCCGCCGAACTGCTTGGGCCAGCCGTAGCCCAGCCAGCCTTTCTTGCCAAGAATCTTGGCCCAGTTCTGCAGGTCGTCGCGCGTCAGGCGCAGCGAATGGCGCACCTTGTGCGCGATGTCCTGGGGCAGGTTGGCCCGCACCCAGGCGCGGACTTCCTCGCGAAAGGACTGTTCTTCAGGGGTAAATGCCAGGTCCATGGACTGTGTCTCCTTCAATCCCGGCTTTTGTAGCACGCGCGTTCTTTTTTGAACTGTCCAGGGCGTGACAACCTATGGCAATCCCTGATGGCTTCACCGCCGCCGGATATCAGGCAGGCTGATCGGGTTCTTCCAGACCCAGCTGGGCGTAGACATGTGCCAGACGTGCCTGCAGCTGGCGTACCTGGGCTTCCAGATCGACCACGCGCTGGGCCAGGGCATCGCCGCGTGCGCCTGCTGCCGCAGGGGCCGAGGCGATCGCGTTCACGTCCACGGGGCCGCACAGCAGGTGGGCCCAGCGTTGTTCGCGCGCGCCGGGCGCGCGGGGCAGCAGGACGACCAGCGGGCCGCCTTTTTCCTCGCTGCGCTCGCGCAGCTCTTCCAGGAAGGCTTCGACCGAGGAGATGTCGGCAAAGCGGTGCCAGCGCTCGGAGTTGATGCGCAGCTCGCCAGCCGTCTGCGGGCCGCGCAGCATCAGCAGGGACAGCAGCACGGCGCTCTGGTCGGGCACACCCACGCCGCGCGGGAAGTTGTGTTCCCAGCGCGTGGCGCGTGCGCTGCTGATCTGCACGGACATGGTGCGCAGGCGCAGGCTGTCCAGCGCTTCCTGGGCTTCGCCCTCGCTGACTTCCATCACCGGATCGCGGCTGCTTTTCTGGTTGCAGCCCGTCACCAGTGCGTTGAGCGTGAGCGGGTAGCTGTCGGGCACGGTACGCGCCTTCTCCATCAGGGTGGCCAGCACGCGGGCTTCGACGGCGGTCAAGGGGGTGGAGCGGGGATCGAATGGCATGGGTCTGAGGGCAAGAGGTGACAAGGCCCGGCAGGGCCATGGGCCTTGCCGGGGCTGGCGCAGGCCGCGCGGCCCGCGGTGCGACAATCGCCGCCCATGAAAAATATCGTGATCCTGATCTCGGGCGGCGGCTCGAACATGGCTGCCATTGTGCGTGCTTCGCAGCAACAGGACTGGGCGCGGCGTTATGGCGCCCGCGTGGCCGCCGTGGTCAGCAACAAGGCCGAGGCTTCGGGCCTGGTTTTCGCGCGCGAGCAGGGCATTGCCACCGAAGTGCTGGACCACCGCCCGTTCCCCAGCCGCGAGGCCTTCGACGCCGAGCTGGCCCAGGTGATCGACCGGCACGCGCCCGCGCTGGTCGTGCTTGCCGGCTTCATGCGCATCCTCACGCCGGGCTTCGTTGCGCATTACGAAGGTCGCATGATCAACATCCACCCCTCGCTGCTGCCCGCCTTCACGGGCCTGCACACGCACCAGCGGGCCATCGATGCAGGCTGCCGCTTCGCCGGCTGCACCGTGCACCGCGTGACGGCCGAGCTGGATGTGGGCCCCATCCTGGAGCAGGCCGTGGTGCCCGTGCTGCCCGGCGACACGGCCCAGGCACTGGCCGCGCGCGTGCTGGTGCAGGAGCACATCATCTACCCGCGCGCCGTGGCGCAGTTGATGCGGGGCTAGGGTCTGCTCACAGGCCTTCGCTCTGAAAGGCCTGCTGCTCCACTTCGGGGCAGCGTGCAAAGCGGGGCTGCTCCACGCCGTTGATGACCACGGTTTCGTTGAACATGGCGGCCGGCCGCACCCACAGGCCGCGCTCGCCGTAGAGCGCGCGGTACAGGGTCATGGACTCGCGCGTTTCGCTGTGGCGCACGGTGGCAAGCACCTCGTAGGGAGCGCCCTTGTAGTGGCGGTACAGGCCCGGGGGCGTGGCAATCAGAGGGGGCAGGTCGTCATCGGTCATGGGGTGCCATGGTAGCCGTGCCAGCCCGGCGTTGCTCCGGGTTCCGACCTGCGCCCCTCTCGGATTTGCAAGGCAGTGGGACAATCGCGGCCATGCATCCCAAACAGCTTCTCGACGCCTGCGCCGAACTGGTCAAGCGCACCCTGACTTTCGAACATCCGGCCGACGCCGTGGTGTCACGCTTTTTCCGTGAAAACCGCAACCTGGGCCCGCGCGAGCGCGCTGCGCTGGCCGAGACCGCCTACACCGTGCTGCGCAAGAAGCTGCTTTTTGAGAGCCTGGCGCGTTCTGGCAGCGGCTCGCGTGAGCGCAGGCTGGCCATTTTGGGCTTTGCCCACAGCCAGGAGGCACTGGCCCGCGTGGCTGGCAAGACCGAGCAAGGTGTCAAGGACGCACGCAGCTTCGTGCGCGCCGCGCTGTCGCCGCAGGAGCTGCAATGGCTGGACGCCTGCGAGGCCGTGCGTCCCGACGAACTGATGGAGCCGCACCGCCACAACCTTCCCGAATGGCTGGTCGCGCCGCTACAGCAGCAACTGGGCGATGACTTCTGGGCCTTTGCCCAGAGCATGGAGCAGGCCGCGCCGCTGGATCTGCGCGTCAATGCGCTGAACGCCAAGCGTGCCGATGTGCAAAAGGAACTGGCCGATGCCGGCATCGCCGCCGAGGCCACGCCTTACTCGCCCTGGGGCCTGCGTGTGCAGGGCAAGCCGGCGCTGGCCCGGATGGACGCTTTCACGCGCGGTGCCATCGAGGTGCAGGACGAAGGCTCGCAACTGCTGGCGCTGATGCTCGATGCCAAGCGCGGCGAAATGGTGGTCGATTTCTGTGCAGGCGCAGGCGGCAAGACCCTGGCCATTGGTGCTTCGATGCGCAGCACGGGGCGTCTGTACGCCTTCGATGTCTCGGGCCACCGGCTCGAGGCCCTGAAGCCGCGCCTGGCGCGCTCGGGCCTGTCGAACGTGCACCCCGCGGCCATCGCCCACGAGCGCGACGACCGCGTCAAGCGCCTGGCCGGAAAGATCGACCGCGTGCTGGTCGATGCGCCCTGCTCGGGCCTGGGCACGCTGCGCCGCAACCCCGACCTCAAGTGGCGCCAGTCGGCCAAGGCCATTGAGGAGCTCACGCAAAAGCAGGCGGCCATCCTGGCCAGTGCTGCGCGGCTGGTCAAGCCGGGCGGGCGCCTGGTCTATGCCACCTGTTCGGTCCTGCCCCAGGAAAACGAAGCCATCGCCGACGCCTTTGCATCGGAGCACTCTGACTTCGTGGCCATGGATGCCGGAGAACTTCTGGCCCAGCTCAAGGTGGAGCGGGGCGATGTGCTGTGCAGCGGCGGCGAGACCGGCACGCAGTACCTGCGCCTGTGGCCCCAGCGCCATGAGACGGACGGGTTTTTCGCCGCCGTTTGGACCCGGAAGCCGTAACTTGCAGACGCAATAAGCTGTAAATCGCGGGAGATTGCCGAACGCCTTCACGGGGGGCTCGCCTAAAATTGAGGCATCGGTGCCACTGGGCGCCGGCTTTGGCAAAGGCTTGGGTCATGTCTGTGGATTTCGCGTCGGTTTGGAATATTGCCCTGGACTGGATGGCCCATGGCCTGTGGCAGCTGTCGTGGTGGCAGCTGCTGCTGTATGCCCTGGTCACCACCCACGTCACGATTGCGGGCGTCACCATCTTCCTTCACCGCTGCCAGGCCCATCGTTCGCTGGACCTGGGGCCAGTGCCCTCGCATTTCTTCCGGTTCTGGTTGTGGTTGGGCACGGGCATGGTCACCAAGGAGTGGGTGGCCATCCACCGCAAGCACCACGCCAAGTGCGAAACCGAGGACGATCCCCACAGCCCGCAAACGCGCGGGCTGGATACCGTGATGCGCCAGGGCGCGGAGCTGTACCGCGAAGAGGCCAAGAACGCCGAGACGCTCAGGAAGTTCGGCCACGGCACGCCCGACGACTGGATCGAGCGCCATCTCTACAGCCGGCATTCGATCTGGGGTCCTTCTCTGATGCTGGTCATCAACGTGCTGCTGTTCGGCGCCATCGGACTGACCATCTGGGCCGTGCAGATGGCCTGGATTCCGTTCTGGGCTGCCGGCGTGGTCAACGGCCTGGGCCATTTCTGGGGCTACCGCAACTTCGAGGCCCAGGACGCCAGCACCAACCTCGTGCCCTGGGGCCTGGTCATCGGCGGTGAGGAACTGCATAACAACCACCACACCTATCCGACCTCGGCCAAGTTCTCGGTCAAGCGCTATGAGTTCGATGTGGGCTGGGCCTACATCCGGGCGATGCAGGCGGTCGGCTGGGCCAAGGTCAAGAAAACGCCGCCCAGGCTGGTCATGGGCGCCATCAAGCCTGTGGCCGACGAAAAGACGCTGGAGGCCGTGATCGCTAACCGCTACGAGGTCATGGCCCGCTATGCGCGCGGCGTGCGTGCCGCCGTGCAGTTCGAACTCGATGCGCTCAAGCAGCGCAAGGCGCAGCAGGCCGACCTGTCCTTGCTCAGGACGGCGCGCCGCTGGCTGCACCGCGATGCCGACAAGGTGCCCGCCCAGGCGCAGGACCAGCTGGCCCAGGCGCGCGCCGCCCATCCCGTGCTGGACCAGATGCTGGTCATGCGCGAGGAGCTGCGCCAGCTGTGGCTCAACACCTCGCTGTCGCGCGAGCAGCTGACGGCCCATCTGCAGGCCTGGTGCCATCGCGCCGAGGCCAGCGGCATTGCTGCGCTCAAGGAGTTCTCGGTCAAGCTGCGCGCTGCCCACGCCTGAAGCTGCGAAGCCAGCCGGCAAGCGTCCATTCCCGGGGCCGCATCTTCTCTTCGGAGGCGATGCGGCTTTTTGCTGCGGGGTTCGGCTGCAGTTCCAGACCTGCCGTGGCCTGGGACACGGAGCGGACTCTTATCCGCAGGTCCGCGCCTGCGCGCCAGCCCTGGCCCGGCTGCAGCCTGAGGGTCAGCCCCGGCGCTGCATCGGCCCAGGCCTGCTGCGGGACGCTGATTTCCAGGCTGCCCTGGCGGCAGAACAGCTCGCAGCCCTCCTGCATGGACAGATACAGGTCGTTTCCGGGGGCGAGATGGCGCAGTTCGAAAGAGCGGGTGTGGGCGTTGTGCATGGGTCGGTGTCCTGTAGTTCCAGGCCCCAAGCGTAGGCATTCGGCCCTCTTTGGCACAGGCACAGGTTGTGGTTTGTTGCGCCGCAGCAGTGCAGGCAGTCCATGTTCTGTTCTGCTGCATGACCTGATGATCTGTATCTGTTGCGTAACAGCGCTTTGAGACAAGATCTCGGTCAAGCACTTCCATCCCCAGCCGTTTTCCATCCTGCCCATGACCGCTGCAAGCGCCGCCCCCACCCTGTACCGCCGCCTGGCGGCCGACTACAGCCTGGCCATGGAGATGGGCACGCTCAAGGCGGGCGAGCGCATGCCTTCCGTGCGCGAGCTGATGCGCCGCCACGAGGTCAGCCTGTCCACGGCGCTGCAGACGCTGCGGCATCTGGAGGATCTGGGTCAGCTCGAGGCCCGCCCGCGCGTGGGCTACTTCGTGCGCGATGCCCGGCCTGCAGGGCTGGCGCCTGCCAGCGAGCCGGATCTGAGCCAGCCCGTGCAGCCGTTGCCACAACAGCACTTTGCGGGCATCAATGAGCACATCTCGCTCATGCTGGAGCGCGGCCGCCAGGCCGATGTGCAGGTGGACCTGGGCGGTGCCACGCCGCCGCCGGAACTGTTCGATCGCGGCTACCTGAACCAGGCGGCTGCCCGGCTGCTGCGCGAGCAGCCCGACCTGTTGGTGCTGGGGCGTTCCATGATGGGCAGCCACCCTGATTTCCAGCGGGCCATGGCGCGGCGCGCGCTGGCGGCGGGCATCCATGTCGCACCGGCCGATGTGCTGGCGACCACGGGCAATTCCGAGGCCGTGAGCCTGGCGCTGGCCGCTGTGGCCTCGCCCGGCGACGTGGTTGCCGTGGAGTCGCCGACCTATTACGGCCTGCTGCAGGTGGTGGAGTCGCTGCAGATGCAGGCGCTGGAGATTCCCTGCAGCCCGCGCACCGGCCTGTCCCTCGAGGCACTGGAGCTGGCCCTGCAGACCCAGCCCCGGCTGAAGGCCGTGGTGGTCGTGCCCGAGCTGCAGATGCCGCTGGGCACGCGCATTCCCGATGAACACAAGGCCAGACTGGTCGAGCTGTGCGCCGCCCACGGCGTGGCGCTGATCGAGGACGACTCCTACGGCCTGTTCGTGGAAAGCAGCCAGCCCGTGCGCCCCATCAAGGCCTGGGACCGCCTGCCGGGACATGTGATCTATTGCGAGGCCTTCAACAAGAGCATGGCGCCAGGCCTGCGCCAGGGCTGGATGAACGCCGGCCAGTGGCATGGCCGTGTGCAGATGCTCAAGTTCGCGCGCAGCCGGGGGACCCAGACCCTGGCCCAGTTGCTGGCGGCCGCCTGCGTGGGCTCGCCCGCGCATCTGCGCAATCTGCAGCGCCTGAAGCAGCAGCTGCGGCGCCAGCGCGAGGGCATGGCGCAGCTGGTGGCGCGCTTTTTCCCGTTGGGAACGCGGCTAAGCCTGCCGCCCGGCGGGCTCAGCCTGTGGCTGGAGCTTCCGGCTGGCGTGTCCACGTCCGCGCTGTTCACGCAGGCGCTGGCGCGCGGCATACGCACGGCGCCGGGCAGCATGTTCTCCAACTCGGGCCGCTACGAGCACTGCATGCGCCTGGGCTGCACCCTGCCCGTGGATGGCGTGGTCGAGCAGGCCTGTCGCGATCTCGGCGCCATGGCCTGCGCGCAGCTGGGCCAGCCCGCGCGCCACGGGTGAGGGACGCAAAAAAACCGCCGGGCTTGCGCCGGGCGGTTTCTTTGTCGGTACCAGGGACAGGCTGAATTACTTCAGCTTGATTTCCTTGTACGTGACGTGCTTGCGAGCCTTGGGATCAAACTTCATGATCGCCATCTTCTCGGGCATTGTCTTCTTGTTCTTGGTCGTGGTGTAGAAGTGGCCGGTTCCTGCAGTGGATTCCAGCTTGATCTTTTCGCGTCCGCCTTTAGCAGCCATGGTGTTTCTCCTTGAGGGATTTAGGCTTGGCCACGGGCACGCAGGTCTGCGAGCACGGAGTCGATACCGTTCTTGTCGATCAGGCGCAGAGCAGCGCTGGAAACGCGCAGGCGCACCCAACGGTTTTCGCTCTCAACCCAGAAACGGCGGTATTGCAGGTTGGGCAGGAAACGACGCTTGGTCTTGTTGTTGGCGTGGGAAACGTTGTTTCCCACCATGGGCTTCTTGCCCGTTACTTCACATACGCGTGCCATGAGGACACTCCGATAGTTGTACAGCCGCCGACGCTGATGCCCTGCATTTGCTGCAGGGCCTGCCGGCAACCTCACCTCGCCATAAAGGGTGGCGGTAACCCCATCGCTGAAAGTGTCCTGGCCATGCAAGCAAGGCGCGCTTCAAATTCAGCAAAGCCATGGATTATAGCGTCTTCATGAGAAAAGCCCCTGGGCCAGCCAATCACGGCGGCAGCCAGGGGCTTTTGCCGCCCTGCACGAGGGCAGGGCGGGCGGGATGGCATCCCGCTTATTCCTGCTCGAGGAAGCGCTGGGCGTCCAGCGCGGCCATGCAGCCCGTGCCGGCGCTGGTGATGGCCTGGCGGTAGACATGGTCCTGCACGTCGCCGGCCGCGAACACGCCGGGCACGCTGGTCTGGGTGGCGAAGCCCTTGAGGCCGCCCTGGGTGATGATGTAGCCGGTCTCGTCCATCTCCAGGTGGCCCTTGAAGATCTCGGTGTTGGGCGCATGGCCGATGGCGATGAAGCAGCCCTGCAGCTGGATGTCCTCGGCATGGCCATCCTGGGTGCTCTTGATGCGGATGCCGGTCACGCCGGACTGGTCGCCCAGCACCTCGTCGAGCACGAAGTGGGTCTTGAGTTCGATCTTGCCGGCACGGACCTTGTCCATGAGCTTGTCCACGAGGATGGGCTCGGCCTTGAACTTGTCGCGGCGGTGCACCAGGGTGACCTTGCTGGCGATGTTGGACAGGTACAGGGCTTCCTCGACGGCGGTGTTGCCGCCGCCGACCACGCACACGGGCTGCTCGCGGTAGAAGAAACCATCGCAGGTGGCGCAGCCCGAGACGCCGCGGCCCATGAAGGCCTCTTCGGAGGGCAGGCCCAGGTACTTGGCCGAGGCGCCCGTGGCGATGATCAGGCTGTCGCAGGTATAGGTGCCGGAGTCGCCGGTCAGCGTGAAGGGGCGCTTGGAGAAATCGACGCTGTGGATGTGGTCGAACACCACCTGGGTCTTGAAGCGCTCTGCGTGCTCCAGGAAGCGCTGCATCAGTTCGGGGCCCTGTACGCCGTTCACGTCCGCAGGCCAGTTGTCCACTTCCGTCGTCGTCATCAGCTGGCCACCCTGGGCCATGCCGGTCACCAGCAGCGGGTTGAGGTTGGCGCGCGCGGCGTAGATGGCGGCCGTGTAGCCGGCAGGGCCGGAGCCGAGGATCAGGACTTTGGCGTGTTGCGTAGAAGACATGGATGCAGTTCTTGAAAAAGGCGCACGCCGGCAGTCGGCGTGCAGAAAAAAGATACATCGGGCACAGCCATGGAGTATCGCTCCGCAGCCGGGTTCCCGTTGCCATGCGGATCAATGGCCCGGATTGTCAAAAATGATCGGCATGGCGCCGTCATGCAGCGGCGTCATGTTCTGTTGCAAGTGCTTGCATTACGCTAGCAGGCCGTCCTGGCTGTTTTTGCGGCCAGCCCGAGGGGGCTGGGGTAAGCTCCCGCCTGCGTATGACCTACTCATTGAACGCTCTGAACGCTTCCACATCCGCCAAGGGCAAATCCAAGTCTGCGGCGCGCCCCGGCATGGTGGCGCGCTTCGGCCATGAAATGCTGCTGTTGGCGGGGCTGCTGGCCCTGGTGTTCTGGCTTGCCTCCATGCTCAGCTACTCGCCCCAGGATCCAGCGTGGTCCACCTCCGGGGCGGGACACGCGCGCCTGGTCGCCAACTGGATGGGCCGCGTCGGAGCCTGGCTGGCCGACGCCTGCTATTTCGGCTTCGGCATGTCGGTCTGGTGGCTGGTGCTGGCCTCGGTGCAGACCTGGATGTCTTCCTTCGCCCGCTGGCTGCGGGGCGGCGTGCCCCGCGATGGCGTGCAACTGCCGCCGCTGTGGCGCCGGCGCCTGCGTTTCTGGGGTGGCCTGCTGCTGCTGCTGGGCGCAAGCTGCGCGCTGGAATGGACGCGGCTGTACCGCTTCGAGAGCGTACTGCCAGGCCCTGCCGGCGGCGTCTTTGGCTACATGCTGGGCTACCACAGCCTGCAATGGCTGGGCTTCATGGGTTCGGGCCTGATCGGCATCTGCGTGGCCGTGATCGGCCTGGCCATGGTGTTCCGCTTTTCCTGGGGGCATCTGGCCGAATCCATGGGCGCACGCCTGGATGGATGGGTGCATTTCCTCTTCGCGCGCCGCGAGAAGGCCCGGGACGAGGCCGCAGGCCGCCGTGCCGCGCGCGAGCGCGAAGAGGTGTTGCAGGAAGAGCGCACGGAAAGCGCCGTGCAGCACCCGCAGCCCGTGCAGATCATCGAGCCCGTGCTGCAGGAGGCGGCAGCCCCCAGCGTGCGCGTGGTCAAGGAGCGCCAGAAGCCGCTGTTCTCCGAATTGCCCGACAGCAAGCTGCCCCAGGTGGACCTGCTCGATGCGGCGCAGCAGCGCCAGGAAAGCGTCTCGCCCGAGACGCTGGAGATGACCAGCCGGCTGATCGAAAAGCGCCTCAAGGACTTTGGCGTGGAAGTGCATGTGGTGGCCGCCATGCCCGGCCCCGTGATCACGCGCTACGAGATCGAACCGGCCACGGGTGTCAAGGGCTCGCAGATCGTGAACCTGGCCAAGGATCTGGCGCGCTCGCTGTCCCTGGTGTCCATCCGCGTGATCGAGACGATCCCCGGCAAGAACTTCATGGCGCTGGAGCTGCCCAATGCCAAGCGCCAGTCCATCCGCCTGTCCGAGGTGCTGGGCTCGCAGGTCTACCACGATGCCAAGAGCATGCTGACCATGGGCCTGGGCAAGGACATCGTGGGCAACCCGGTGGTGGCCGATCTGGCCAAGATGCCGCACGTGCTGGTCGCTGGCACCACGGGTTCGGGCAAGTCGGTGGGGATCAACGCCATGATCCTGTCGCTGCTGTACAAGGCCGAGGCCCGCGATGTGCGCCTGCTGATGATCGACCCCAAGATGCTGGAAATGTCGGTCTACGAAGGCATTCCTCACCTGCTGTGCCCCGTGGTCACCGACATGAAGCAGGCCGCCAATGGCCTGAACTGGTGCGTGGCCGAGATGGAGCGCCGCTACAAGCTCATGAGCAAGCTTGGCGTGCGCAATCTGGCGGGCTACAACACCAAGATCGACGAGGCCAAGGCGCGTGAGGAATCGATTCCCAACCCCTTCAGCCTCACGCCCGAGGAGCCCGAGCCGCTGCAGCGCCTGCCGCACATCGTCATCGTCATCGACGAGCTGGCCGACCTGATGATGGTGGTCGGCAAGAAGATCGAGGAGCTGATCGCGCGCCTGGCCCAGAAGGCCCGCGCGGCCGGCATCCACCTGATCCTGGCCACCCAGCGCCCCAGCGTGGACGTGATCACCGGCCTGATCAAGGCCAACATTCCCACGCGCATCGCCTTCCAGGTCAGCAGCAAGATCGACAGCCGCACCGTGCTCGACCAGATGGGTGCCGAGTCCCTGCTGGGCATGGGCGACATGCTCTACATGGCCAGCGGCACGGGCCTGCCCGTGCGCGTGCACGGCGCCTTTGTGTCCGACGAGGAAGTGCACCGCGTCGTGGGCTACCTCAAGGAGCAGGGCGAGGCCGACTATATCGAGGGTGTGCTCGAAGGCGGCACGGCCGAGGGCGACAGCGAGTTCGGCGCGGAGTCCGGCGACGGTGGCAACGGCGAGAAGGATCCCATGTACGACCAGGCCGTGGAAGTGGTGCTCAAGGACCGCAAGGCCAGCATCTCGTATGTGCAGCGCAAGCTCAGGATTGGTTACAACCGCTCGGCCCGCCTGCTGGAAGATATGGAAAAGGCGGGCCTGGTCAGCGGTCTCACGGCCAGCGGGCAGCGCGAAGTGCTGGTGCCGGCGCGCGCCGGGGAATGAGCCCGCATTTCGCAATCATGGAGAAAGAATGAAACGTCTGTTGACTGCAGTTGTGATCGCGGCAAGCGCGACGGTTTCGTGGGCCGATGGCCTCAAGAGCCTGGAAGCCTTCATGAAAAATTCCCAGGCCGGCCGCGCCGAATTCACCCAGGCCGTCACGGCCCCGTCCAAGGATGGCCAGCCGCCGCGCACCAAGAACTCCAGCGGCCAATTCGAATTCCAGCGTCCCGGCAAGTTCAGGTTCGTCTACACCAAGCCGTTCGAGCAGACCATCGTGGCCGACGGCAAGACACTGTGGCTCTATGACGCCGACCTCAACCAGGTCACGCAGCGCGCGCAGGCCCAGGCCCTGGGCAGCACGCCTGCCGCCATCCTGGCGTCGGCCAGCGATCTCAAGGCGTTGAGCGCCGATTTCGATCTGCAGTCCGCGCCCGAGCAGGATGGCCTGCAATGGGTCCAGGCCAGCCCCAAGGACAGGAACGGCCAGCTCAAGAGCGTGCGCGTGGGCTTTGCAGCCGATGGGCAGCTTTCGGCGCTGGACATCCTCGACAGCTTTGGCCAGCGTTCGCTGATCCGCTTCAGCAAGCTGCAGACCCACGCATCCCTGCCGGCCTCGACCTTCGAGTTCAAGGTGCCTGCGGGCGCCGACGTGCTCAAGCAGTAATCCACCGCTGCACAGGGCGGCCCTTCAAGAACCTCACACGCTGCGGTGCGCAGTTTGTGAGGTTTTGTAATGGTTTTGCCTAATATCGCCGGGACAATAGCGGCCTGCGGCCAGCGACTGTTTCGGCGTCCCTTCGAGGACATGCTGGCCGGCTCTCGCATGTCTTTATGAACCTCAGTCGCAAGTTGCCGCTCGCCATTGCCATGGCGCTGCTATTCACCCTGGCCGCCGGATTCTTCGGCCTCTGGTCGGCCCATCAATCCCTTGGCGTCTTTCACGGCGACGTACAGCGCCACATGGCCGCAGAGCGCCTTGCCGCAGAAGTGGAAGGCCACTTCAAGACCCAGGTCCAGGAATGGAAGAACGTGCTGCTGCGCGGCTCGGACAACGCGCTGCGCGAGCGGCACTGGAAGGGCTTTCTGTCCGATGAGCGCGCCGTGCAGGACAAGACCACCGCCTTGCTGGCCCTGGTGGAAGACGCCGCCCTGCGCGAGATGGCCCAGCGCTTTGTGGCACAGCACCGCAAGATGGCCGAGGGCTATCGCGTGGGCCTGGACAAGTTCGAGGCCACGGGCTTCGACCCCTCCGTGGGCGACATGGCCGTGCGCGGCGTGGACCGCGAGCCGGCCGAGCTGCTGTCCCAACTCAAGGCAGGCATCGCTGCCCAGAGCAAGTCCGTGGCCGACGATGCGTACAGCAGCGGCAGGCGCGCCACGGAATTGAGCCTGGCGCTGATGCTGGTGGCGGCCGTGGCCGGCGTGGCCATTGGCTGGCTCATCACCCGCGCCGTGGTGGCACCGCTGCGCAGCGCGGTCCGGCTGGCCGAGAACGTGGCCCGTGGCCATCTGACCAATGCCATAGCGAGCGGCGGCCGCGACGAGCTGGGCCAGCTGCTGCGGGCGCTGGGCGCCATGCAGGAACAGCTGCGCAGCATCGTCGTGGAAGTGCGCGGCAATGCGGAGCAGGTGGCATCCGCCAGCTCGCAGATCGCAGCGGGCAACAGCGACCTGGCCCAGCGCACCGAGCAGCAGGCGTCGGCCCTGCAGATGACGGCATCGTCCATGGACCAGCTCGACTCCACCGTGCGCGGCAATGCCGATCACGCAGAGAAGGCCAACCTGCTGGCTTCCTCCGCCAGCGACATTGCCACGCGCGGCGGCGATGCCATCTCGGCCGTCGTGGGCACCATGCGCAGCATCCAGGATGCATCCGAGCGCGTGGTCAGCATCATCGAGGTGATCGACGGCATTGCCTTCCAGACCAACATTCTTGCGCTCAACGCGGCCGTGGAGGCCGCACGGGCCGGCGAGCAGGGCCGGGGCTTTGCGGTGGTGGCCGCCGAGGTGCGCACGCTGGCCCAGCGCAGCTCGGGTGCGGCGCGGGAGATCCGCGACCTGATCCAGGCCAACGCCCAGCGCGTGGCCCTGGGCGCCCAGGAGGTGGACAGTGCGGGCGCGACCATGGCCTCGGTGCAGGAGGCGATTGCCAAGGTCTCGCGCATGATCGGCGCCATCAGCCATTCCAGCGGCGAACAGAGCGCGGGCGTGAGCCATGTCAACAGCGCCATCGTCCGCATCGAGGAAGGCACCCAGCAGAACGCCGCGCTGGTGGAGCAGACCAGTTCGGCCGCCGAGAGCCTGCGCAAGCAGGCCCATCAGCTGGTCGAACTCATGTCAAGGTTCAGGACGGCTTGAACGCGGCGGCGGGCGCAGGGCGCAGCCGGTCGTGGAGGGCGGCCAGCACCAGGGTCGCGGCCACGGGCAGGGCCCAGCCCATGCCGTTGCCCGGCAGGCTGTTCAGGAACGCGGGCAGCCAGTCCTGCCAGCCGGCAGCCCTGGCTGCATCGATGAGACCAAACAACAGGGCCACGGCCAGCACCGGTGCGAACACCCGCTGCGCATTGCGCCACAGGCCAGACAGCAGGCTCAGCACCACCAGGGCGATGGCCAGCGGGTAGATGCCCACGAGCACGGGTCCGGATACGGCGATCAATTGGGCCAGGCCCTGGTTGGACACCAGAATGCAGGCCAGGCCGATGGCCACCACCACTGCACGGTAGGGCAGGCGCAGCATTTGGCTGAAGTAGGCGCCGCAGGCACTGACCAGGCCCACGGCCGTGGTCAGGCAGGCCAGGGAGATCACCACGGCCAGCAGCAGGCTGCCGATGGGGCCGAAGGTGTGATCCACATAGCGCGTGAGGATGAGCACGCCGGTCTGTGCCTGCGGGGCGATGGACTGGCTGGTGGCGCCCAGATGGATCAGCGACAGATACACCATGCCCAGTCCGACGGCGGCGATCACGCCCGCGACGATGGCGTAGCGCGTCTGCAGGCCGGTATCGGAGATGCCGCGGTCACGGATGGCGTTGACGATGACGATGCCGAAGGCCAGCGCCCCCAGCGCGTCCATGGTCTGGTAGCCCTCCAGGAAACCTTCGGTCAGCGGCGACACCAGGTAGTCGCCACTGGCCCTGGTGGCCTCCCCGGCCGGCAGCAGCACGGCGGCGGCGCCCAGCACCACCAGCGCCAGGATCAACACGGGCGTGATCAGCTTGCCGATGTTGTCGATCAGCTTGCCCGGGAACAGGGACAGGCCCATGACCAGGGCGAAGTACACGGCAGAGTAGATGAACAGGGCTGTGCTGCTGTGGCCCATGAAAGGCGCAAAGCCCATCTCGAACGACACCGTCGCCGTGCGCGGCGTGGCGAACAGCGGCCCCAGGATGAGATAGATCAGCAGGCCCAGCACCATTCCGGCCTTGCGGCCCACGGGCGAGGTCAGTGCGTCCATGCCGCCGCCCACTCGCGCCAGTGCGACCACCGTGAGCAGGGGCAGGCCCACGCCCGTCAGCAGGAAGCCGGTGGCCGCGGCAGCCGCGTGTTCGCCGGCGCCCTGGCCGACCATGGGCGGAAAGATGATGTTGCCCGCGCCGAGGAACAGCGCAAAGGTCATGAAGCCTAGGGCGATCAGGTCCCTGGTCTTGAGTGTTTGCATGGATGCAGAAATGAAAAGGCCCCGCATTGCCGCATGGCAGGCGGTTCCGTAAACGGAGGGAGGCGCGGGGTTGGAAGGCTGCGATGACGCAGGCCCGAAGGTCGCGCGCGGATCGCGCGGCCGGCTCCGCAAAGGGCAGCATTTTAGGGCTGCGGCCCGAAGCAGGTGTGAAATGTCAGTGATTGCTCTTGATGGGGTGCATGCAAACAATCCATGTCGTTTCAGTGACATGCCTGGAGGCGATGGCCATATTCCCGTCTGAAGATCAGGAGTTTCAGTCCACGGCCGACATCAGGCATCAAGGCCTGGCGCACCTGCGCCAGCCATGGCGTGGACAATGGCGCCATGGTTCTGCAACTGCATCTGTTCCCTTTGGCGAAGAATCCGCAACACGGTCTGCCGCACCTCGCGTGCGGGGAGCGGCCTTCGAGAGAGCTGCCCCATGGCTGATCTGTTCACCCAGGAGCCCTCCGCACCACTGGCCGAAGCCCTGCGGCCCAAGACCCTGGACGAGGTCGTGGGCCAGTCCCACCTGCTGGGCGAAGGCAAGCCGCTGCGCCTGGCCTTCCAGTCGGGCAAGCCGCATTCCATGATCTTCTGGGGGCCACCCGGCGTGGGCAAGACCACGCTGGCCCGGCTCACGGCCACGGCCTTCAAGTGCGAGTTCATTGCGCTGTCTGCGGTGTTCTCCGGGGTCAAGGACATCCGTGCGGCCATGGAGCAGGCGCAGCAGAACCTGGCCATGGGCCGGCACACCATCCTCTTCGTGGACGAGATCCACCGCTTCAACAAATCCCAGCAGGATGCGCTGCTGCCCTATGCGGAAAGCGGCCTGGTGACCTTCATCGGCGCCACCACGGAGAATCCGTCCTTCGAGGTGAACTCGGCCCTGCTGTCGCGCGCACAGGTCTATGTGCTGCAGTCCCTGACCGACGAAGAGCTCAGGCAGCTGCTGCAGCGTGCGCAGGAAAAGGCCCTGGGCGGCCTGCAGTTCGACGACCTGGCGCGGGACACCATCATCGGCTATGCCGATGGCGACGCCCGGCGGTTCCTGAACCTGCTGGAGCAATGCCAGACTGCGGCGGGCGCTGCAGGCGTCACCCGGATCGATGCCGAATTCGTGCAGAACGCGCTGACCTTGAATGCCAGGCGCTTCGACAAGGGGGGCGACAACTTCTACGACCAGATCTCGGCCCTGCACAAGTCCGTGCGCGGCTCCCATCCCGATGCGGCGCTCTACTGGCTCACCCGAATGCTCGACGGCGGCGCCGATGCGCGCTACCTGTCGCGGCGCATCGTGCGCATGGCCTGGGAAGACATAGGCCTGGCCGATCCGCGCGCCATGCAGATCGCCAACGATGCGGCCCTGACCTACGAGCGCCTGGGCAGCCCCGAAGGCGAGCTGGCCCTGGGCCAGGCCGTCATCTATCTGGCCATGGCTCCCAAGAGCAACGCCGGCTACAACGCCTACAACAAGGCCCGGGCCTTCGTGAAGCAGGACAGGAGCCGCGAGGTGCCCGTGCACCTGCGCAACGCGCCCACCAAGCTCATGAAGGAGCTGGGCTACGGCCATGAATACCGCTACGCGCACGACGAGCCCAACGCCTACGCGGCCGGCGAGACCTATCTGCCCGAGGGCATTGCGGAGCCGGGCTGGTACCAGCCCGTGCCACGGGGCCTGGAGATCAAGATCGGCGAGAAGCTGGCCGTGCTGCGCAAGTGGGATGAAGAGGCTGGCGGCGGCGGCGGCGCATAGCCGAATCCCGTGAGAGCAGGCCGGGGCTGGAGCCAGGGCTAGGCGCCCGGGCCGGGCTCCACCGTCACATCCCGCGCGTGCAAGGGAGCGTGGCAGTGCGAGCAGACGATCAGGGGATCGAACGTGTGGCCGCACACCGAATGCCGGTGCAGCAGGGGCCGGCCTTCCTCGCCGGACATGTGCACATCGCCCCAGTGCACGATGGCCATGACCACGGGATGCAGGTCCAGTCCCTTGGACGTGAGGCGGTACTCGTGCCGCACCGGCGCCTCCTGGTAGGCCACCTTCTTGAGCACGCCGGCCTCGACCAGCCTGGCCAGCCTGTCCGACAGCATAGGGCGTGAAATGCCCAGGCGCCCCAGGAATTCATCGAAGCGGCGCACTCCCAGAAAGCAGTCGCGCAGCACCAGCAGCGTCCAGCGGTCACCGATGACCGAGACCGTGCGTGCGATGGAGCAGCGCTCCTCTTCCAGTTCGTTCCATTTCATTGGGCAGTTCCCCGCTTGACGGGTTCAGATTTTAAACCTACCGTGCATAAAGTTCAAAAAATGAACTGACTTCTTCATCCACGGAGATTCCATGACCGACAAGAAAGCCATCCTCGTCATCGGTGCCGGTGACGCCACGGGCGGGGCGATTGCCCGGCGCTTTGCGCGCGAAGGCTATATCGCCTGCGTCACCCGCCGCGATGCCGACAAACTCCAGCCGCTGGTCGAGCAGATCCGCGCCGCTGGGGGTGAAGCCCATGGTTTTGGCAGCGACGCGCGCAAGGAAGAGGAAATGGTGGCCTTGGTGCAGAAGATCGAGGCCGAGATCGCACCCATCGAGGTCGCCGTCTTCAACATCGGCGCCAATGTGCGCTTCGGCATCACCGAAACCACGGCGCGCGTCTACTTCAAGGTATGGGAGATGGCCTGCTTCGCCGGCTTTCTGATGGGGCGGGAGGCGGCCAGGGTGATGCTGCCGCGCGGCCGGGGCACCATCATCTTCACGGGCGCCACGGCCAGCCTGCGCGGGCGCGAGGGCTTTGCCGCGTTTGCCGGTGCCAAGCACGGCCTGCGCGCCCTGGCGCAGAGCATGGCGCGCGAACTCTGGCCCAAGGGCATCCATGTGGCCCATCCCGTGATCGACGGCGCCATAGACACCGAATTCATCCGCAGCAATTTCCCCGAGCGCTATGCCCTCAAGGAGCAGGGCGGCATCCTCAATCCCGAGCACATTGCCGACCTCTACTGGCAACTGCACCAGCAGCCGCGCGACGCCTGGACGCACGAGACCGAGATCCGTCCCTGGATGGAGCCGTGGTGAGCCGCCTTGCCTTATCGCATCGTCACTTCCTCCCACTCCCGCAGGCCACGCCATGAACACCAAGGTGCAATTTCTCTTCGACTTCGGCAGCCCCAACGCCTATCTCTGCCACCAGGTCATTCCCCGGATCGAGGCGCGCAGCGGCATCCGCTTCGAATATGTGCCTGTCCTGCTGGGAGGCCTGTTCAAGCTGGCCAACAACCGCTCCCCGGCCGAGGCCAATGCCGACATTCCCAACAAGCGCGCCTATGAGGCGCTGGAGCTGCAGCGCTTCGTGCACAGGCACAGCCTCACGCGTTTCCGGATGAATCCTCACTTTCCCGTGAACACCCTGCAGATCATGCGTGGGGCCGTGGCCGCCCAGGACATGGGCTGCTTCGAGCGCTATGTCGATGCGGTGTTCTCCAGCATGTGGGAGAAGGGCTGCAAGATGGACGATGCCCAGGTGATCGGCACCGAGCTGTCCGGGGCGGGTCTGGACGCCCCAGCCCTGATCGCCGCAAGCCAGACGCCCGAAGTCAAGGCCCGGCTGCTGGCAAATACCGAGCAGGCCTTCCACCGTGGCGCTTTCGGATCGCCCACCTTTTTTGTTGGCGACGAGATCTACTTCGGCAAGGACCGCCTGCGCGATGTGGAGGAAGAAGCGCTGCGGGCCTGAAGCCAGCCTCAGGCCGACCGTCCGTCGTAGCGCGTGATGCGCAAGGCTTCGGCATCCACGCCTTCCAGGCAGCGCACGTTGACGGCCGCCATGTGCCGGCCCTTGGGATCGGTGGCTTCGCCGAAAGGGTGGATGCCGCAGGTCGGGCAGAAGCGGTGCTGGATCAGATGCCGGTGGAAGGTGTAGGAGCGCATCTGCTCCTCGGGCGTGCTCAGCTGCAGCTGTTCGCGGGGCACGAACCACATGAGGGCGCCCTTGCGCGCGCAGATGGAACAGTTGCAGGCCATGACCTGGGTGAGTTCGCCTTCCACATCGAAAGCGATGCCGCCGCAGTGGCAGCTGCCGTGGTATTTCATCGGGGTTCTCCGTGGCCACCGCTTGCTGGCGGCACTGCCGTTGATGGTAGGAGTTCATGCTGGCTGCGGCAAATTGCTGCAGTGCTACATAAGAGCGCGTGGCTTGTAAAGCCTCGGGAAACCCCGCTGCAACAAGGCGTTGCAGGCCACCGGGGGGTGCCTAGAATCGCCCATCCCCTGCGGCTTCCTGATCACAAGCCGGGATGCGGCAGGAGAGCTTCCACCACCATGGCATTGCTGGCTCCGTTCGTTTGGATGCGAGGCACGCTGAATGTCTCCATCCTGAGCAAAAGGGGAGAGCGCATATGGACATACTGCTTCAGCAGGTCATCAACGGATTGGTCCTGGGCAGCATGTATGCCCTGATCGCCCTGGGCTACACCATGGTGTACGGCATCATCCAGCTCATCAACTTCGCCCATGGCGAGGTGCTCATGGTCGGGGCGCTGACCAGCTGGAGCTGCATAGGCCTGATGCAGGAGGCCATGCCGGGCGCACCGGGCTGGCTGATCCTGCTGCTGGCGACGGTGATCGCCTGCGTGGTGGCCGCCGCACTGAATTTCGTGATCGAGAAAGTGGCCTACCGGCGCCTGCGCAGCAGCCCGCGCCTGGCGCCCCTGATCACGGCCATCGGCGTCTCGCTGCTGCTGCAGACGCTGGCCATGATCATCTGGAAGCCCAACTACAAGGCCTATCCCACGCTGCTGCCGAGCACGCCCTTCGAGATCGGCACGGCGGTGATCACGCCCACCCAGATTCTGGTTCTGGTGGTCACGGCGATTGCGCTGGCTGCGCTGACCTACCTGGTCAACTACACCAAGCTCGGGCGCGCCATGCGGGCCACGGCCGAGAATCCGCGCGTGGCGGCCTTGATGGGTGTCAAGCCTGACATGGTGATCTCTGCCACCTTCATCATCGGCGCCGTGCTGGCGGCCATCGCGGGCATCATGTACGCCTCCAACTACGGCACGGCCCACCACACCATGGGCTTTCTGCCGGGGCTCAAGGCCTTCACGGCGGCCGTGTTCGGCGGCATCGGCAACCTGGCGGGCGCCGTGGTCGGCGCCATGCTGCTGGGGCTGATCGAGTCCATTGGCTCGGGCTACATCGGTGATCTCACGGGTGGCGTGCTGGGCAGCCACTACACCGACATCTTCGCCTTCATCGTGCTCATCATCATCCTGACGCTGCGCCCCTCGGGTCTGCTGGGTGAGCGTGTGGCCGACCGCGCCTGAGGAGAGACGCATGAACAGCAAGAAGACCGTGCAATGGATCCTGGGCGGACTGGCGCTGCTGGTGCTGCCGCTGGTGCTGCAGTATTTCGGCAATGCCTGGGTGCGCATCGCCGACCTGGCGCTGCTCTATGTGCTGCTGGCACTGGGCCTGAACGTGGTGGTGGGCTACGCGGGCCTGCTGGACCTGGGCTATGTGGCGTTCTACGCCGTGGGCGCCTACATGTTCGCGCTGATGGCCTCGCCGCATCTGGCGGAGACCTTCGAGGGCTTTGCCGCCATGTTCCCGGACGGGCTGCATACCTCCATCTGGCTGGTGATACCGCTGGCGGCGCTGCTGGCGGCCATCACGGGGATTTTGCTGGGCATTCCGGTGCTCAAGCTGCGCGGGGACTACCTGGCCATCGTCACGCTGGGCTTCGGCGAGATCATCCGCATCTTCATGAACAACCTGGACCAGCCGGTCAACATCACCAATGGCCCCAAAGGCATAGGCCAGATCGACTCGGTCAAGATCCTGGGACTGGACCTGGCCAAGCGCCAGGAGATCTTCGGCTACGACATCAGCTCGGTCACGCTGTACTACTACCTGTTCCTCTTCCTGGTGCTGGTCAGCATCGTGATCTGCTGGCGCCTGCAGGACTCGCGCATAGGCCGCGCCTGGATGGCCATCCGCGAGGATGAGATCGCCGCCAAGGCCATGGGCATCAACACGCGCAACATGAAGCTGCTGGCTTTCGGCATGGGCGCCTCTTTTGGCGGTGTCTCGGGCGCCATGTTCGCGGCCTTCCAGGGCTTCGTCTCGCCCGAGTCGTTCAGCCTCATGGAGTCCATCATGATCGTGGCCATGGTGGTGCTCGGCGGCCTGGGCCATCTGCCCGGCGTGATCCTGGGTGCGGTGCTGCTGTCGGCGTTGCCCGAGGTGCTGCGCTATGTGGCCGGTCCCCTGCAGCAGATGACCGATGGGCGGCTCGATGCCTCCATCCTGCGCCAGCTGCTGATCGCGCTGGCCATGATCGTCATCATGCTGATGCGTCCGCGCGGCCTGTGGCCGTCGCCCGAGCATGGCAAGAACCTGCCGCACCAGTCCTGAGCATGGAGAAACCGCAGATGGCGAATACGGCAGACAACAGCTCCAGCGCTCCGGTGCTCAGGGTTTCGGGCATTTCCAAACGCTTCGGCGGGCTGCAGGCGCTGTCCGATGTGGGCATGACCATTGGCCGGGGCCAGGTCTACGGACTGATCGGACCCAATGGCGCGGGCAAGACCACCTTCTTCAACGTGATCACGGGCCTGTACACGCCCGACAGCGGCAGTTTCGAGCTGGCCGGCAAGGCCTACGAGCCCACGGCCGTGCACAAGGTGGCCAAGGCCGGCATTGCGCGCACCTTCCAGAACATCCGGCTGTTTGCCGAGATGACGGCGCTGGAGAACGTGATGGTCGGGCGCCATGTGCGCACGCACTCGGGCCTGATCGGCGCGGTGCTGCGCACGCGCGGCTTCAAGGCCGAGGAGGCCGCCATCCGCGCGCGCGCCCGTGAATTGCTGGACTACGTGGGCATCTCCAAGTACGCGGACTTCAAGGCCCGCACGCTGAGCTACGGTGACCAGCGGCGCCTGGAAATCGCCCGCGCCCTGGCCACCGACCCGCAGCTGATCGCGCTGGACGAGCCTGCCGCCGGCATGAATGCCACCGAGAAAGTGCAGCTGCGCGAGCTGATCGACCGCATCCGCCGCGACCAGCGCACCATCTTGCTGATCGAGCACGACGTGAAGCTGGTCATGGGCCTGTGCGACCGCGTCACCGTGCTCGACTATGGCAAGCCCATTGCCGAAGGCACGCCGGCCGAGGTGCAGAAGAACGACAAGGTGATCGAAGCCTATCTGGGCACGGGAGGACACTGAACCATGGGCGAGCAAGAGCAAGACAAGGGCGTGCCCCCTCCGGTGCTGCTGAAGGTCGAGGGCCTGAAGGTGGCCTATGGCGGCATTCAGGCCGTCAAGGGCGTGGACTTCGAGGTGCGCCAGGGCGAGCTGGTCTCGCTGATCGGCTCCAACGGTGCCGGCAAGACCACCACCATGAAGGCCGTCACGCGCAGCCTGCAGATGGCGGACGGCGACGTGCACTACCTGGGCCGCAGCATCCGGGGCGTGGGCGCCTGGGATCTGGTGGCCCAGGGCCTGGTCATGGTGCCCGAAGGGCGCGGCGTGTTCGCGCGCATGACCATCACCGAGAACCTGCTCATGGGCGCCTACACGCGCAACGACAAGGCCGGCATTGCCGCCGACATCGAGCGCATGTTCGGCATCTTCCCGCGGCTGAAGGAGCGCCGCGACCAGCTGGCCGGCACCATGTCGGGTGGCGAGCAGCAGATGCTGGCCATGGCGCGCGCGCTGATGAGCCAGCCCAAGGTGCTGCTGCTGGACGAGCCCTCCATGGGCCTGTCGCCCATCATGGTGGACAAGATCTTCGAGGTGGTGAGCGACGTGCACGGCCTGGGCGTGACCCTTGTGCTGGTCGAGCAAAATGCCAGCCGTGCGCTGGCGCTGGCCGATCGCGGCTATGTGATGGAGTCCGGCCTGATCACCATGACGGGGCCCGGCCAGACCCTGCTCAGCGACCCGCGCGTGCGGGCTGCCTATCTGGGCGAGTGAGCGCCACGGCTGCCGTGAGCGCGGGGATGGATGGAATGCCCCGTGCCACTGACGGGATATGGCAAAAATATGACGATTTGATGAAGATTCATCAAGCGTCGATCGATGCGAGACTTTGCGTATTTGTGCGATGGAATGGGTTATTCGAGGAAATTCGCGCAAAAAGGCAATTTTTGGAAAGAAATCGAAAATCCGCCCTGCCCAGTGCCGGACGCGATAATTTGGGTTTCCCCGCGTCGGGCTGCACATCACATGAACTGGCTCCAACACATCCCCGTCGGGCTGCAGACCGTGGTCCTGCTGGCCATGAGCAATGTCTTCATGACCTTCGCCTGGTATGGCCACCTGAAGAACCACGCCTCGTCGCCCTGGTACGTGGCAGCCCTTGTCAGCTGGGGCATCGCGCTGTTCGAGTACCTGCTGCAGGTGCCCGCCAACCGCATAGGCCACACGCAGTTCAGCGTGGCGCAGCTCAAGATCATCCAGGAGGTGATCACGCTGGCGGTGTTCGCGCCCTTTGCCGTGCTCTACCTGAACCAGCCGCTCAAATGGGACTTCCTCTGGGCCGGGCTGTGCATGGTGGGCGCGGTGTACTTTATTTTTCGCAGCGGCTGACAGGGCGGCGCGCCGGCGCGCAAAAACGCGCCTGGGACTCAAGAGTACACTTCGCCCCGTTCAAGCCGGGAAGCCATGCCAAGCATCCGCAATGTGACGCAGTGAGTCGCCTGGTTCCCCCTGTTTCCCGGTAAGGAGCATTCATGCTTTTTGGCAAGTTATTGCCGCGCGAAGGCAATTTTTTCGAGATGTTCAACCAGCATGCCGATCGCATCGTCGAAGCCGCGCATGCCTTCTCGCAGCTTGTCGCCAACTACAACGATCCTCATCTTCGCGAGAAGTACAACGAGGACGTGAACAACGCCGAGCGTGCCGCAGACCGCGTGACGCACGACGTCACCAAGGCGCTGCACAAGACCTTCATCACGCCGCTGGACCGCGAGCACATCCACTCGCTGATCAACACCATGGACGACGTGGCCGACCTGATCCAGGACTCGGCCGAGACCATGGCGCTGTACGACGTGCGCCACATGACGGAAGAGATCACGCGCCTGACGGACCTGTGCGTGCGCTGCTGCGAGCGGCTGCGCGATGCGGTCAAGCTGCTGTCGCGCATCTCCGATCCCTCGGTGGTGGACGCGGCGATGAAGACCTGCGAGGAAATCGACCGTCTCGAATCGGACGCCGACCGCGTGATGCGCTCGGCCATGAGCAAGCTGTTCCGCGAAGAGCCCGATGTGCGCGAAGTCATCAAGCTCAAGGCCATCTACGAGCTGCTGGAGACGGTGACCGACCGCTGCGAGGACGTGGCCAACCTGATCGAGGGCATCGTCCTCGAAAATTCCTGAGCCCTCGCGGAGTCGTTTCTCTATGGAATCCGTACAAGCGGCCCTGTGGGTCGTGATCCTGCTGGTGGTGCTGGCCCTGCTGTTCGACTTCATGAACGGCTTCCACGATGCTGCCAACTCGATCGCCACCGTGGTCTCCACGGGCGTGCTCAAGCCCACGCAGGCCGTGGCCTTCGCGGCCTTCTTCAACGTGGTGGCGGTCTTTGTCTTTCACCTGAGCGTGGCAGCCACCGTGGGCAAGGGGATCGTGCAGCCCGGCATCGTCGACACGCATGTGGTCTTCGGTGCCCTGGTCGGTGCCATTGCCTGGAACGTGATCACCTGGCACTACGGCATCCCCAGCAGTTCCTCGCATGCGCTGATCGGCGGCATCGTGGGCGCGGTGATGGCCAAGGCCGGCGCAGGCGCGCTGATTGCCAGCGGCATTGGGAAGACCGTGGCCTTCATCTTCGTCTCGCCGCTGCTGGGCTACCTGCTGGGCTCGCTGATGATGGTGCTGGTGGCCTGGGTCTGCCGGCGCGCCGCGCCCAACAGGGTGGACCGCTGGTTCCGCAGGCTGCAGTTGGTCTCCGCCGGTGCCTATAGCCTGGGCCACGGCGGCAATGACGCGCAAAAGACCATCGGCATCATCTGGCTGCTGCTGATCGCCACCGGCTATGCCAATGCCGGCGACGCCGAGCCGCCGCTGTGGACCATCGTCAGCTGCTACCTGGCCATCGGCCTGGGAACCATGTTCGGCGGATGGCGCATCGTCAAGACCATGGGCCAGAAGATCACCAAGCTCAAGCCCGTGGGCGGCTTCTGCGCCGAAAGCGGTGGTGCACTGACGCTGTTCTTTGCAACCTTCCTGGGCGTGCCGGTCTCGACCACGCACACCATCACCGGCGCCATCGTCGGCGTGGGCTCCACCCAGCGCGCCAGCGCCGTGCGCTGGGGCGTGGCAGGCAACATCGTCTGGGCCTGGGTGCTGACGATCCCTGCCAGCGCCTTCGTGGCATCGATTGCCTACTGGATCAGCCTGCAGCTGTATTGAGCCGGGGCTGCTGCCGCCAAAAAGAAAGACCGCCCATGGCGGTCTTTCTTTTTTCGGGGGAGGCGTTGGCTGCGCCTCACTGCGAAATCTTGCGCGCCTCCTCCACCTGGTGCTCGAAGTAGTGCTGGAAGCTGTAGGCAATGCTGGCCATGAGCACGGCGGCGCCCAGCATCAGCGACAGCGCAATGGCAAAGATGGTTGACCAGCCCGTGCGTCCGGCCTGCGCCTGCACGTCAATGCCGGGGTTGTGGCGCCGGTTCCAGGCTTCGGTGTCGGTCAGCCCGTAGAGGATGGCGCGCAGCGCACAGCCGGCGATGGTGAAGCCCAGCAGCGGAATCAGCAGCCAGCTGAGCTGGTCGTCCTGTCCCAGTTGCTGCACGCGTTCGATGCCGTACACGCCCAGCGCCGTGGGCACGGGCAGCAGCCAGCCCAGCCAGTCGCCGAGCCCATGCAGGTAAAAGCGATGCAGCCCCAGCGGCCCGCCCACAAAGGCCAGCCAGGCGGCCAGTGTCTTGTTCCTGGGGCGGGGAGCCCGGTCGGCGCCGGTGGTCTGGGGCAGGGGCGTGCTGGGTCGGTTCATGCGCCCATTATTCGGGCGAACTGCGGTTGCCGTCTCCCAGGGTCTTCTCCATGAGCACGATGTCCAGCCAGCGGCCGAACTTCCATCCCATGGAGCGCAGCGTGCCCGCAGGGGTGAAGCCTGCAGCGCGGTGCACCCCGATGGAGCCGGCATTGGCCGAGTCGCCGATCACCGCCAGCAGCTTGCGCACGCCGGCCGCCTCGCAGTCGTGCGACAGCGCATCGATCAACAGGCGGCCCACGCCCTGGCCGCGTGCCGCGTCATGCACATAGATGGAATCCTCGGCAGAAAAACGATAGGCCGGGCGCGGCTTGAACCAGTTGGCGTAGGCAAAGCCCAGCACCTGGCCCTGTGCGTCCACGGCGACCAGATAGGGCAGGCCCTTGGCCAGCACATCCGCGCGGCGCGTGGCCATGTCGGCTTCGGAAGGGGGATCGGTCTCGAACGTTCCTGTGCCATGCAGCACGTGGTGGCGGTAGATGGCGGTGATGGCAGCGAGATCGCTGTCCTGGCTTGGGCGGATGGTAGGCATGAGAAAAGAAGTTCGATATAATCGCTGGTTTTACGGCGTGTCGCTGGCCGGGTGGCCATGTCGCGTGTCTCAAACGCCGCAAAACTCTGTGCAGCCATTTATTGTGTGTTAATTACGTGGTGGCTGCGCCACCCGAAGGAAAATCATGGTCGTCATTCGACTCTCTCGCGGCGGTTCCAAGGCCCGTCCGTTCTACAACATCGTTGCTGCTGACAAGCGCGTTCGCCGCGATGGTTCGTTCATCGAACGTCTGGGCTTCTACAACCCCAACGCCCGTGGTGGCGAAGAGGGTCTGCGCGTTGCTCTGGACCGCGTGAACTACTGGAAGGGCGTTGGCGCGCAGGCTTCCGAGACCGCAGAGCGCCTGATCAAGCAGGCCACCCAGAAGACTGCTGCCTAATCCAGCACCCCTTCTGAAATCGGGTTCCGTTGGCTTGTCTGACGGGGCCCGTTTTTGTTTTCCCCCTCCGGATCGCCTTGCACCGATCTGCATTGACCGTCCACCTACTGCCTACCGACTGCCATGAGCCACATGCCTGAACTCGAAGCCAGCGTCCTGCCTGCCGATGCCGTGGAGGTCGGGCGCATCGCCGATGCCTGGGGCATCAAGGGCTGGTTCAAGGTGGCGGCCTTCAGTTCCGACCCCGAGGCCCTGTTCACGGCCAAGCAGTGGTATCTGCAGCCCGCCGAAAAAGGCGCCCGGCAGTTCACCGGAACCGTGCTGCTGCCGGTCAAGCAGGCGCGCGTGCACTCCGACTCCGTCGTCGCCACCTCGCCCGCCGTGAACGACCGCAACGCTGCCGAGGCCCTGCGCGGTGCGCGCATCTTCGTGGCGCGCAGCGATTTTCCGCAGCCCGAGGATGGCGAGTATTACTGGGTCGACCTGCTGGGCCTGTCCGTGGTCAACCGCGAAGGCGTGGCCCTGGGCATCGTCCGAGACCTGCTGTCCACCGGCCCGCAGACCGTGCTGGTGCTGGCCTATGAAGAGGATGGCAAGGAGCGCGAGCGCATGATTCCCTTTGTCGACGCCTATGTGGACAAGGTGGATCTGCCGGGCAAGACCATCGTTGCCGACTGGCAGCCCGACTACTGATCGCCGACATCCATGCGCTTCGACATCCTCACGCTGTTTCCCGAGCTGTTCACGCCGTTTCTCGAAAGCGGCGTGACGCGCCGGGCCTATGCCTCGGGCCAGGTCGGCGTGCACCTGTGGAATCCGCGCGACCATGCCCAGGGCAACTACCGGCGCGTGGACGACCGGCCCTTTGGCGGCGGGCCGGGCATGGTGATGATGGCCGAGCCGCTGCAGCGCTGCCTGGAGGCGGCGCAGCAGGCGCGCCGCGACGCGGGCGAGACCGAGCCGGCGCCGGTGGTGCTGTTTTCGCCGATAGGCACGACGCTGCGCCACTGCGTGGTCGCCGACTGGGCGCAGGGGCAGGGTGCCATCTTGCTGTGCGGCCGCTACGAGGGGTTGGACCAGCGCTTCATCGATGCCCATGTCACGCACCAGCTGAGCCTGGGCGATTTCGTGCTCTCCGGTGGCGAGATTGCTGCCATGGCCTTGCTCGATGCCGTGGCCCGGTTGCAGCCCGGCGTGCTCAACGACGAGGGCAGCTTCCAGCAGGACAGCTTCAATCCCGCGCTCGACGGCCTGCTCGATTGCCCGCACTACACGCGCCCCGAAGTCTGGGAAGGGCGCGAAGTGCCGGCGCCGCTGTTGTCTGGGCACCACGCGCAGATCGAGCGCTGGCGCCGCGACCAGCGCCTGTCCATCACGGCCAGGCACCGGCCCGAGCTGATAGAGCAGGCGCGCGCCCAGGGCCTGCTCAATGCCAAGGACGAGGGGTTTTTGGCAAAAAACGCCGCCGGGCTATAATCCGCGATTCTTCGATCCTCTATCCGGCCGCTGCTACGAACAAAGCAGCCATGGCGCCAATCCCGGCGCTTGCCAATCCTGGCGCGGACAAGATCGATTGGATGTTGACCATGAATCTGATCCAGACCCTCGAGCAAGAGGAAATCGCCCGTCTGAACAAGACCATCCCCCAGTTCGCCCCCGGTGACACCGTCATCGTGAGCGTGAACGTGGTCGAAGGCAGCCGCAAGCGCGTGCAGGCCTACGAAGGCGTCGTGATCGCCAAGCGCAACCGTGGCCTGAACAGCGGCTTCACCGTGCGCAAGATCTCCAGTGGTGAAGGCGTGGAGCGTACGTTCCAGACCTACTCGCCCCTGATCGCCGGCATCGAAGTCAAGCGTCGCGGTGATGTGCGTCGTGCCAAGCTGTACTACCTGCGCGAGCGCAGCGGCAAGTCGGCCCGCATCAAGGAAAAGCTGCCGTCGCGTGTCAAGGTTTCTGCCGAAGCCTGAGCACCTGCGTCACAGCTGGAAAGCCGCTACAGTCGCCTGTAGCGGCTTTTTTGTTGCCCGGTCGTTTCTCACCACATTCCTTCATTTGTGTCCTCTCTGCCCGATACCGCCATACCCGTGCCGACCGGCGGCCCGACGCCAGCGGCCGTCGCCTCGGTCGCCGACCCGCGCATGGCGCAACTGGTGGGCAGGGACAGCCACCTGCCCGCCGTGCCTCTGGAGGCCCGCGCGCCGGATGCCCTGCGCCAGCGCTTTGCGCGGCCGCCCCGCTGGGCTCCCGAGGTGGTGCGCGAGAAACGCTTCAGTGATCGCCAGCCCACCGATGCCGCCGTGCTCGTGCCCATCGTGCTGCGCTCCGAGCCCACGGTGCTGCTGACCGAACGCACGGCCCATCTGTCCACGCATTCGGGCCAGGTGGCCTTTCCGGGTGGCAAGCGCGATCCTGAGGATGTGTCTGCCCAGGCCACGGCCCTGCGCGAGGCGCAGGAGGAAGTCGGGCTTGCTGCCGGCGATGTGGAAGTGTTGGGCACCCTGCCCATCTACACCACGGGCACGGCCTTTCTGATCACGCCGGTGGTGGCCCTGGTCGATCCCCGGGCGCGCCTGCATCCCAATCCCTACGAGGTGGCGGACGTGTTCGAGGTGCCGCTGTCCTTTTTGCTCGATCCTGCCAACCATGAGCGCCACGCCATGGTCTGGAACGGCGTGCCGCGCGAATGGTTTGCCATGCCCTACCAGGATGGAGACCGCCAGCGCTACATCTGGGGCGCCACGGCCGGCATGCTGCGCAATCTTTACCGATTCCTGTCGGCCTGATGCCCGGATGGGGTGCCGTGCCACCCCGGGGTCACGGGCCTGCCCGCATGCGCCAGTATGATGGCCGGATGAGTTTCTTTGCCATTCTGATCGCCTTGCTGATCGAGCAGGCGCGCCCCCTGACGCCGGCCAACCTGGTGCACACAGGCTACAGGGCCTGGACGGTTTCGGTGCGCCGCAACTTCGATGCCGGCCAGGCGCACCACGGCTGGCTGGCCTGGACCGTGGCGGTGGCGCTGCCCTGCGTGCTGGTGACAGGCATCTATCTGCTGCTGCTGTGGGGCGTGGGCTGGCCGCTGGCCATGGTCTGGAATGTGGCCGTGCTCTACGTCACGCTGGGCTTTCGCCAGTTCAGCCACCACTTCACGCGCATCCGCGATGCGCTGGATGCAGGTGACGAGTACGCGGCGCGCGAAGCCCTCGCCCACTGGCAGCAGGTGGACGCCAGCGAAGTGCCCCGCAGCGAGGTGGTGCGCCATGTGATCGAGTATTCGGTGCTGGCAGCGCATCGCCATGTGTTTGGCGTGCTGTTCTGGTTCTCTGCACTGGCGGCGCTGGGCCTGGGCCCGCTGGGCGCCGTGTTCTACCGCATGACCGAGCACCTGTCGCGCTCCTGGTCGCGCAAGGGCCTGCTGGGTGGCAGCCAGGTCAGTGTCCAGTTGCAGCACGCCTCACGGTTGGCCTGGACCGTGATCGACTGGCTGCCCGCACGGCTGACGGCTCTTTCCTTTGCCGTGGTCGGCAGTTTCGAGGAGGCCATCGAGGGCTGGCGCTTCCATGCCCAGCGCTTTCCCAACGACAACGACGGCGTGATCCTGGCCGCCACCTCGGGCGCCATCAACGTGCGCCTGGGCGGCGAGGCACTCAAGCGCCGCGAGGGCATCTCGGTGACCCGTGACGACGGCGAGGAGATCGACCTCGACGTGGACAGCGAAGCCACGCCGGGCCGTGAGCCCGAGATCGGCCACCTGCGCAGCGTGGTCGGCCTGGTCTGGCGCTCGGTCGTGGTCTGGCTGCTGCTGCTGGCCCTGCTGTCGCTGGCGCGCCTGTTGGGCTGAGTGCGGAGCCTGCGGGCGAGTCCTGGATGACGCCCCTTTGGAGGCGTCGTTTCTTCCTCCCGGAGCGGCCCGGTGGCGTTTGGGGGAGGCTCAATACTTCGTGGCCTGACTCAACTCATCAAACAGCTCGGCATAGATGCAGTACCGGTTGGCACTGATGTCATGGTCGGCGTCCATGCCGTGTTCCTCATCCTCCACGCGCGGCATGACCGCGCATCCGGGCTCGTGCAGGTGGGTGCAGTTGTAGAACTTGCATTCCTGCGCATGGGCGCCGATGTCGGGCATGCAGCGGGGCAGGTCGGTGGGTTCGATGTGGCGCAGGCCGAACTCCTGGAAGCCCGGCGAGTCGATCAGGGCTGTCGTGCGCTCCTCGTCCATCCAGTACCAGCTGGTCGTGGTGGTCGTGTGCTTGCCGGAGTTCAGTGCCTGCGAGATCTCGTTGGTGGCCGCGCGTGCGCCGGGGACCAGCAGGTTGATCAGGGTGCTCTTTCCCGAGCCGGAAGGGCCCAGCACCAGCGTGGCCTTGCCCTTGAGGTGCTTCATCAGCAGCTGCCGATCGGCCTCGCCCTCATTGGCCAGCGACAGCGACAGCACCTCGTAGTGCGGCTTTTCGTGGCCCAGGTACATCTCGCGATAAGGCTCCAGGCGCTCCCAGGCGTCGGCAAAGGGCTCGGCCAGGTCACGCTTGTTGAGGGCAATCAGGGGCTTGATGTGGGTGGCTTCGGCAGTGATCAGGGCGCGGGCCAGCTGGCTTTCGGAGAAGACCGGCTCGGCGGCGATCAGGATCAGCACCTGGTCGATGTTGGCTGCAAAGGACTTGGTGCGTATCTCGTCCTGCCGGTAGAACAGGTTGCGCCGCTCCAGCACCTTTTCTATGGTGCCTTCCTCCCCCTGGCCTGGGGGCGGAAGCTGCCAGCGCACGCGGTCGCCCACCACGGTCTGGCTCTTCTTGCCGCGCGGGTGGCAGATGTGGCGCGAGCCGTCTTCGGTCTCGACCACGCAATGGCGGCCATGGCTGGAGACGACCAGGCCTTCGTGCAGTGCGGAGCGCTCAGCCATGGGTCAGCGGGGTGCGATTCATGGGCGCGCCAGCAACGCATCGATGCGGCGTGCGCACTCGATGTCGGTGGACGAGATGCCGTTCACGTCATGCGTGTTCAGGCGTACACCGCAGCGGCCGTAGCTCACGGTCAGGTCGGGATGGTGGTCCTGCTGGTGGGCGATCAGGGCCAGCGCATTCACGAAGGCCATGGTCTCGTAGTAGTTGGCGAAGGCGTAGCTCTTGGCGATGGCATCGCCATCGAGCTGCCAGCCCGGCAGGGCGGCCAGTGCGGTGTGCAGTTCGTCGGAAGTCAGCGCGCGGCGCTGCTGGTTGGACCAGTCCTGTTGTTGCAAGCGTTGTGTGCTCATGGTGAGTGCGTATGGTTCAGGTCGGAGAGGGCATGCGCGCCAGCCGGGCGAGGGCGGGCGGATGCGAGTAGTAAAAGCTCACGTACCAGGGATCGGGCGTGAGCGTTGAAGCATTGTCCTCGTACAGCTTGAGCAGTGCCGAGGCCAGGTGGGCGCCGCTGGCCTGTTGCATGGCGTAGGCATCGGCTTCGAACTCGTCGCGGCGCGACAGGGCCGAGAACAGCGGGGTGACAAAGAAGCTGAACACCGGCACGGCCAGCAGGAACAGCAGCAGCGCCACGGCCTCGTTGCCGGCGCCGATGCCGCTGTGTCCCAGCGCAAGGTCCAGACCCGGACGCACGCCCAGGCCCAGGTAGAACCACAGCTGCTGCGACAGCCAGCCCAGCAGCGCAAAGCCCGCCAGGCTGGCGGCAAACATCAGCAGCATGCGCTTGAGGATGTGGCGGTGCTTGAAATGGCCCAGCTCATGCGCGAGCACGGCCTCCACCTCGTCGGCGTCCAGCTGCTTGAGCAAGGTGTCGAAGAACACCACGCGCTTGGAGTGGCCGAAGCCCGTGAAATAGGCATTGGCATGTGCCGAGCGGCGGCTGCCGTCCATCACGAACAGGCCCTTGGCCGTGAAGCCGCAGCGCTGCATCAGTGCGCTCACGCGCTCCTTGAGCGGGCCGTCCTCCAGTGGATCGAACTTGTTGAACAGCGGTGCAATGAAGGTCGGGAAGATCCACATCAGCAGCAGGTTGAAGCCCGTCCAGACGGCCCATGCCCAGAGCCACCACAGGTCGCCGGCCGAACCCATGAGCCACAGGATCAGTGCCGCAATCGGAAGGCCGATGGCTGCGCCCATGGCCGTGGACTTGGCGGCATCGGCCAGCCACAGCCGCAGCGTCATCTGGTTGAAGCCGAAGCGCTGCTCCAGCACAAAGGTCTGGTAGAGCGACAGCGGCAGCTCCACCAGGTCGGAGATCAGAGCAAAGCTGGTCAGAAGCGCCAATTGCTGCCACAGGCCGGCGCCCATCCATTCCAGCAACTGCTGGTTGAGTGCATCCAGCCCGCCCAGCAGCGTCCATGCGAGCAGCACCACGGCGCCCAGCGTCATGTCGATCAGGGCAACGCGTGCCTTCGCCAGTGTGTAGTCGGCGGCCTTCTGGTGGGCGGCCAGGCTGATGCGCTGCGCAAAGGCCTCGGGCACCTGCGCTCTGTGGCCTGCCACATGGCGAACCTGGCGCGAGGCCAGCCAGGCGCGCAGCAGCCACTGGGCCAGCACGGCTGCGGCAAACAGCAGGGAAAGCGTCGAGGAAAAATCGGGGTTGAAGACCATGTGGCCGCAGTGTAGGCGACAATTTGGGCCATGTCCGAAGCCTCCAGCGCCTGCATTCCCGTCCCCGCCGAATCCGGCACGCCCGTCACCCTGAGCAAATCCGACCTCAATCTCGTCTGGCTCGACTGCGAGATGACCGGGCTGCAGCCCGACACCGATCGCATCATCGAGATCGCCGTGGTCGTCACCAGTCCGGACCTTGCCACGCGCATCGAGGGTCCTGTGTTCGCCATCCATCAAAGCGATGCCCTGCTCGACGGCATGGACGCCTGGAACAAGGGCACGCACGGCAGGAGCGGCCTGATCGAGCGCGTCAAGGCATCGACCACCACCGAGGCCGATGCGGAAGCCGCGCTGATCAAGTTCCTGGCGCAGTACGTTCCCAAGGGCAAGGCGCCGCTGTGCGGCAACAGCATTGGCCAGGACCGGCGCTTCATGGAGCGCTACATGCCCAAGCTCAACGACTTCTTTCACTACCGCAACGTTGATGTCAGCACCCTCAAGGAACTGGCCAGGCGCTGGAAGCCCGATGCCTACGCATCCTTCAAGAAGGCCCAGCGCCACACGGCGCTGGCCGATGTGCATGAATCCATCGATGAGCTGGCGCACTATCGCGCACGCCTGCTGAGCGTCTAGCGCCCAGAGCCGGGGCCCTCCGGCCATTTTTGTGCAGGGGGCTTGCGGGAAAACCCCAGGAGTGCGACAATCTACAGCTTGCCTCCATCAACAAGGGGCAATTTGCACATCTCCATCACACAAGGGCTCCTGCGCTGTGTGTCTGAGGTCGATGTCCACAGACCTCCATGAAGGCTTTCATGGATGGCGGGACCATCGGTTTCGGACCAGCCGAAAACGCCCATCCGCCCTTTTGCGAAGGGCCGGTCAAGTCTGACGGTGGATGTTGACCCAACCGTCGAGAAAAGCGTGGCAGATCGCTGACTGCGCGTGCTTTTCGTTAGAGCCATTCATGAACGACATCTCTCAAGAGCAGGGCATCATTGCCGCTGCCGATTCCTCTTTTGCTTGCGCTGCCCAAGCCTCTTCCGTGCTGGACGCCGCCGTTGCCGGTGCCGAGCAGGCCGCCGAGTCGCAGGCCGCTGCTGAAACCGTCGAGGGCGCCGAAGCCGCTCAGGCAGCTCCCGAACTCCCCAACGCCTTCGTCGAGCTGGGCCTGGCTGAAGAGCTGGTCCGCGCCGTTGCCGATCTGGGCTACACCCAGCCCACGGCCGTGCAGGCGCAAGCCATTCCCCTGGCCATGGGCAGTGGTGATCAGGCCTTCATCGACCTGATGGTTTCCAGCCAGACCGGCTCGGGCAAGACCGCCGCCTTCCTGCTGCCCGTGCTGCACACGCTGATCCAGCAAAAGGCTGACGAGGAAGCCGCCATCCGCGCCGAATATGACCGCCAGTGCGCCGAGGCCACTGCCAGCGGCCAGCCCACGCCCAAGCGCAACAAGCGCAAGGACCCCACCAATCCCCGCAACTTCAAGGCGGCCGTTCCCGGCGCCCTGATCCTGTGCCCCACGCGCGAGCTGGCTCAGCAGGTGGCGCATGACGCCATCGAACTGGTCAAGCACTGCCGTGGCATCCGCATTGCCAACGTGGTGGGCGGCATGCCCTACCAGCTGCAGATTGCCAAGCTGCAGAACGCCAACCTCGTGGTGGCCACGCCTGGCCGTCTGCTGGACCTGCAGCGCTCGATGCAGATCAAGCTCGACCAGGTGCAGTTCCTGGTGGTGGACGAGGCCGACCGCATGCTGGACCTGGGCTTCTCGGACGATCTGGCCGAAGTCAACGACCTGACGGCCCAGCGCAAGCAGACCATGATGTTCAGCGCCACCTTCGCGCCCCGCATCCAGCAACTGGCCATGCGCGTGATGCATGACGGCGGATCGGGCGTGAAGAAGGTCACCATCGACACGCCCCAGGAAAAGCATGCCAACATCAAGCAAGTGCTGTTCTGGGCCGACAACTCCCAGCACAAGCGCAAGCTGCTGGACCACTGGCTGCGCGACACCACCATCAACCAGGCCATCGTCTTCGCATCGACCCAGGTCGAGTGCGACGGCCTGGCCAACGACCTGCAGCAGGACGGCTTCTCGGCCGTGGCGCTGCACGGCGCCCTGAGCCAGGGCCTGCGCAACCGCCGCCTGATGGCGCTGCGCAGCGGCCAGGTGCAGGTGCTGGTGGCGACCGATGTGGCGGCACGCGGCATTGACGTGCCCTCCATCACCCACGTCTTCAACTACGGCCTGCCCATGAAGGCCGAGGACTACACCCACCGCATCGGCCGCACGGGTCGTGCCGGTCGCGAAGGCGTGGCCGTGACGTTCGCGGAATTCCGTGACCGCCGCCGCATTTTCGATATCGAAGGCTACAGCCGTCAGCAATTCAAGGCCGAGGTGATTCCTGGTCTCGAGCCTGCACAGCGCGCACCCAGCAGCAACGAAGGCCGTGGCGGCCGTCGTGGCGGCGGCTTTGAAGGCCGTGGTGGTGATCGCCGAGGCTCCGCCGGCGGTGGTCGTGGTGGTTTCGGTGGCGACCGCGGCTTCGGCGGTGGTGACCGCGAGCGCAGCTTTGGTGATCGCGGTGGCGACCGTGGCTTCGGCCCCCGCCGTGATTCGGAAGGCTATGGCCGCAAGGCCGGCTTCGGCAGCTTCGGTGGCGGCCAGCGTGAAGGCGGCTTCGGCCAGGGTCAGCGCGAAGGCGGCTTTGGCCAGGGCCAGCGTGAAGGTGGCTACAGCCAGGCTCCGCGTGAAGGCGGCTTTGGCCGTGGCGGCGAAGGCCGTGGCTTCGGCGGCGACCGTCGTGAGGGTGCTCCCCGCGATGGCGGCTTCCGTGGTGCATCCGGTGAATCGCGTGGCTTCGGCGGTGAATCCCGCGGCGGCTTCGGCGGTGGTGAGCGCCGTCCGGCCTTTGGCAAGAGCGCTCCCAAGCCTTACTCGCCCCAGGGCGGCGATCGCAAGCGCGCCGTGCGCTGATCGATTCCGGCTTTGCATGCAGACCGGCCCTTCGGGGCCGGTTTTTTTTGGGCAATCCGCCTGCCTGCCTGGCGCTGCCTGTGTTCGTGGCGCAGAACCTGCTGTCTGGCGGGCTCTGCGACTGCCATAATCGCGGCGCGGAGGTGCCCTGTGGAGTCTTTGATCGCGTCCAGTGTGGATTTTGAGCACATGTTCGAACTGGCCCCCGTCTCGCTATGGCTGGAGGACTACAGCGCGCTCAAGCGCCTGCTCGACCAGTGGCGAGCACAGGGCGTGACCGATCTGCAGGCGCATTTTTCTGCCCATCCGCAGGCACTGCAGCAGTGCAGTGCCGCGCTCAGGGTGGTTCGCGTCAACCAGCGCACGCTGGACCTGTTCGGCGCCGCGGACCAGCAGACCTTTCTCGACAGCCTGGGCCAGGTGTTCCGTGACGACATGCATGCCGGCCTGGCCTGCGAGCTGCAGGAGCTTTGGAAGGGCTCGCCGACTTTTGCCAACCGCACCGCCAACTACACGCTGGACGGGCGCCGGCTGGACGTGCAGATCCGTGGCCGCATCCTGCCCGGCCATGAGGAGCTTTGGGACTGCGTGCTGGTGTCGCTGGAAGACGTGACGGCCGAGATGCGCAGCACGCGGCAGCTGCGCCGCAGCGAGCAGTACTCGCGCGACCTGTTCGAGTACTCGCCCGTGTCGCTGTGGGTCGAGGACTTCAGCTCCATCAAGCGCCTGCTCGACGATGTGCGCGCCCAGGGCATCAGCGATTTCGCCACCTTCCTCAAGGTGCATCCGGAATTCATCTCGCGCTGCATGCAGGAGATTCGCGTCATCGACGTGAACCGCCAGACGCTGCGCATGTTCGGTGCCACCGACAAGCTGCAGCTGCTGAGCCGGCTGGGCCGCATCTTCCGCGATGAAATGATCGACTCCTTTGCCGATCAACTCCAGGACCTGTGGAACGGCAAGCTCGTGCAGCACCGCGAAGTGGTGAACTACGCGCTGTCGGGCGACACGCTGCACATCCACATGCAGCTGGCCGTGCTGGACGGCCATGCGGACGACTGGGGGCTGGTGCTGCTGTCCCTGGTGGATATCACGGCACGCAAGAAGGCCGAGGCCTATCTGGAATACCTGGGCAAGCACGACGTGCTCACCCAACTGCGCAACCGCGCCTTCTATATCGAGGAATTGAACCGCCTGGCGCGCAAGGGGCCGTGGCCGCTGGCCGTGATCGCCATCGACATGAATGGTCTCAAGGAGGCCAATGACGAGCATGGCCATGCCGCAGGCGACGACATGCTTCGCCGCGTGGGCGAAGTGCTGACCAAGGCCGTGGATGCGCCCGCTTGTGCGGCACGCGTGGGCGGCGACGAATTCATGGTGCTGCTGCCAGCCTCGGACGAGCGCGGCGCCGAAGCCGTCAAGGAGCGCATCCTGTCCCTGCTGGAGCTCAACAACCAGTTCTATCCGGGTCAGCTGGTCAGCCTGTCCATGGGCGTGGCCTGTTGCAACGAGGGCAGCCAGCTGGAGGCCACCGTGTCACGCGCGGACCAGGCCATGTATGCCGAAAAGGCGCGCTACTACAAGGAAAAAATGCTGGACCGCCGCGCGGGCCGGGCATAGACGCCCGGGATTCCGGGAGCAGTGGCCTTCAGGCCTCCGCGGCGTGCCGCCCGATTTCGGGCCAGCGGTGATGCAGGTAGATCCACGACGCCAGCCCGATCAGCATCATGCTGATCGAGCCCAGGGCCAGCAGCACCGTCGAATGCATCACCAGAGGCGCCAGTACGCCGGCCACGATGCCATTGGCCGTGGAGCCCACCACGGCCTGCAGCGATGAGGCCAGGCCGCGCCGCTCGGGATGGATGTCCAGCACCAGCAAGGTCACGACGGGCACCATCATGGCCCAGCCGAAGGCGAACACACCCACGGGAATCAACGCCCAGCTCACATGGGCAGGCCAGATCAGGTTGGCAACCAGGTTGACGATGGACACCACGAACATGATCAGAAAGCCGTGGCGGATCTGGTGCTTGGGTGGAATGCGCCCGGCCAGCCGGCCGCTCACCCAGGCGCCGCCCATGATGCCCGAGATCGAAATCACGAAGAACCAGAAGAACTGCTGCGGCTGCAGGTGCAGCAGGTCGCCCAGGAAGGCGGGGGCCGACAGCACGTACAAAAACATGCCGTTGAAGGGCACGCCGCTGGCAAAGGCCAGCAGCACAAAGCGCGGATCGCTGCACAGCGCCTTGTAGCCCTGCATCAGTGGCTTGAACCGGAAGGGCTGGCGCTGCGCCTGCGGCAGAGACTCGGGCAGAAAGCGCCAGTTGATGCTCCACAGCAGCACGCCCACCAGCGTCAGGAACCAGAATACGGCGGCCCAGCCCAGGTGCACGAACAGCCAGCCGCCCAGCACCGGCGCCAGCGCCGGGGCAATGCCGAAGAAGATGGTGATCTGGGCCATCACGCGCTGGGCCTGGGCAGGCGGAAACAGGTCGCGCACCACGGCGCGCGACACCACGATGCCGGCGCCCGTGGACAGGCCCTGCAGCGCCCGGAACAGCACCAGTTGCGTGATGTTCTGCGACAGCGCGCAGCCTGCCGAGGCCAGCGTGAACACGGCCAGTCCCCATAGCACCACGGGGCGGCGGCCAAAGCTGTCGGCCATGGCGCCATGGAAAAGGTTCATGAAGGCAAAGCCGAACAGATAAGCCGACAGCGTCTGCTGCATCTGCAGCGGCGTGGCGTTCAAGGCCTGGGCGATGCCCGAGAAGGCCGGGATGTAGGTGTCGATCGAGAACGGTCCCAGCATGCCCAGGATGGCTAGCAGGACGGCCAGGGCCCAGCGCGGGCCCTGCCAGAGCGGGGAAACATTTTGTGGCATGCAGGCGAGGCGGTTGTGCGCTGCAGGCGGGCCACAGGCGCAGAAGAGGGCCGCACACTCATGCGTCTGCGGCAGGGTGACACTGTAGCGGCTTGGCTGGAATCCGGTGTGATGGATGGCTTGGCGAATGACCTGGGCGATGGAATAGATCGATAGTTTATATCTAAATGATATAAATATCGATAGAATTTATCTTTCCGTCCGCATGCACAGGTCCGCCGTCGGGTGGATGGCATGGTTCTGGGCGCTTTCGCCAAGGATCTTTCATGACTGTTTCTCGCCGCACGTTGATATCAGGCCTGGCTCCGGCCGCGTTGCAACTGACCGCCGGCGCTGCCTGGTCCAAGGGCCACCGGCTGCAGCTGTCGGCGGCCTATGGCGATGGCATCTTCCACACGCAGAACCTGCGCAATTTCGCGGCACGCGTGGGTGCCGACACCCGGCAGTCGCTGGAGATCGAGGTGGTGTCCGGCTCGGCGCTCAAGCCCATGGCGCAGGTGCTGCCTGCGCTCAAGCGCAATGACCTCCAGTTCGGCGAAGTGCTCATGTCGTCCTGTGCGGATATCCACCCGCTGCTGGCCATGGACTCGCTGCCTTTCATGGTGCGTGGCTTTGACGAGGCCGCGCGCCTGTGGCAGTTGACCCGCCCCGTGCTGCAGGAGTTCTTGCTGGCCCAGCAGGGCGCGCGCCTGCTGTTTGCCGTGCCCTGGCCGGCGCAGGGTCTCCTGAGTCGGCGCCCGGTCCACAGCATCGCGGATCTCAAGGGCCTCAGGCTGCGTGTGCAAAGCGATGCGACCAAGCGGTTGGCCGAGCTCTGGGGGGCGCAGCCGGTGGTGATTGCCGCAGGCGATCTGGGTGCCGTCGTGGAGCAAGGTGGTATCGATGCCATGATTACCTCCAGCGCCACGGGCGCCGACATCCAGGCCTGGAAGGCCATGAAGGTGTTTCTGGATATCAAGGCCTGGATTCCCAAGAACATGCTTTGCGTCAGCGAACTTGCCTGGAGGGGCTTCACCGAGCCCGAGCGCCAGGCCATCGGCCGCGCTACCGAGTCGGCTGAAAAAGAGGGCTGGGCGCTGGCCCAGCAGGCCGATGAGCTGGGCAAGAAGATCCTTGCCGACAACAAGGTGTCCGTGGCCGCGCCTTCGGCGGATCTGCGCCACATGCTGGATTTGGTGGGCGAGCGCTTTGGTCGCGAGTGGGTGGCCAAGGCCGGCAGCAGCAATATGTCGGTGCTGATGGAGTACAACAAGAAAAGGCACTGAGCGCCGGTGCGCTGAGTGCCTTTTTCGGGGTGTTGGTGGTGGGCCCTGAGTGATTCGAACACTCGACCAACGGATTAAGAGTCCGCTGCTCTACCAGCTGAGCTAAGAGCCCCACGTATTTCTGCGTGGCTGCCTGAAGAGATCAGGCAAAGGAATTCTTGGTGGGCCCTGAGTGATTCGAACACTCGACCAACGGATTAAGAGTCCGCTGCTCTACCAGCTGAGCTAAGAGCCCCCTCGGGTATTCCGAAGGAATCAGCCTGGATGAATCCAGGCTGAAAAGGAATTTTTGGTGGGCCCTGAGTGATTCGAACACTCGACCAACGGATTAAGAGTCCGCTGCTCTACCAGCTGAGCTAAGAGCCCCAAAAACAAGTCTGCGCTGCAAACGAGACCGCAATTATGCGGCATTTTTGGCATGCTTGCAGGAAGACACGCCAATTTTTTGGTTCATGGCGCGATCTCGGCATGCGCGGCCTGCGTGACGTCGGGAACGCAGGCACAAAAAAAGGCGGCCGAAGCCGCCTTGCCTTGGTGTCTGCGCTTACATCAGCAGATGTTCGCCTGCGTTGTCACCGCCCAGGATCACGTAGTTGACCTTGCGGATGTCCATCAGCTTCTTGCCGCCCGAGTAGCTGATGGAGCTTTGCACATCCTGCTCCATCTCGATCAGGGTGTCGGCCAGAAGTCCCTTGACGGGCTCGAGGATGCGCTTGCCTTCGACGTGCTTGTATTCGCCCTTGTTGAAGTCCGAGGCCGAGCCGTAGTACTCCTTGAAGCGCTGGCCGTTTTCCTCGACCGTCTGGCCCGGCGATTCCTCATGGCCCGCGAACAGCGAGCCGATCATCACCATGGTGGCGCCAAAGCGCACGCTCTTGGCGATGTCGCCGTGGCTGCGGATGCCGCCGTCGGCAATGATGGGCTTGGTGGCCACGCGCGCGCACCACTTGAGCGCCGACAGCTGCCAGCCGCCCGTGCCGAAGCCCGTCTTGAGCTTGGTGATGCAGACCTTGCCGGGGCCGATGCCGACCTTGGTCGCGTCGGCGCCCCAGTTCTCGAGGTCGATCACGGCTTCGGGCGTGCCCACGTTGCCGGCGATCACGAAGGACTTGGGCAGCTTTTCCTTGAGGTAGCCGATCATGTTCTTCACGCTGTCGGCATGGCCGTGGGCGATGTCGATGGTGATGTATTCAGGGCACAGGCCTTCGGCGACGAAGCGGTCCACGGTGTCGTAGTCGGGCTTCTTGACGCCCAGCGAGATGGAGGCGAAGCAGCCCTTGCCCTGCATCTCGCGCACGAACTGCACGTTGTCCAGGTCAAAGCGGTGCATCACGTAGAAGTAGCCGTTGCGGGCCAGCCAGGTGCAGATGCTTTCATCCACCACCGTCTTCATGTTGGCCGGCACGGCCGGGATGCGGAAGGACCGACCGCCCAGCTCCACGCTGGCATCACACTCCGAGCGGCTTTCCACGCGGCACTTGCGCGGCAGCAGCAGGATGTTGTCGTAGTCGAAGATTTCCATTTGATTCCAAGCTCCATGAAAGGTCGCGGCAGGAACATCCCTCCGCGATGGGGCGCTTGGCTTGGAGGCCGGTCTTGCGGGCGGCGCGGGCGGGCCGCGTCGCCAGGGCGGCTGTGGCCCGGGCACAAAAAACCGGACCGCAAGAAACTTGGGCCCGGTGATTGATTCTATACGTTGCCGGCGGCGGGCCTGGGCGCCCTGTCAATATAGCGGTTATAGCAATGGCGTTATGGACCGGGAAGATGCGCTGCATGTGTCGAATGCGGGAAATGCAGCATGGCTTTCCCCGCAGGCCAGGGCGCTTCCTACAATGCCGGGATGTTCCCGATCGATCTGCTCGACGGCGCCTCCGGTGCCGCACCCGCCTCCAACTCCCCTTTGCTGGCCAACCTCAACGAGGAGCAGCTCGCTGCCGTCACGCTGCCGGCCGGCCATGCGCTGATCCTGGCCGGCGCCGGCTCGGGCAAGACGCGGGTGCTGACCACGCGCATCGCCTGGCTGCTGCAGACGGGCCAGGCCACGCCGGGCTCCATCCTGGCCGTGACCTTCACCAACAAGGCGGCCAAGGAAATGCTGGCGCGCCTGTCGACCATGCTGCCCTACAACGTGCGCGGCATGTGGATAGGCACCTTCCACGGCCTGTGCAACCGGCTGCTGCGTGCCCACCATCAGGCGGCAGGGCTGTCGTCCACCTTCCAGATCCTGGACACGCAGGACCAGCTGTCGGCCGTCAAGCGCCTGTGCAAGCAGTTCAACGTGGACGACGAGCGCTTCCCGCCCAAGCAGCTGCAGTACTTCATTGCCGGCTGCAAGGAAGAGGGCATGCGCCCCGGCGACGTGGTGGCCAATGACCCGGACACGCGCAAGAAGGTCGAGATCTACCAGCTCTACGAGGAGCAGTGCCAGCGCGAAGGCGTGGTCGATTTCGGCGAGCTGATGCTGCGCTCCTTCGAGCTGCTGCGCGACGACGCCGCGCTGCGCGCCCACTATCAGCGGCGCTTTCGCCACATCATGGTCGATGAGTTCCAGGACACGAACAAGCTGCAATACCAGTGGCTCAAGCAATTGGCGGGCGACGTGGTGGATGGCCGCCTGCAGGCCCTGGGCAGCGTGATCGCCGTGGGCGACGACGACCAGAGCATCTACGCCTTTCGCGGTGCGCGCGTGGGCAACATGCAGGACTTCGTGCGCGAGTTCGATGTGCGCCAGCAGATCAAGCTGGAGCAGAACTACCGCTCCTACAGCAACATCCTGGACTGCGCCAACGCGCTCATCAGCCACAACAGCCAGCGCCTGGGCAAGAACCTGCGCACCACCCAGGGCCCGGGCGAGCCCGTGCGCATCTACGAGGCGCCCACCGACATGGCCGAGGCGCAGTGGATGGTCGAGGAAATCCAGCAGCTCGTGAAAAAGGACGGCTGGCAGCGCCAGGAAATCGCCGTGCTCTACCGCAGCAATGCGCAAAGCCGGGTGATCGAATCGCAGCTGTTCAATGCCGCCATTCCCTACCGCGTGTACGGCGGGCTGCGCTTTTTCGAGCGCGCCGAAATCAAGCATGCGCTGGCCTACCTGCGCCTGCTGGAGAACCCGCACGACGACACCAGCTTTTTGCGCGTGGTGAACTTCCCACCGCGCGGCATCGGCGCGCGCAGCGTGGAGACGCTGCAGGACGCGGCGCGCAGCGCGGGCTGCTCGCTGCACGATGCCGTCTCGGCGGTGGCGGGCGCGCCGGGCGCCAAGCTCGCAGGCTTTGTCGCCAAGATCGACGTGCTGCGCGAGCAGACCCAGGGCCGCACGCTGCGCGAGATCATCGAGGCCATCGAGGAAGAAAGCGGCCTGCTCGAGCACTACCGCAACGAAAAGGAGGGCGCCGACCGCATCGAGAACCTGCAGGAACTCGTGAACGCGGCCGAGAGCTTTGTCACCCAGGAAGGCTTTGGCCGCGATGCCGTGGCCCTGCCGCTGGACGAGCACGACGGCGCCAGGGCGCTGACGCAAAGCCCTGCCAGCCAGGGCCTGGACCCTGCGCTGCCGCTGTTGGACACGCCGCTCACGCCGCCGGCCGGCACCGTGGCCGGCATGGTCGATGCCGATACCGGCGAGACCCTGTCGCCGCTGGCCGCCTTCCTGACGCACGCGGCGCTGGAGGCTGGCGACAACCAGGCCCAGGCAGGCCAGGACGCCGTGCAGCTGATGACCGTGCATGCCTCCAAGGGCCTGGAGTTCGACGCCGTCTTCATCGGCGGCGTGGAAGAGGGCCTGTTCCCGCACGAGAACGCCATGATGGACCGAGGCGGCCTGGAGGAAGAACGCCGCCTGGCCTATGTGGCCATCACCCGCGCGCGCAAGCGCCTGTACCTGAGCCATTCGCAGACGCGCATGCTGCACGGGCAGACGCGCTACAACGTCAAGAGCCGCTTCTTCGACGAGCTGCCTGAAGAGGCGCTCAAGTGGATCACGCCGAAGCAGGGCGGCTTTGGCAGCTACGCGCCCCGCCCCGGTGGCGGCGGTGGTAGCGGCTATGGCTCACGCGATCGCGGCGGCTTCGGCAGCAAGGCCGAAGGCTGGCGCAGCGAGGTCTTCGCCAGCCCGCCCGTGCCGCCGCAAAAGGCCGACCCGGGCCACGGCCTGCGCGTGGGCCTGAACGTGTTCCACAACAAGTTCGGCGAAGGCAAGGTGCTGGCCCTGGAAGGCACGGGCGACGACGCGCGTGCCCAGGTCAGCTTTGGGCGCCACGGCACGAAGTGGCTGGCGCTGTCCATTGCCAAGCTCACGGTCGTGGAGTGAGGGCCGGGCCGTCGTGTCCGGCGGTCAGGGCTTGACTTCGAAGCTCAGCGTGGTGGTGTGGCGCACGTCGGTGTATTTCTTGCCGTCCAGCGTGACCGAGCCGTTGTCCACGCGCGCCGTCACCTCCAGCACGTACAGGCCCGGGAAGTAGGGCTTGAAGCTCACCGTGCCGTCCTGCGATGGCGTGAGCGTGCGGTACCAGCCCTCGCTGGTCTGCACATTGACCTGGCTGGCCGCGACCTTGCGGCCCTTGAACACCAGCTGGAACGTATCGCCGCCCGCCGTGGTGGGCACCAGCTCCAGGTCGTTCACGGCCTTGGTGTCATTGCGGCCGAAACGGGCCTGGTAATAGGTCAGCACGCCATTGGCGCCGGGGCGCGTGGCGGCGATGCGCACATCGCCCTGGCCTGCGTCCGCGGTGAAATGATTGGCCTCGGCCTTCAGGGGAAGGCTCTTGCCGTCGGGCAGGACCTGCTTGGCGTCCTCCAGGGCCGGCAGCTGTTGCAGCGGCTTGCGCAGTTCTCCGGCATAGGCCCGGGCCTGTCCTGCGTCCTGCTGCAGCCAGAGGTAGTCGGCATGTGCAGCCGGCACCGCCAGGGTGGCAGCGGCCGCCAGCCATGCGGAGGCCGTGCTGCGAAGGATGCGGGAAGCTGGGGTCATGGAGTCTCTCCTGTGGTGTGGCTCTGCGTGCGCCTGCCGGGCCTTGAGGGGCGTGATCCGGCGGGGCTGAAGATGGTGCGATGGCGGGCTAGCGACGCCGCAATGCATCAGAAATTATAGCGACCAGGTGAGAATGACTCTTGTTTTGCACGCCAGGAGTCGGGTTCATGACATCCATGCAGTTGCGGCGCAGGCATGCAAAAAGGCCATGGAAATCCATGGCCTTCTTGTTGTGGCGCCACGCGCCGCAGGGCGGCGGGGCGTTGTGGCGGCGGTCAGGCCGACAGCTTGGGCTGGGAAGCGGTGCCGGTCAGGTAGCCGACGGCGGCGCCGAACTTGCCGCGATAGTTGGTGCTGATCAGCGGGTCCAGCGTGGACTTGACCACGTTGTGGATGCTGCCCCAGTCACCGGCGTGCTGGAAGTTGCTCATGATGTAGGTCCAGCCGTTGATCTCGTCCACGGCGTGCAGGCCCGTGGATTCGCCGCCTGCGGGAATCGACATCAGGCGCGACAGCTGCTTGGTGTCGATGTTGTAGGCCCACAGGAAGTTGTTGACGTGCTGGCCGCTGTCCTCGCCGATGAACAGGGTGCGCATCTTCTCCGAGAACTTGAGGTTGTCGGGGTTGCAGATCTTGTTCGGGTTGCCGGTGTTGCCCAGCGCGTCGGCGCTGATGTCCTCGCCGGCCAGCAGGGCCTTGGTGTCCACGGGCATCCACTCGCTGTTGATGGCGGCGCCGGCCGTGTCCTTCTGGCCACCGCGCAGGTTCAGTGCCATCACGGCGCCGGCCTTGAGCTGCTTGGGGATGGACACGCCATTGCCTGCCACGTTCAGCGCATCACCGGCCACCATGGACTTTTCGCAGTTCTGCAGGGCCGAGTAGGCCACCTTGTCCTTGGCGTTGACGGTCGTGCCTTCCATCTTGGTGAAGCCCATGCTCGCGCCCTTGAAGGCGGCGTAGCGGTGGGTTTCCAGGAAGGCGGCGGCCTTTTCCATGCCGGGGTTGATCTTGATCCACTCCACCTTGCCGTTGGCGGTGATCTTGGTGTAGCTGGCGTCGCCCGGATCGGTCTTGGCCACGGTCATGATGTCCGTGGGCTTGAGCGTGTTGGCCAACTGCTCGATCTCGGCGCTGGTGGCCGAGCCCAGCTTGATCCAGGTCAGCGCGGCGGCGCTGCCCGATGCGGGGTCGATGGAGAAGCCTGCACCCACCTTGGCCACGTACAGCGAACCCGAGGACAGGTCCTTTTCCTTGTCGGCCACGAAGACGAAGTAGCCGCTGTTGGTGGCGTCGTCGCCCATCAGCGCCGTGCGCTGGTCGGGCATGACCTGGACCAGCTCGTGCGAGATGCGGCCCATGCAGAAATGCTTCTTGATGCTGGCCGTGCCGTCCACGTTGACAGTCACTTCGGGCATGTGGCCGTAGTGGTAGGGGTTGGCCTTGGTCTGGTCGCCATACAGGTTCTGGCTGAAGGCCTGCAACTGCGCATTGCCGGTGGCGAAGGCGTCGGGCTCGTACTCTTCGCTGGACAGATGGGTGCCCCAGGGCGACAGGCTGGCGCCGCAGGTGATCCACAGGCCGTGCACCTTGGAGGTGTCCACGTTGTGGTACTTGACCAGGCTGAGCTTGCCCGTGGTCTGGTCCTGGTCCAGCGTCAGCACGGCGATGGGCGAGGGCAGCTTGCCGTACATGTCGGTCTTGCCATCCTGCGCCCAGGTCGTGTATTCGAACTGCACCACGGCGAACACGGGCTTGCCCTTGACGCCATCCACCTTGGCATTGGGCACGGTCAGCAGCGAGGTGCCGTCGGGCGCATCGGAGAAGAAGTGGCGCTCGCTGCCGGCCACGGTGCGGTCGATGATCTTGTTGTTGTTGATGTCGTAGTAGCCGCCGGCCAGGATCTTGCCGCCCTTGCCGTCCGGCACTTCGTCGCCGGTCACGAAGAAGGGCTGGTAGCCCAGGTCGAAGCTCTGCTCGCTGTTGTCGCTGTACTGCACCTTGAGCTGCGAGGCCACGGTCATCCGGGCCATGGCCTGGGGGGTGGCCAGCGTGGGCGCGGCCATGGAGGTGAAGCTGGCCGCCACATAGTTCTTCGCGGGACCGTCATCGCCACCGCCGCAGGCGGTCAGCAGGCCGGCGGCGGACACGGCGGAGCCGAGCGGCAGCAGGGGGGCGCCGGTCAGGAATTGCAGCGCCTTGCGGCGGGAGAGCATCGTGGATTGGGACATGGGGCTTCCGTTGTGGGGTTGTCTGCATCAGCCCATCGGGGGCGGGATGGGCCGGGATGCCGCTGCGCACTCGCTGGCTATGCATCCGCACGGCATGCTAGGCAGGCACTGTGACAAAGCGATGGCATCCGTATGACACAACAGTGACTGCGTCATGTGGACGCCCGGGTGGCCGCTGGCACGACAGAGAAACGGCAAAGAAAAAGCCCCTCGAAAGGGGCCTGGTGATCTGGTGCCGTGCAGGCGTCAGCCGGACAGTCCGGGCGGCTGCGGCGGTTCGGTGCCGATGGCGTCGCTGCCATCGCTTTCATCGGGCGCCGCAAAGCAGTCACGGAAGGTGAAGACGATGGAGGTGAAGAACATGGCGGCCAGCAGCATGGCCGTGGCAATCATCAGGCCGTTGGCAATGCCGCCCAGCACCTGGGCCAGCACGGCCGAGATCAGTGCCATCACGATGCCGGCCACGATGAACACGCCCATCCAGCTCAGGCCGAAGACCACCAGTGCGCCGATGTTGCGCACGCACGCCACCAGGCTGAAGAACACGGCCTTGACCGGCGGCACGTTGTGCCAGTGCACCAGGCCCGGCGCATGCCAGAACAGCAGCGAAAGCGGCAGGTACAGGCCCATGCTCAGCCACATGGCGGCCTGGAAGTCGGGCGATTCGGCGATCTCGCGCGTCAGCGGCTCGCCGCCCAGGTAGACATTGGCGAACTGGCCATCGTCCACCAGCATGGACAGGCCCATGATCAGCAAGAAGCCTGCCGCATACATGGCGCCCAGCGTGAGCATGGAATTCAGGCGCTGGCGCCCGGTGCGAAAGGCCACCAGCAGCAGGGCCGGCGTGGGCGCGCGCCCGTGCGAGGCTTCGGCCGCCGCCACCATCATGGCCAGCGATGTGGCCGGCAGCAGGCCCAGCGCGATCACGGGGCCGATCAGCGGCAGCACCGTGACCAGCGACATGGCCGCCATCGACAGAAAGAACAGTGCCGCCAGCGCCAGCGGCTGCTGGCGGAAGGTGCGGATGCCCTGCTGCACCCATTGCAGGCCGGTACGGGCGGGAACGATGAGAAGTTTCATGGGGTGAGGAAGTCGGGGCGCCTGGATGGGGCATGGCCTCTGGCATGGGCCGCGCCGCTGGCGCCCGAACGGGGACTGTACCCGAGGAAGCGCGGCCCGTGGACCGCAAAGCCCTCCGGCAGCCGCGTCGTGGCCGGCCTGGGACGTCAGTCCAGCGCCACGGGGCGGGCCAGGCGCTGGCGCAGCACGCGCTCGAAATGCGTGGGATCGTGGGGAACGAGCATGGAGGCCTCGCGCGGCAGGTGGAAATCCCACAGGCGGGAGATCCAAAAGCGCAGCGCGCCCGCGCGCAGCATGGGGTTGAACAGTTCTCGCTCGGCGGCGGTCAGGGGGCGCACGGACTGGTAGGCATCGATCATGGCCTTGGCCTTGGCCGCGTCATGGGCGCCTGTGGCGTGTTCGATGCACCAGTCGTTGAGGCACACTGCCAGGTCGAACAGCCAGCTGTCCACGCCTGCGAAGTAGAAATCGAAGAAGCCGGTCAGGCGCTCGCCCTCGAACATCACGTTGTCGCGGAACAGGTCGGCATGCACGGGGCCGCGCGGCAGGGCCGCATAGGCGGGCGAGGCGGCCACATGGTTCTGGAAGGCCAGTTCGGAGCGCAGCAGGTCGGCGGTGGGTGCGTCGATGTGCGGGATCACCGTGGGCACGGTCTCGTTCCACCAGGGCAGGCCGCGCAGATTGGGCTGCTGGCGATCGTAGTCTCGGCCGGCCAGGTGCATGCGCGCCAGCATCTCGCCCACGGCGGCGCAGTGTGCGGGCTGGGGGGTCAGCTCGCTCCTGCCGGGCAGGCGGTTGACGATGGAGGCGGGCTTGCCGCACACGCGCAGCAGGATGTCGCCGCTGCGCGTCTCGGCCTGAGGGTCGGGCACGGGAATGCCGGCCTGCGCCAGATGCTTCATCAGGTACAGGTAGAAGGGCAGTTGCTCGGCCGTCAGGCGCTCGAACAGCGTCAGCACCCACTCGCCCTGCTCGGTGGTGAGAAAGTAGTTGGTGTTCTCTATGCCGCCCTGGATGCCGCGCAGCTCCTTGAAGGAACCCAGGGACATGCGGCGCAGCAGCTCGCGCGCATCTTTGTCGGAGACTTCGGTGAAAACGGCCATGTTTGCATTGCCGGCCAGCGCGGCTCGGCGGAAATCGTTGTCGTCAGATATGGAAAGAGGGCAGCGCCGTCAGGTGCTGCCCCCTGGGATGCCGCCGGGCCCGGGGCCCGGACAGTCCGGTGAGGATCAGAACTTCTTGAGGTTCCAGACGCGCGTGCCGTTGGTGCCGTCGCCATCGCCGCGGTTGCGCGAGGAGCGGGCGCCGTCGTTGGACTGCACCTCATAGGAGGGCATGTCGCCGACCTTGGGCTGCACGGTGATGCTTCGGGTCTGGCCGCCCACGCGCAGTTCGTCAACGCGGCTGCCTTCGTCTTCCACATGGATGCGTTCCACGCGCTGGTTGCTTCGGTCGCGGGCCTCGGGCCTGGCCGTGTCCGGCGCGGTCTGCCCGGCGGTCGCCGCCGCGGGGGCGGTGGAGGCAGCCGGGGCAGGCGTGGGGTTCTGGGCCAGCACGGGGCTGGCGGCCAGGCTCAGGAGGATGAGAAGTGGAGCGGCGCGCATGGGCTCCATTGTAGGTCTTGCGGCGGGCCCTGTCCCGCCCTGTCCCCCTGCCGGCGCGTGCACAATCGGCGCATGAGCAATTCCAAGACCCTGGTGCTGATCGACGGCTCCAGCTACCTCTACCGCGCCTACCACGCCATGCCGGATCTGCGCGCCGAGCCCGGCAACCCGGAAAGCCCCGCCACGGGCGCCATCCGCGGCATGATCAACATGCTCCAGGCGATCCGCAAGGAAGTGGCGGCCGACTACGCGGTCTGCGTGTTCGACGCCAGCGGCCCCACCTTCCGCGATGCGCTCTATCCCGAATACAAGGCGCACCGCTCGCCCATGCCCGACGATCTGCGCTCGCAGATCGAGCCCATCCACGAAGTGGTCCGCCTGATGGGCTGGCCCGTGCTGGCCATCCAGGGCGTGGAGGCCGACGACGTGATCGGCACCCTGGCCAAGACGGCCGCCGCCCAGGGCGTGAACGTGGTCATCTCCAGTGGAGACAAGGACCTGTCCCAGCTGGTGGATCCCCACATCATGGTGATGGACACCATGAGCGGCAAGCGCCGCGACGTGGCCGGCGTGACGGCCGAGTTCGGCGTGCCGCCTGCGCAGATGATCGACTACCAGGCGCTGGTCGGCGATGCCGTGGACAACGTGCCCGGCGTTGCCAAGGTCGGCCCCAAGACGGCCGTCAAGTGGCTGGCCGAGCACGGCTCGCTCGACGGCCTGATCGCTGCGGCCGACGGCATCAAGGGCGTGGCTGGCCAGAACCTGCGCGATGCCATCGCCTCGGGCCAGCTGGCACTGAGCCGCCAGCTGGTCACCATGAAGACCGACTGCGACCTGAGCGCCGAAGTGCCCACCCTGCCCGTGCTCGACGCGCTGGCGCCGCGCGAGCCCGATACCGCGCCGCTGCGCGAGTTCTATGAGCGCTACGGCTTCAAGGGGCTGGCACGCATGCTCGGCGGTGCCGCGCCCGAGCCCGATGCGCTGCAAGCCGTCAAGGCCGGCCGCAAGCCAGCGGCCAAGCCGCGTGCCGACCAGTCCACGGGCGACATGTTTGCCCAGGAGCAGGCCGAATCCGACGACGCCACCGCCGAGGCCGAGACCGCCCAGCAGCGTGCGCTGGACTACGACGTGGTGCTGACCTGGGAAGCGTTCGACCAGTGGCTGGCCAAGATCAACGCCGCCGAACTCACGGCCCTGGATACCGAAACCACCTCGCTGGACGAGATGCGTGCCGAGATCGTCGGCATCTCGCTGAGCGTGGAGCCCGGCGCCGCTGCCTACATCCCCCTGCGCCATGCCGGCCCCGACGCGCCCGAGCAACTGCCGGCCGACGAAGTGCTGCAGCGCCTCAAGCCCTGGCTGGAGGATGCGGCCCGGCCCAAGCTGGGCCAGCACGTCAAGTACGACCGCCATGTCTTCGCCAATGCCGGCATCGAGGTGCAGGGCTATGTGCACGACACCATGCTGCAAAGCTATGTGCTGGAAGTGCACCGCCCGCACGGCCTGGCCAGCCTGGCGCTGCGCCACACCAACCGCACGGGCATCAGCTATGAAGACCTGTGCGGCAAGGGCGCCCACCAGATCCCCTTTGCCCAGGTGCCCGTGGACAAGGCTGCCGCCTACGCCTGCGAGGATGCGGACCAGACCCTGGACGTCCACCGCGTGCTGTGGCCGCAGCTGCAGGCGCACGACGGCCTGCGCGGCATCTACGAGCTGGAGATCGCCACCAGCGAGGCCCTGTTCCGCATAGAGCGCAACGGCGTGCTCATCGATGCCGCCACGCTGGCCAGGCAGAGCAACGATCTGGGCCAGCGCATCGTGCAGCTGGAGCAGGAGGCCTACGACATCGCGGGCCAGCCCTTCAACCTGGCCAGCCCCAAGCAGCTGGGCGAGATCTTCTTCGACAAGCTGGGCATGCCCGTGGTCAAGAAGACGGCCACCGGCGCACGCAGCACCGATGAAGAGGTGCTGGAGAAGCTGGCCGAGGACTATCCGCTGCCCGCCAAGCTGCTGGAGCACCGCAGCCTGTCCAAGCTCAAGGGCACCTATACCGACAAGCTGGCCCAGCTGGCGCTGCCGCGCACGGGCCGGGTGCACACGCACTACGCCCAGGCCGTGGCCGTGACGGGGCGCCTGTCCAGCAACGACCCCAACCTGCAGAACATCCCTATCCGCACGCCCGAAGGCCGGCGCGTGCGCGAGGCCTTCATTGCCGCGCCCGGCCATGTGATCGCCAGCGCCGACTACTCGCAGATCGAGCTGCGCATCATGGCCCACCTGTCGGGCGACGAGTCGCTGCTGCGCGCCTTCCACGAAGGCCGCGACGTGCACCGGGCCACGGCATCGGAAGTCTTCAACGTGGAGCTGGAGCAGGTCAGCAGCGAGCAGCGCCGCTATGCCAAGGTCATCAACTTCGGGCTGATCTACGGCATGAGCAGCTTTGGCCTGGCCAAGAACCTGGGCATAGAGACCAAGGCTGCCGCCGCCTACATCGACCGCTATTTCCAGCGCTATCCAGGCGTCAAGCGCTACATGGACGAGACGGTGGAATTCGCGCGCGACCACGGCTACGTGGAAACCGTCTTCGGCCGCCGCCTGTACCTGGTGGATATCAACGGCGGCAGCGGCCCGCGCAAGAAGGCGGCCGAGCGCCAGGCCATCAACGCGCCCATGCAGGGCACGGCGGCCGACCTGATCAAGAAGGCCATGGTGGCGGTGCAGGCCGAGCTCGATGCCAGGCAGTCCGAGGTCCGCGTCATCATGCAGGTGCACGACGAACTGGTGTTCGAGCTGCCCGAAGGCGAGTCGGACTGGGTGCGCACCGAGATCCCGCGCCTGATGGCCGGCGTGGCGGAACTGAAGGTTCCCTTGCTCGCCGAAGTGGGCGTCGGCCCCAACTGGGACAAGGCACATTGAGCTTCACGCGCGCATCGTAGACTTGGCCGGTTCTCAACCACCACCAAGGAGAGATGCATGCGTGACGATCAGCAGCAAGACCTGAAGGCCCTGGTTCCGGGGCGCAGCAGCGAAGAGGGGCCCACGCGGCGCCTGGCATTGCAGACGGCCCTGGGCCTGGGCTATGCCGCCGCGGCCACGCCGCTCATGGCGCAGACCGCCATCTCCACGCCGGCCGATGGCCTGACGGCCGGCGAGGTGCATTTCACCGTGAACGGCTTCAAGGTGCCGGCCTACCGCGCCGCACCCGCCGGCAAGAAGAATGTGCCCGTGGTGCTGGTGATCTCCGAGATCTTCGGCGTGCACGAATACATTGCCGACACCTGCCGCCGCCTGGCGCGTGCCGGCTACCTGGCCATCGCCCCCGATCTGTATGCGCGCCAGGGCGATCCCAAGACCTATACCGAGATCGCCAAGCTCATGAGCGAGCTGGTCTCCAAGGTGCCCGACGAACAGGTCATGGCCGACCTGGACGGCGCCGTGCAATGGGCGGGCACGCAGGGCGGCGATACGGCGCGCGTGGCCATCACGGGCTTTTGCTGGGGCGGGCGCATCACCTGGCTGTATGCGGCCCATGGCCCGGTCAAGGCCGGCGTGGCCTGGTACGGCCGGCTGGAAGGCGCCAAGACCGCGCTGCAGCCACGCCATCCGCTGGAGCTGGTCTCCAGCCTCAAGGCGCCGGTGCTGGGCCTGTATGGCGGGCAGGACACGGGCATTCCGCTGGAATCCGTGGAGCGCATGCGCGAGGCGCTCAAGCAGGGCTCGGCAGCGGCCAAGGCCTCGGAGTTTGTGATCTACCCGGAGGCGCCCCACGCCTTCCATGCCGACTACCGGCCCAGCTACCGCGAGCAGGCTGCGCGCGACGGTTGGCAAAAAATGCTGGCCTGGTTCAACAAGAACGGCGTCGCGCCCTGAGCTTTTTTGCGCTGGGGGGGCTTGACAGCTTCTGTAGGCTGAAACCGAGGGCACCCGACACCGTGGCCTGCTTCCTTCATGGGATCGCAGGCCACGGCTGCGATGGGGCCGGTCTTTCTGCGAGAATTCGCGGGTTTCGCCTGCAAGGGCATACGGTTGAAGCACAAATCGCTATGACATTGGTAGCAATCATTCTGGCCACCCTGGCCGCCGGTATTGGCAGCGTCTGGGTGGCCGCGTTGTTGATGGGGCTGGGAGGCAACCGCTCGCCGGGCATGATGCCGCAGCGGCTGTTGAGCCTGGCGGCGGGCGCGCTGCTGGCCACGGCCTTCATGCACCTCTTGCCCGAAGCCTTCGAGAGCGAGGCCGGCGCGCACGACCTGTTCGTCACGCTGCTGGTGGGCCTGGTGTTCTTTTTCCTGCTGTCCAAGGCCGAGCTGTGGCACCACGGGCATGAGCACGGCGCGCCGCCGGCCCATGAGCACGATCACCACGAGCATCACGATCACCAGGGCCACGCCCATGACCATTCCCATGGCCACCATCATGGCCACCGCCACGGCGGCTGGGCGGTGCTGACCGGCGACAGCGTGCACTGCTTCGGCGATGGCGTGCTGATCGCCTCCGCCTTCATGGCCGACATGCGCCTGGGGCTGATCGCGGCGGTGTCGGTGCTGGCCCACGAGGTGCCGCACCACATGGGCGACATCGTGGTGCTGCGCCAGTCCAGCTCCAACCGGCGCGTGGCCCTGATCAAGGTGTCCATGGCCGGGGCCGTGACCACGCTGGGCGGCATTGGCGGCTATTTCCTGGTCGGCCAGCTGCAGGAGCTGCTGCCGTACTTCCTGGCCGTGGCCTCCAGCAGCTTCATCTACGTGGCGCTGGCCGACCTGATTCCCCAGCTGCAAAAGCGCCTGAGCGCGCGCGAGACCGTGGCCCAGGTGGGCTGGCTGATGCTGGGCATCGTGCTGGTCACCGTGGTCAGCCGCGCGGCGCACGCGCACTGAGCGGGCGGCGTTTCAGGCTATCCCGCACCGGCCTGCACGGGCGTGCTGCCCAGCAGGTCGGCATAGTCCACGGCGTACTTGATGAAGGCCGCATGGCCGTCGATGCGCAGCTTGCGGCGCAGGTGCAGCCGGTGGGTTTCCACGGTGCGCACCGAGGTGCCCATCAGCGCTGCAATCTCCTTGTTGGAGCGGCCCTCCGAGATCCACTGCAGCACGCTGGCCTCGCGCGGCGTGAGGGCGCGCCGGGGGCCGGCACCGGCGCCGTCGTCCTCGACCACGGGCTGCAGGCCGGGGCTGAAATACAGGCCGCCCGCGTAGACCCGGTCTATGGCCTCGATGAGCTGCTGCGCCGGCGCATCCTTGAGCACATAGCCGCGTGCGCCCAGTGCCACGGCGCGCCGCACGTACTCGGGGTCCTCGTGCATGGACAGCACCAGCACGCGCACCAGGGGGAACTGATCGCGGAACAGCGCGGCCAGGTCGATGCCGCTGGCGCCCGGCATGCGGATGTCGGTCACCACCAGGTCGGGCGACAGCTCGCGCGCCAGCGGCACGGCCTGGTCCACGCTGGCGGCCTCGCCCACGACACGGATATGGTCGGTGGCCTGCAGGCGCATGGACACGCCGTCGCGCACAAGAGGGTGGTCGTCCACCAGGAGGATGCGGATCATGGGGTTCATGCAGCGGCCTGTGGGAGTTCGAATTCCGGTGAGGGAGACAGCGGCATGCCGCCGCTGCGGTAGAGCACGGCGACCAGCCGGGTGCCCCGGGCGCCCGAGCTGATGCTCAGATGGCCGCCCAGGCCCTCGATGCGCTCGCGCATGTTGCGCAGGCCGATGCCGCCCTGGCGGTCGCGCTGCACGCGGCGCATGTCGAAGCCCTGGCCGTCGTCGCTGACCTGCAGCACCACGCGGCGGCGCTGAAAGTGCAGGCTGACGTCGATGCGCGTGGCCTGCGCATGGTTTTGCGCATTCGTCACGGCCTCCTGGGCCACGCGGAACAGGGCCGTGGCGTGGCTGGGCGGCAGAAAGCGGGTCTCGCCCCGGCAGCCGAACTGCATGCGCAGGCCGTCCTCGGCCTGCATCTGCTGGCTCATCAGTGCCAGGGCCGGGGCCAGGCCCAGGTCGTCCAGCAGGGCGGGGCGCAGGCCGTGGGAGACGCGCCGTATCTCCACCAGCGCGTGGTTGAGCTGCTCCAGTCCCTGGTCCACCATGCGCTGGGCCGTGGCCGGGTCCTGTGCGGCCAGGCGCCTGAGCTGGGCCTGGGCCGTCTCCAGCAGGAACTTGGACGAGACCAGCACCTGGACCACGCCGTCATGCAGGTCGCGCGCCACGCGCGTGCGTTCTTCCTCCTGCGAATGCACCACGCGCTGGGCCAGGCGCTGCAGCTTGGTGCTGGACACGCGGTGGTCGCTGAGATTGAACGCCAGCCCCGCCACGCCGATGAGCACGATGCACAGCGCCGCAATGCCGAAGATGCGCCAGCGCGTGGCCGCGATATTGGCCTGGGCGCTTTCGTCGATCTGGCGCAGCGCCTGCTCCACATCGTCCAGGTACAGGCCCGTGCCCAGCGACCAGCCCCATTCGGGGACCGTGGCCACGTAGGCGAGCTTGGCCTCGGTACGCAGCGAGGACGGCTTTTGCCACTGGTAGCGCACCAGGCCGCCGCCGCTGCGCGCGGCATCCAGGATGATCCTGGCGGGCCCTGCGCCGCCCGGGCTGTTGGGATCGCACAGGTCCACGCCCGACAGGCCCATCTGCCGCGCATCCAGCAGCACGTTGCCGTGTTCGTCGTAGACAAAGAAGTAGCCGTCCTCGCCGAACTGCATGCGCGCCAGCGTATCCAGCGCCTGGCGCCGCTGCACGGATGGCTCCTCGCCGCTGGACTGGATGCGCGCCAGCGCCGTGGTCGCAAGCTGCACGTAGTGCCGCAGCTCGGTCTCCTTGCTGTGCAGGTAGGCGGTCTCGACCAGCTCTCGTTCCTGGCGGGCCAGCTCCAGTGTCTGGTGTTGCACGGTCACCGCGACCAGGCCCAGGGCCAACGCGATGGCGGCAATCGACAGAAGCGCAAGTTTCAGCGGAAGTTGCATGGGAGCCTGTGTGGAGTGCACCGACGATCTTTTCCGCCCAGTGCACGGACCTTGTCAACAGGGCTTGCGCGCATGGCGCCGGGGCCCGGCAGCGGACCTTGAATGGCGGGCGTCGTATCTGCCAATGGCCTGTGCGCGCTGCATATCCACGCGCGCAGGAAAAGGAATTTGAATATCCCAAGGAAAATGCCATGGATAATATATTTCGCGCACGAAAGAATATCCCATTGACATAGGGAATCCGATATGCATTTTCTTGGTGCGTTGTCCCCTTTTTGGGGTCTTGAATAATGGTTTTGCCGTATTGTGGTGCGCCGTCCCTCATCTGTCTGACATGCCTGGCTACGGTTGAGCAGGTTCCGTGCCAAGCCGTTGTTTCAGAAGAGAGTTATCCTGCTGCGTAGCACTGCGCAAGCGGTCCTGCGTAGTGGTGCGTAGGGGAAAATTCATTATCGAATGCTCCAGATCCCTGCCTAGAATTTCTCCGTGAAATCACTGATTCGAATCATTTTGTGTCAATGATTCATGTCGCCTTCGATGACCCAATTAAATGGTGACGAAGTGTTTCCGGGGCGCCGTTGCAGTAATGCGCGGCACGGCAGTGGCAGTTTGTATTTTTGTTTCAGAAAGGCAATACCATGGATATTCGATCGAACCTGCGGCGCGTGGCGCTGGCATGCGGTGTGGCGGCGGCGGTAGCGACGCTGGCGGGCTGCGCCGCGCCCCACAAGCGCGAGGTGCTGTCCACCACGCAGATCTATCCGGCCATCGGCCCGTATTCGCAGATGGTGGCGCATGGCAACACGATCTACTTCTCGGGCGTGCTGCCGCTGAACGCGCAGGGCACGGCCATCCAGGGCACGACCATCGAGGAGCAGACGCGCGCCGTGCTGGACCACATCGGCGCCAAGCTCAAGTCCCAGGGACTGGGCTATGAGGATGTGCTGTCCACCTCGGTCTTCATGAAGGACCTCAACGAGTTCGCCGCCATGAACAAGGTCTATGGCGAGTACTTCAAGACCGGCGCCCCCGCTCGGGCCACGGTGGAGGTGGCGCGCCTGCCGCGCGATGTGAAGATCGAAATCTCGGCCATCGTCGGCCGCCGCTGACCGCTTGCGCAACGACAGGAGGACCGCATGAACGCACGACACCCCCAGATCGCGGCCGAGCAGGCCACATCCCTGACCGCCACTGCGGCCGCCGGCGAATCCGGCTATCCCGCGCGCTGGACTTCCAAGCGCCGCGACTTCCTGCGCATGCTGGGCTACGGCACCGGCGCAGCCACGCTGGGCCCGCTGCTGGCTGCCTGCGGCAGCGGCAATGCCCAGACCTCGGCCGCTGCGCTGCGCGAGCAGCTCATGCGTGACGAGGCCTTCTGGACCGACGTGCAGAGCATGTTCATCCTCAAGCCCGAGAAGACCTATATGAACATCGGCACGGCGGGCTCCATGCCCAAGCTGGTGCTCGATGTGTTCGATACCGAAAACCGCAAGAAGGCCGCCGACTCGGGCAACGGCTACAGCAACCTGCTGGACCTGCGCAAGCAGGTGGCGCCGGGCTTTGGCGTGGATGCCGACGAGCTGGCCTTCTCGGCCAACACCTCCTCGGGCATGTGCCACGCCATCCTGGGCATCGACTGGCAGCGTGGCGACGTGGTGGTGACCACCAACCACGAGCACGGCGGCGGCGACACGCCGCTGAAGATCGCCCAGGACCGCTACGGCATCGAGGTCTCGCGCATTGCGCTGCCCGTGGGCAACAACCAGACGGCCGCCACCTACGTGAACCTGTTCGACGAGCGCATCCGCGCGCTCAAGGCCCAGGGCAAGCGCGTGCGCGCCATGATGTGGTCCTCTCCCACCTACAAGACCGGCACCATGCTGCCCATTGCCGACCTGATGGGCGTGGTCAAGGCGCACGGCCTGATCAGCATCGTGGACGGCGCCCACCTGCCGGGCATGATGGCCTACAACTATGCGGAGCTGGGCATGGACTTCATGTCGGGCGCGGGCCACAAGTGGCAGTGCGGCCCGGGCTCCACGGGCATCCTCATCATCCGCAACAAGATCCGCGCCTCCAACCCGCTGCCCCTGCCCAAGTGGTACCCGGTGCACACCAGCGCCTATCCGGCGCTGGAGCGCACGACCACGGCCAAGGAGACCTACGACATCGCCGCCTCGGTCACTTCCTGCGGCAGCGTGCACACGCCCATGTTCATGGCGCTGGCCCAGGCCTGCGCGCAGTGGGACAGCATCGGCCGCAAGAAGATCGAGACCTATGACCTGACGCTGTCGTCCTACCTCAAGGAAAAGATCGTCGAGCGCTGGGGCGTGGACTCGCTGTACTCGCCCAAGGACGATCCCAAGCTGCTGTCGGCGCTGACCTGCTTCAACCCGTTCCAGAACAAGGACGACGTGATGAACGGGACCAAGTCCTCGACCTTCGTGGCGCGCATGCTCAGCGACTATCYGCAGGGCTTCGTGATCCGCAACTCCAACTTCCCCGTGATCGGCGCGGCGGCAGACCACTACGGCGTGCGCGTGTCCACGCACCTGTGGCATGACGCGCGGGACATCGATCTGCTGGTGGATGCGATGTGGGATCTGTCTAGAAAAATGTAGCCCCCTGAGGCGCTGCGCGCCTTCCCCCCGAGGGGGACGACACCCTCGCTGCGGGGCGGCCCTTGCTCGGTGTCCCTCGCGTTGGGCCATGCTTGTGTTGCGGGCGTGCTTTCTGACGCGGGGGGCTGTCTTGGGCCGGGCTCCTTGAGCCCTGCGCCTCAGCCGGGCTGTCCTTCGTCGCGGATGGCGGCGCGGACCTGGGGGAGCTGGCGGCGCGAGACCATGAGCAGTTCGGGGATGCCGTGCAGGCGCAGGGCCCAGCCTTCGCCTTCGGTGGGGTCGTCGTGGCGTTCCAGGGCGCGCAGGGCGCTGCGTGCCACGAGGGCGTTGCGGTGCACGCGCAGCAGGTGGTCGGCGTGGCGGGCCTCCAGGTCGGCCAGGGCGCCGTCGAGGATGTAGCTGCGGCCCACGGTGCGCACGGTCACGTATTTCTGTTCGGCCTTGAGGTAGAGCACCTCCGACAGGGGCAGGCGCACGGTGGCGCCCCGGTCCTGTATCAGCAGCACGGGGCCGCTGTCGCGTTCGGCCGTCTGGTGCGCGGCCGTGCGCGCGGCCTTGGCCAGGGCCTGCTGCAGGCGTTCGCGGCGCACGGGCTTGGTCAGGTAGTCGGCAGCATCCAGGTCGAAGGCCTCGACCGCGTGGCCGGCATGGGCGGTGACGAAGACCACGGCAGGCGGCAGCGGCAGGCGGCGCAGCATATGGGCCAGGGCCAGGCCGTCCTGGCCGGGCATGTGGATGTCCAGCAGCGCCAGTTCCACGGGGCGCGGGCCCGGCGCCTGCAGCACGGCCATGGCCTGGCGGGCGTCCGCCGCCTCGCTGACCTGGTGCGGGCCGCTGCCCGTGCATGCCTGCACGTCGGCCAGCAGGGTGCGCAGCCGCGCGCGGGCCAGGGCTTCGTCGTCAACGATCAGGATGTGCATGGTGCTTCTTCTTCGATAAAGCCTTCGTGGGTTGGCTGGCAGGCGGTGCCAGCGGCAGGCTGATGCGCACCACGAAATGCCCGTTGAGCGTGCGCGCCGTGAGGTGGGCCTGCAGGTCGTGCAGCAGCGACAGCCGGGCGCGCACATTGGCCAGCGCAATGCCGTTGCCGCGCGTGCCGGCTGCGCTGGCGGAATCGATCTCGGAGGGCAGGGTGTTGGTGATGCGCACCTCCACCAGATCGCCACGGCGCTCGGTGCGCACCTGCAGCTTGCCGCCGCGTGCGCTGGGCTCCACGCCATGGCGTATGGCGTTTTCCACCAGCGGCTGCAGCAGCAGCGGCGGCAGCAGGGCGCCGTGGGCGGCAGGGTCCAGTTGCCAGCGCACCTGCAGCCGTTCGCCAAAGCGCACCTGCTCGATGGCCAGGTAGCGCTGGGCCAGCTCGATCTCCTCGGCCAGCGTGGTCGTGCTGTGCGGCTCGGCCAGCGCATAGCGGAACAGGTCGCTGAGGTCCTCCAGCAGGGCCTCGGCCTTGGCGGGCTCGGCGCGCACCAGGGCGATGGCGCTGTTGAGCGTGTTGAACAGGAAATGCGGGCGTATGCGCGACTGCAGCTCGGCCAGCCGCGCCTGCGTGTCGGCGGGTGCGTGGCCGCGTGCGCGCAGCACCAGGGCTGCGACCAGCAGGGCTGCCAGCAGTCCGCCGGACACGGCGCTGGCCAGCCAGGGGGCGCTGGTGCCGCCGGCCAGGTGCAGCATGGCGCAGGCATACAGCCCGGCCGCCATGCCCAGCAGCACACCGGCCGCGTACTGGCCGGATGCGGGCAGCCGCTGCAGCGGGTGCTTGAGCAGGCAGGCGGCCACCAGCCAGACCAGCGTGCCGGGCAGGCAGGCGCCGGTCAGCAGGGCCATGCCCTGCAGCCACTGCAGGGGCGAGTCGGCGCCGAACATCGAGGCCGTTGCCACCACGGCCTGCACAAACAGCACGGCGCGCAGCACCACGCCTACGTTGCAGGCGTCAAAGACCAGCGCCGCAGGCAGGGGCGGGGGGGCAGTGG